>DILC01000015.1 GCA_002424865.1 Rhodocyclaceae bacterium UBA5602 | reverse complement strand
CGGCGACGTTCCTGATGCCCGAACATCAGCGGTGGCAGCAGCACCCCCTTGCGCACGAACAGCGCGCCAACGCCCGGCGGGCCATGCAGCTTGTGGGCTGAAACGGACAGCAAATCAACGGGAATCTGGCGCATATCCACGTCAACTTTGCCCACCGCCTGCACCGCATCGGTGTGAAACCAGACACCTTTCGCCTTGGCCATTTGCGCCGCCGCAGCGATGGGAAACAACGCACCCGTTTCATTGTTGGCCCACATCAGGCTCAGCACGGCGGTTTGCGGCGTCAGCGCGGCCTCAATCTGCGCCGGATCAAGACGGCCTTGTTCATCCACCGCCAGATAGGTAATGGCGAACCCCAATGCTGCAAGATGCTCCAGCAACTTCAAGGTCGCCGGATGCTCTACCGTGCTGCTGACAATATGCGTTTTCCCCGGTTGCGCGGTGAGCGCGCCAAGAATGGCCATGTGATTGCTTTCAGTCGCGCCGCTGGTAAACACGATCTCGGCCGGACTGGCGCCAAGCAACGCGGCAACCTGGGCACGCGCCTTGACCAAACGGCCCTTTGCCTCGCCACCCATGCTGTGCGCGCTGGACGCATTGCTCCAGCAATGCAGCAGGGTGTCGGCCATGGCGGCCACTACTTCCGCAGCCGGTTGCGTGGTGGCATTGTGGTCAAGATAGATCGTGGCGTTCATCGCATCACTGCCAGAACACGCGGCCAGGGTCTGCCTTGAGAAGGTCGAGCAACTCATGCAGCCGACCTTCCGCCTGGAGCACCCACGCAGAAGACGCATGATTCTTAGAATACAAACGCCACAGCGTGAGCTGCCCGTCCAAGTCAAGGCGCTCAAGACGCGCGATGTCGATCGTGCCGCCCAGTGGGTCGACGTTGCGCGAACAACACGGGCTGAGGATGCGATACCCGCCGGGGCAAGCTGCCAGCTGTGGCGTGACATAGCGATAGCGCACCCGGCCTTCCAAGGCGCGTTCGATGCGGCGCCGGTCAAGCGCCGTTGCTTGTACCGCACCACCAGCCGCTTGGGCCTCGTGGTATCGCACCATGGCAGAGGGTGGCGAGGAAAGCATGGCCATCATCCCGTGACCAAAGCCGCCGCAATGATTTCTTCTTCCAGACAACCCACCACGCGGCCATTGGGGAACTCGACCAGATAAATCGGCGTTTGTGTATCCACATGGCTGCCGACCTGGACTATTTCACCTTGCGCTCCCCGCTCCGCCAGCAGCTCGTCGGCGACGCAATCCGGGTAGGAGCCATCGTTGCGCAGGTCGATAACGGCCAATACGGGTTGCCCCCATTGGAACTTGGGTATGCGTACGTCATCCATGTTCGGGCTCCTCGGAATGTTCAATGCCGCTTTCAGTGCCATGGCTGCCATCGCGCCGCTGCCGCGCAACTTCACGCACCGCCTCATCCTCGTCATCCAGCAAGGAAACCAGCGCTGAAAGATGAGTCCGCTGTGCGACTTCGTAGCGCACCTGCCAGTCCTCATCGTTCAGGAGCGGTCCGAGCAAGCCAGCGGGCAAGCGTTTTGCCACCTCGACACGTACCGCCGCGTCAGCGTCCCTGGCCATGTCCAGCAAGGCGGGCACTGCCAGCCGCCGCACGACTTCAATGCGCACTTGCCGGTCGGGATCCCCGCGCATTTGCGGCAAGAGTGCCAGTGGCAGGCGACGCGCGACGACCGTGCGCACGTAATAGTCCGGGTCGTGCAGCATGCATTTCAGGCGTGCCGGGTCTAGCTGATTGGCCACGCGAATGCGCACCTCGCGGTGCGGGTCGTCAAACAACTTTTCCAGATACCGGTCAGGCAAACGCTGCACGGCACTCCAGCGCACCGTCTCGTCCGGGTCTGACAGCAAGGCCGCCAGGTGAAAAATATCCGCATGCTTGGCGGCAATCGCGCGCACTTCAAAATACGGGTGGCTGAGGCTTGCGTTCGCCACAGGCGGATTCCATTTGAAAAACCGATCCACGCGCTTGGCATAGCGGTCGGCAATGCAGGCGTGGCCCAGCTGGCACTTGCCCGCCAGAAGCAGCTCGCGCTGGCCGCAGGTCGCGCAATCCACAGGCTGCCCCTGCCAGTCGATGGCGGCGAAGTCTTCAGTCGTCATCGTCCTCACCCATACGGTCAAGCACACCTTGCAAAACAGAACCGCCCACCCTGTCCCTGGCGTCAAGCGCCATCAGTTTGGCCAGCATCTCGCCGCCATGGTCCAGGTTGCCAAGGCGCAAATTCAGGTAGGCGCAGCCTTTCAAGGTAAACAAATAAAAGCGTGGCAGGGCCGAGTATTCATCGAAATCCGCCTGGTCGGGCGTGACGCTCTGCCAGTCGGCGGCCAAACCATTCATCGCCGCCGCATGCGTCAAGCAGCGCAAGCCCACGGTTAGCGCCTCAGCCAGCCGGTTGCGATAAAAATAAAAGCGGTAGAGCGCAATATGCGTTGCAGGATGCTCTGGCGCCAGATCGAATGCCCGCAACAAATGCTGTTCCGATTCGGCTTCCTCAGCGTGATAGGCAACGCTAGCCAGACGCAACGCCAGCTCAGCCTCCGCAGGAAGGCCTTGCCCCAGGCAGGCATTCTCAAGCCCTTCTAGCCAATCGGCAGCAGTGTCAGCCAGTTGCGGCACGGTCGCAGACGGCACTGGTTGAACTGACTGAGCAGGCGACGCCATGGCTAGGGACATGAGAATTTCCTCCATTTCAGACGGCGCTGCGCTGAATGGCTGAAATATCGACTTTCACATGGGAATGCGACCCGGTCGAGCTGCCGCAAGTGCCGCAACCCGCCGCATTCGGATTAACGAACGTCAAGCCGGACTGGGTTGGCGTATCGGCAAAATCAATCGTGATACCGTCCAGCATCAACCGGCTTTCGGCGGGCAGAAAGAGCTTGACGCCGTTGATCACGACCGCCGCATCGCCCGGCAGGGGCGCTGCCTCGACGGAGAACGCCGAGGAATAGCCAGAACAACCGCCAGGGGATACGGTCAAGCGAAAACCGGCATCTTCTCCGGCACCACCAAACCGCACCATCCGGCGCATGAATTTTTCAGCGGCATTTGTAATGGTTATGTTCATGTCAGGCAGCCTGATATCTGGGTTGGGAAGTGTCGATCACACAGGTGTTATCGACCGGACAAACCGCCGCGCACTGCGCATCGTCAAAGTGGCCAATACATTCGGTGCACTTTTTGGGATTGATCATGAACACGCCATTTTTTTCGTAGATGGCAACGTTCGGGCACTCCGGCTCACAGGCCGAACAACCTGTGCATTGCGAACCAATAATTTTGTAAGCCATGTTGAATCTCCTTTAGAAATTAAGCGACAGCAGCGGTATAAGCGCCTTGGCGAATGTCGGCGTCACCCCTCACCTGATGCACGATTTCGCCGGACTGTACCTTGCCGACATACGCCATGAAGTAGCTGATGGCCGATTGTTCGATAAACGCATTGGCATATTTATCGACCGGATCAATGCCCGCCTTTTTCAGGTCATCCTTGGGACAGCCACCAATTTTGGCCACGAACACGGCATGGCAATCGTTAATGGCACGGATGACGGTTTGCAGCGAATCCTCTTCGCCATAGCCGCCCTGGCAATACAGGTCGACACGGCGATGGCCGACGAACTTGGCGCCCTTGGCTGTGGCTTCATAGATCTGGAACTCGGTGGCATGGCCAAAGTGTTCATTGATCTTGCCGTGCCCCTTGGTAGCCACAGCGATCAGCATGCTGATGCCTTCCGCATCGGCCAGCTGCGCCAGTTGCTCCTTCTCGGCGTTCTTGGCGGCGACAGTAGCCTGGCGCTCCTGCTCAACGGTTTCCTGATACGCCTTGCGCGTCTCGGCGTCATACACCACTTCCATCGCGTCAATCTTCTCGGTGGTGAACTCGGCGCTGCGGTCTTCGCCCAGCAGGCCCACCGCATCGGCGCGGCACTGGCGGCAGTGGCGCATCATGTTCATCTCGCCCTCGCAGGAATCCTGCAACGCCTTGAGTTCCTGCGCCGTGGGCCCGCGCTGGCCATTCAGGCCAAACACCGTGCCATGCTCGGGCGCGGAAATCAGCGGCATGATGTTGTGCAGGAAAGCGCCGCGTGACTTGACCGCGCGGTTGACTTCAACCAGATGCTTGTCGTTTATGCCGGGAATCATCACCGAGTTGATCTTGCACAGGATTTTGCGCTCGGTCAGCATCTCCAGCCCCTGCATCTGACGCTCGGTCAGTATGCGTGCGGCATCAATGCCGGTGTAACGCTTTTTCTTGTAATAGATCCACGGGTAGATGTGCTGGCCGATCTCGGGGTCCACCATATTGACCGTGATGGTCACGTGATCGACATTGAAACTGGCGATGGTATCGACATGGTCCGGCAAGGTGAGCCCATTGGTGGACAGGCATAGCTTGATGTCTGGCGCGGTCCTGGCAATGAGCTCAAACGTTTTGAACGTCTTTTCAGGATTAGCCAAGGGATCCCCAGGTCCGGCAATGCCCAGCACGGTCATTTGCGGGATAGTGGAGGCCACGGCCAGCACTTTCTTGGAAGCTTGCTCCGGCGTGAGCTTTTCACTCACCACGCCGGGGCGGGACTCATTGGCGCAGTCATACTTGCGGTTGCAATAGTTGCACTGGATATTGCAGGCTGGCGCCACCGCCACGTGCATGCGGGCATAGTGGTGATGCGCTTCTTCGGAATAACACGGATGGTTCTTGACCTTCTCCCATACCTCGGGATCCATGTCTTCCGGACCATCGGAAGAACCACAGCTGGCTTTTCCAGAACCCCCACTGGTGCCGCACCCCTTGTGCTCGGCAACCTTATCAAGCAGCGCATTCAACTGTGTTGTTTGTGCTATCGGCTTGATGTTGCCAACATCGACATACGTTGTTTCCTGCATGGCTAGCCCCCGGTCTGTTCGCGGATCCCGAATGGAATCCTGTCGGGCAAGGTTTAGCCAGAACCATGCCACCTTTATTTTTTATTTAAAATCAATAAATTATAAAAATTCCGCATGATCCGCATGCGTGCCATTCGCGACATCAAATCCCTATCTTGTCGTGAATTTTGTGGCAAACCCGACAAGCCAAATGGCGAAATGCCCTTTTTCTTCGCGGCATGATTCGCTTGAAATACCTGGGCAAGCGCGCTGTGTCATAACCGGGCAAAGCGGACCCAATAGAAACCTCCCTGCGGAGGGTGCGCCGGTTTTACTGGCTTATCGCCTCAGTGCCCGCTCATGGCGCTTTAACCTGGAAATCTCGGCTGGCCACTTCCAACGGCGGTTTCCAGGTTTAACGCCGTACCGCCAGCGCCGACTTTTTTCGTCTGCGGCAAGTTGAGGCCATGCAGGCCATGTATCAGAAATGTTTAATCTCGATGCTGTGCTTTTGCAGCGCATAGCCCATTTGTCGTGGCGTGAGATTCAGCAGACGGGCGGCCTTGGCCTGCACCCAGCCACACTGCTCCATCGCCCAGACAAGACGATCGCGTTCAGAGGCAGGACGGCCCGCGCCTGAGTTGGCGCCCGGATTGGCACCCGAACCCGCCCCGGCCGCATGCGCGATGGCAGGCTCGGCAGAAGGCATGGGCACCGCATGGATCGCCTCGATGGGAACAAAGGCGGCATTTGGTGCCACAGGTGCAGCAAGTGCGCGCCCTGGCGTCGCCGGCACATGCAGCACTTGCGTCAGGCAGCGATGGTGGGTGCAAGGAAAGTTCAGGCCATGGATCGCGTTGCCCTGCGTCATGGTGGCCGCACGCTCGATGCAATTTTCCAATTCGCGCACATTGCCGGGCCAGTAACAATTCAGCACGATGTCCATGGCGTCAGGGGCGATATGGATACTGCGTTGGTTATCCTTGTTGAACTTGCCAATGAAGTGTTCCACCAGCGACGGGATGTCTTCGCGCCGCTCACGCAGTGGGGGCAGAAAAATGCTCACAACATTGATGCGATAGTACAGGTCGGCGCGGAACTCGTTCGCCGCCACGGCTTTTTCCAAATCACGGTTGGTCGCCGTAATCAAGCGCACATCGACATGTATCGTGCGGTTGCCGCCCACCCGCTCGAATTCCCGCTCCTGCAACACACGCAACAGCTTGGCCTGAAATGCCGGGGAAATATCCCCAATCTCATCCAGAAACAAGGTGCCGCCATTGGCCATTTCAAAGCGCCCCTTGCGCTCGCCCTGTGCGCCAGTGAAAGAGCCTTTTTCGTGACCAAACAATTCTGATTCGAGCAGGGTTTCCGATAACGCCGCGCAGTTCACCTTGATGAAAGCCGCATCCTTGCGCGGGCTCAAAAAATGGATGGCACGCGCCACCGCCTCCTTGCCGGTGCCGCTCTCGCCACGCAACAGTACCGTAGCGCGGCTGGGCGCCGCCTGATGCACTTCGGCGAAAACCTCCTGCATGCGCTTGGATACGCCGATCACATTCTTGATGCTGTATTTGCCATGCAATTCTTTCTGCAAGCGCGTCTTCTCGCGCACCAACTCCGTGCGTTCGGCGACGATGCTTTGATGCAGGCGCACTGTCTGGCCGATCAGATTCGCAACCATGGTCAAAAAGCGCTGGTCTTTCTCGAAACTGCGCACATGCTTGTCAGTGGCGCGATGGATACTCATCACCCCGATCGTCTCGCCACCTGCCTTGATCGGCACACCGATGAAAGCCGCCACGTCCTTGTCGGTTGCGTCAAGCGAACCCGTCCGATTAAGGAATAGCGGCTCGTGGGTGATATCGGGAATCACCAGCGCCATGCCCGTCTTGAATATCCGCCCGGTCACACCTTCGCCCGCCGAGTAGCGGCCACGCTGGATTTCCTCCCTTGACAGCCCGACTGCACTAACCATGTGCAACTCGCCCGTATCCTGCACCAGAATGATCATGCTGCGCCGGATGCCGAGGTGGCTGGCCAAGAGATTCAGAACATCATGCAGGGTCTTGGACAGGTCCAGGGACGAACTCAGAATCTTGCTGATTTCATAAATAGTCACCAGCTCTAGATCGCCGTCCCTGCTGTAATTGGTGGCCATGGGATACCTCTCGTTTGCATATCTGAACATACATTTCGATAGGGACGCGCTTGGCTTGAAAGACTTCATCTCGTGCAGAAAACCAAGCCTTGCATGTTGCAACAATGTAGCGTCCGATAATTTACCTTGTTGCAATGCAATATTCACGCCAATTCCTCTTGTTTACAGGCGTGGGCTGGCAAGCGCCAATGGCTCAAGCCATGCCATGCCGCCTGAAGCAAACATCCCTGTAAGAAAGACGACAAAACCAGACAAATCAACCAGGAAAAACGCGGCCAAGGATCAAACATATTAAAAATATACTTTTAACATCAAAGCGTTATTAAACTCAATTAACACTGGCGCGCTCTTTGCTGATAGACCTGCGACGGCACCAAACGTGATGTCAGCAAACCACTCAACAAGTAAGGAGCACGCATGAGCAAACTGCCCATTTATTTCGATTACTCGGCCACCACACCGGTGGATCCCCGTGTCGCCGCGAAAATGATTCCTTATCTGTCCGAACAGTTTGGCAACCCGGCCAGCCGATCGCATGCCTATGGCTGGGATGCCGAACGTGCCGTTGAAGACGCCCGCCAGGAAGTCGCTGCCCTGATCGGCGCCGACAGCAAGGACATTGTGTGGACTTCCGGGGCAACCGAGTCGAACAATCTGGCCATCAAAGGCGCAGCGCAATTTCTCAAAGCGAAAGGCAAGCACCTGGTCACCCTCGCGACTGAACACAAAGCGGTGCTGGACACCATGCGCGAACTGGAGCGCGATGGGTTTGAAGTCACCTATCTGGATGTGGAAGCCAATGGATTGCTGGACCTGGAAAAATTCAAGGCTGTACTGCGCGCTGACACCATACTGGCCTCCGTCATGTTTGTGAATAACGAGATTGGTGTGGTGCAGGACATTGCGGCACTCGGCGAAATCTGCCGCGCCAAGGGCGTGCTGTTGCATGTTGATGCCGCCCAGGCCACCGGCAAGGTAGCGATTGATTTATCAACGCTCAAAGTGGACCTCATGTCCCTGTCGGCGCACAAGACTTACGGCCCCAAGGGCATAGGCGCGCTGTATGTACGGCGGAAACCACGCGTGCGGCTCGAAGCGCAGATACACGGCGGCGGGCACGAGCGCGGCATGCGCTCGGGCACGCTGGCCACCCACCAGATCGTGGGCATGGGTGAAGCCTACCGCATTGCCCGCACCGAAATGGGGGCAGAGAACGAGCGCATCCGCATGCTGCGCGACAGGCTGCTGACAGGGCTCAGCAATGGCATTGATGCTGTACATGTCAATGGCGACCTGGAACAACGCGTACCGCACAACCTGAACATCAGCTTCAACTTCGTGGAAGGTGAATCACTCATGATGGCCATCAAGGATATTGCCGTTTCCAGTGGCTCGGCCTGCACTTCGGCCAGCCTGGAACCCTCCTATGTGTTGCGTGCGCTGGGCTTGCCTGACGAACTGGCGCACAGCTCAATCCGGTTCACCCTGGGTCGGTGGACCACCAGCGAGGATGTGGATTTTGCCATCGCACTACTCAAAAAGAGCATTGGCCACCTGCGGGAAATGTCGCCGTTATGGGAAATGCATCAGGATGGCATTGACATCAACAGTGTGCAGTGGGCTTCGCATTAAGAGGCCCTTGCCTAAGCGACCCTTCCCAACCCACCCTTCCTCTTGGTGCGAAGCCCTGCGGGGGTGGCTGAATGGCTTTCCGCTGTACGGAAAGGGTTTTGGTGATTTTTTACTGGCATTTGCCAGGACAGGAGAAATGAAATGGCTTACAGCGAAAAAGTTCTGGATCACTACGAAAAGCCGCGCAATGTGGGCAGCTTTGCCAAGGATGACGACACAGTTGCCACCGGCATGGTGGGCGCGCCGGCCTGCGGCGATGTGATGAAGCTGCAAATCAAGGTCGGCAAGGACGGCATCATCGAGGACGCCAAATTCAAGACCTATGGCTGCGGCTCGGCCATCGCCTCCTCCTCGCTGGTCACCGAATGGGTCAAGGGCAAGACGCTGGATCAGGCGCTGGAAATCAAGAACACCGCGATTGCCGAAGAGCTCGCGCTGCCCCCGGTGAAGATTCATTGCTCCATCCTGGCTGAGGATGCCATCAAGGCGGCTGTTGCTGACTATCGCGCCAAACACAGCGGCGGCGAAGTCACCACGACCCACCCCGTCTGCGAGCCTGCAGCCTGAAGCAGCCCATTGACCGTTGTTGAACGCTGTCCTAATTTCGAGAGAGGCCCAAAATGAACGCCACCGTGATTGATGCAATACCCGTCATTTTTTCCGATTCCGCCGCCACCAAGGTGAGTGAGTTGATCGCGGAAGAAGGCAACCCTGATCTCAAACTGCGCATCTACGTTACCGGCGGCGGTTGCTCCGGCTTTTCCTACGGTTTTGCCTTCGACGAGGCGGCCAAGGAAGATGACTTCACGCTCGAAAAAAATGGTGTCTCGTTGCTCATTGACACCATGAGCCTGCAATACCTGACGGGTGCCGAGATCAGCTATGAAGAAGGCCTGGAAGGCTCGCGCTTTGTCATCAAAAACCCGAACGCGACGTCGACCTGCGGTTGTGGCAGTTCTTTTTCCGTGTAAATAATTTTTGAAAGGACTTCACCATGGGCGTCACACTCACTGAAAGCGCCGCTAAGCGCGTGCAGACTTTTCTTGCCAAACGGGGTGGCATTGGCTTGCGTGTTGCCGTCAAGACCAGCGGTTGCTCCGGCATGGCCTACGCGCTGGAATTTGCCGACGCCGCCGACAAGGACGACCTGCACTTTGAAAGTCATGGCGTCACTGTGCTCATCGACCCGAAAAGCCTGCCTTACATCAACGGCACCGAGCTCGACTTTGTGCGTGAGGGCTTGAATGAAGGCTTCAAGTTCAACAATCCCAACGTGAAAAACGAGTGCGGCTGTGGCGAGAGCTTCGCCGTCTGAACCATGGCGCTATTACAGATTGCCGAACCCGGCCTGAGTGCCGCACCACACCAGCATCGGCTGGCAGTAGGCATTGACCTGGGCACCACCAACTCGCTGGTAGCGAGCGTGTTTAGCGGAGAAGCCTCGGTGATTCGCGACGAAGCCGGGCACGCCTTGCTGCCTTCCGTGGTGCGTTATCTGGGCGCTGGCGCAAAAGCCGTTGTCGGCCACGAAGCCCAGGCCAGCCAAAGCGATGATCCGCACAATACCCTGTCATCCATCAAGCGCCTGATGGGGCGGGGCCTGCGCGACGTCAGCAATGTGAGCGACATGCCTTATGCCTTTGTCGACGCGCCCGGCATGGTGAGCATCGAAACCAGCGCGGGCCTGAAAAACCCGGTGGAAGTATCCGCCGACATCCTGCGCACCCTGCGCCTGCGCGCCGAGGCTGCGCTGGGCAATGAATTGACCGGCGCGGTGATCACTGTGCCCGCCTATTTTGACGATGCCCAGCGCCAGGCCACCAAGGATGCGGCACGCCTCGCAGGCCTCAACGTGCTGCGCCTCTTGAATGAACCCACTGCGGCAGCGGTCGCCTATGGGCTGGACAATGCTTCGGAAGGCGTCTTTGCGATTTTTGATCTGGGTGGCGGAACTTTTGATATTTCCATCCTCAGACTATCGCGTGGTGTATTTGAAGTAATGGCGACCAATGGCGATTCCTCGCTCGGTGGCGATGATTTTGACCAGCGCATCTATGCATGGATCCTGGCCACCACCCGCCTCCCCACGCCGAGTCCGCAGGATGCACGGCGGCTATTGACGCTGGCGCGCAGCGCCAAGGAAACGCTTAGCAGCGCGGCCTCAGCGCCAATCACGGCAACGCTGGGCAGCCAGCAATCCATCTGCCTGACGCTGACCCAGGAAAAGTTCTTTGAACTGACTGCCGACCTGGTTGCCAATACACTCAAACCCACGCGCAAAGCCTTGCGTGATGCGGGCCTGGGCGTAGAAGATATCAAAGGCGTCGTCCTGGTGGGCGGCTCGACACGCATGCCCAATATCCGCCAGGCCGTGGCTGACTTTTTCAAACAGCCGCCTTTAACCGATCTCGATCCTGATCAGGTCGTGGCGATTGGCGCGGCCATGCAGGCCAATGTATTGGCTGGCAACCGCAAAGGCGATGAATGGCTGCTGCTGGATGTCTGTCCGCTGTCACTCGGCCTGGAGACCATGGGGGGGCTGGCGGAAAAAATCATTCCGCGCAATTCGCCCATCCCTACGGCACGCGCCCAGGAGTTCACGACCTTCAGGGATGGACAGACCGCCATGAGCATCCATGTCGTGCAAGGCGAGCGCGAACTGGTATCCGACTGCCGCTCGCTGGGCCGCTTTGACCTGCGCGGCATTCCGCCCATGGTGGCTGGCGCGGCACATATACGGGTCACCTTCCAGATTGATGCGGACGGCCTGCTGAGCGTCTCGGCACGTGAACAAAGCAGTGGCATTGAAGCGGCGGTAGTGGTCAAACCCTCCTACGGCCTGCAAGACGAGCAGATTGCGCACATGCTGGAGGAAGCCTATAGCGGCGCTGAACTCGACATGAAGATACGCATGTTGCGTGAAAACCAGGTTGAAGGGCGGCGGCTGATTGATGCAACCGAAGCGGCACTGGCTGAAGATGGAGAGAAGTTCCTTTCGCCGCCGGAACGCATGGAAATTACGCGTTGCCTGCATGCGTTGGCCGACATCATCGAAACGGGTGGCAACGACAGCGTCAAGGCGCTAAAAACAGCTTGCGACGCGCTTAATCAAGCCACGCAGGCGTTTGCCGCACGGCGCATGGATGCCAGCGTCAAAACGGCATTGGCCGGGCAAAGACTTGAAGACTTCGCCAGCGCCAAACCCGTTCCGGCTTAACCACTTGCAAAGGCCACCGCCATGCCCGTAATCACCGTTTTGCCTCACCCCTCCCTGTGCCCTGACGGTGCATCCTTCGCCGCGCGCAGCGGCGCCTTTTTGTGCGATGCGCTGCTGCGCAATGGCATCAAGCTCGAACACGCGTGCGAAAAATCCTGTGCCTGTTCCACTTGTCATGTCATTGTGCGTACAGGATTTGACAGCCTGACGCCTGCGGCGGAAGACGAGGAAGACCAGCTCGATCGCGCCTGGGGTGTTGAAGCCGCCTCGCGCCTCTCCTGCCAGGTCGTGCTGCGGCAAGATGACCTGACCATAGAGCTGCCACGCTATACGCTGAATCTCGCCAGCGAACACGATTGAGTACCCCTGTTGCAAATACGACAAACGCGACACCCCCACCCACCAAGCTTACCGGGCCGCATCATAAAACCAATCCAACATACTGAATATAAAGATCATTAGATAACCTTCCTGTACTGGCATACGACTTGCTCAATAGAGAACATACAGAATCCTCCAACTCAATGGCCAATCTATCCAGACATCATGGTTACCATCAATGACACGACATTGCGCGACGGCGAACAAACCGCCGGTGTGGCTTTCTCGCCAGAAGAGAAAATCGCCATCGCGTGTGCGCTGGCAAAGGCAGGTGTGCCGGAAATGGAAATCGGCATCCCGGTGATGGGTTCGGCTGAGCTGGAAGTCATCTGTGCCATTACCTCGCTGGGCCTGCCAAGCCAAACGATGGTCTGGGGGCGCATGTGCGAAAAGGATCTTGTCGCCGCGGCGCTTTCCCATGCGGATTTGGTGAATCTCTCAATACCCGTTTCGGATATCCATATCGAGCACAAGCTTAACCGTTCGCGTGAGTGGATATTGCAGACCATCCGCGATTATGTCGGCCGCGCTTTTGACTTGGGCATGGATGTCTGTGTGGGCGGCGAAGATGCCTCGCGCGCAGATCCGGAATTTTTACTGCGTGTCGTGGACACTGTGCAAGCTGCGGGGGCGCGCCGCTTCAGATTTGCTGACACGCTGGGGCTGCTTGATCCCTTTTCTACCTGGGCCCGCATCAAGCAATTGCGCGACATCAGTGATATTGAAATCGAGATCCATGCGCATAACGACCTTGGCCTGGCCACAGCCAACACCCTCGCCGCCCTGCGTGCCGGGGCGACCCATGCCAACACGACAGTCAATGGCCTGGGCGAGCGTGCAGGCAACGCCGCGCTGGAAGAAGTCGTGATGGCCTTGCGCCATTTGTACGGCGTTGAAGTCTCCATTGACAGCCATCATTTCCCGTCTATTTCACGCATGGTAGAACTCGCCTCGGGACGCAACGTGGCGGCCAATAAAAGCATCGTCGGCGAAGGCGTATTTACCCATGAGGCAGGCATTCATGTCGATGGCCTGCTCAAGAACCCAAGCAACTATCAGGGCTTTGACCCGGCTGAAGTCGGACGTCAGCATCGCACCATACTTGGCAAGCATTCCGGCTCACGCGCTGTGATTGATGCCTACGCCCAGCTGGGTTTATTGCTCTCCGACATTGAGGCTGAACTACTGCTGGCACGTATTCGCGATCATGCCATAACCACCAAGAACCCGCCCTCCGCCACCGATCTCAAGCGGTTCTATCTTGAAACCACGCATTGCGAAGCCATACCATCATGAACCGCCCGGATCCGGAAACAATGACTGCGCTCAAGCAGGCCGCCTCGCCCAATCGGGAAACCGGTGCGCCAAGCAGTTTGCCAACCAGCGCGCCAACCCATAAGCCATCGAATCTCTGGCGAACACTGCGCGACGATGTACGCTGCGTTTTCAGCCGCGATCCGGCTGCGCGCAACACGCTGGAAGTCGTCACCATCTACCCTGGTGTGCATGCCTTGATATTGCACCGTATCGCCCACCGCTTGTGGCGTTTCGGCTGGCGTTACATGGCGCGGCTGATCAGCTTTTTCGCCCGTCTGGTAACAGATATCGACATTCACCCCGGCGCCACCATAGGCCAGCGTTTTTTTATTGACCATGGCTGTGGCGTCGTCATTGGCGAGACCGCAGACATTGGGGACGACGTGACGCTTTATCATGGCGTCACGCTCGGCGGGACTTCATGGAACCCGGGCAAACGCCACCCGACGCTGGAATCCGGCGTTGTGGTCGGTGCCGGCGCCAAGATACTGGGCCCAGTCACCATTGGCCGCAATGCGCGCATCGCCGCCAACTCCGTTGTCATCGGCGATGTCTCTGCAGGAATGACAGTCGTCGGCATTCCCGGCCGCATGGTATTGCCAAAAAGCGATCGCCGCATTACCGCGCAAGGCATAGATCTTGACCACCACCAGATGCCAGATCCCGTCGGCAAAGCCATCTCTTGCCTGCTGGATCGCATAGACGCTCTGGAAAAGCAGGTTGCCTCCATCAAGAAGGAAACCCCTAACGAATCATCCGGTTGCACAACTTGCAACGACACCTGTACCGAACCCGCCTTTGCCGCCGCACTCACCCTTTAACCCCCTGAAGGCCACCAACATGAACCCGCTAATTGAGCGCTTGAGCAAGCTGTCCGCCGCAGAAGAGTTTCTTGAATTTTTCTGTATCCCTTTTGACGAGAACGTTGTGCATGTCAATCGCTTGCACATTCTCAAGCGCTTTTACCAATACTTGCGCCAGGAAAATGGCTTGGCTGACCTGGACGACGGCGCCATGTACCAGCGCTACCGCAGCCTGCTGCTAAAGGCCTATGGGGATTTCGTCAGCTCTTCGGCCGCCCGGGAAAAAGTCATGAAAGTTTTCCAGGATGCCGAGGCCAAAAGTTTCTCAATCGACAAACTGCGTGAAACCATGCCCTCGCGCGCATGAACACGCCTCATTAAGTGGAGCAACTATCATGCATATTGTTGTTTGCATAAAACAGGTTCCGGACAGCGCGCAAATTCGCGTGCATCCCGTGACCAACACGATCATGCGCCAGGGGGTTCCAGCCGTCGTCAATCCCTACGACCTGTTTTCGCTGGAAGAGGCGTTGCGGCTCAAGGACATCCATGGCGGCTGTGTCACGGTCATCACCATGGGGCCGCCCCAAGCTGAAGCGGCACTGCGAAAATGCATCTCCTACGGCGCTGATGAAGCGATTCTCGTCACCGACCGTGCCTTTGCCGGCGCGGACACCCTGGCAACCTCGTTTGCCCTGGCTGCCGCAATCAATCAAATTTCCAAGAACCAGGCAGTGGACATGGTGTTCTGCGGCAAACAGACCATTGATGGCGATACGGCGCAAGTCGGCCCGGGCATCGCCAAGCGGATGGACATGCAGTTGCTGACTTATGTCTCGCAAGTTGATTCGGTGGATACCACCAGCCGCACGATACAAGTCCAGCGCCGGGCCGAAGGGGGAGTGCAAGTATTGACGACCCAACTGCCCTGCCTTGTCACCATGCTCGAAGGCACCAACGAAATGCGCTTTGCCACCATGGACAACATGTTTCGCGCCGCGCGCCACCAACTCAAGATTTGGGACCGCGTTGCTGCCGGCATTGAAGATGTCAGCAAAATCGGCCTCAAAGGTTCGCCCACCGTCGTGAGCAAAGTGTTCGCGCCGCAAGCCAAGACCCAGCGTGCGGAGATCATCGAGAGCGAAAGTGGCGAACCGCGTGATCTTGCGCTGACTTTAGTATCCAAACTCTTCACTCAGCATCCTTCCGCGAGTGAAGCCGTCGTCAAACAGGCCGCTTAGGAAAAGTCATGAGTGAGGAAACCAGAGTCCCTGCCAAAAAATCCGGCAAAGGCAAATACGAATTATCGGATGAACTCAAGGCCTACAAGGGCGTCTGGGTATTCATCGAGCATGAGCAGGGCGGAGTTCATCCCGTCTCCTGGGAACTGCTCGGTGAAGGGCGCAAATTAGCCGACAAGCTTGAAGTGCCTTTATCCGGCGTGGTGTTGGGGGCGCCGAGTCTCGCCACGCGACGTTTTTGCGAGGAGGCATTCTTCCATGGCGCAGACCACTGTTACCTGATGGAAGACGTGGTTCTTGGCAACTACCGCAACCAGCCTTTTACCAAAGGCCTGACCGATTTAGTCAATGCCTATCAGCCGGAAATCCTACTGCTGGGCGCAACAACACAAGGCCGTGACCTGGCGGGCAGCGTGGCGACAACGCTAAAAACCGGGCTGACCGCCGACTGCACCGAACTTAACATTGACATGGAAAACCGCAGCCTCGCCGCTTCGCGCCCGACCTTTGGCGGCAGCTTGCTGTGCACCATCCTGACCCTGAACTTCCGGCCACAGATGGCCACCGTGCGCCCCCGCGTCATGGCCATGCCGAATCGCGATACGTCACGCACCGGCACCATCATCCAGCATCCGCTGGGCATGATGGAAGCGGAGATTGTCACCAAGGTTCTTGAATACATCCCGGATAACCAGCAAGACAAGCCGCAGCTGGCCTTTGCTGACATCATTGTTTCAGGCGGCCGCGGCATGAAGAACCCGGAAAACTTCCAACTGATCTGGGATCTTGCCCTGTTGCTGGGCGCAGAAGTCGGCGCCTCACGCCCGGTTGTGCAGGCGGGCTGGGTGGAGCTGGATCGCCAGGTAGGCCAGTCCGGCAAGACCGTCAGGCCCAAGCTCTATATCGCAGCGGGCATTTCAGGGGCGGTGCAACATCGCGTCGGCATGGCCGATTCGGACGTGATCATTGCCATCAACAATGATCCCAACGCACCGATTTTTGACTTTGCAACCTATGGCATCGTGGGTAATGCCATGACCATCCTTCCGGCGCTGACGCAAGCCTTCAAGCAGCAGCTTGCTGTAGCAAAGATGGCCAGCTAAGGAGAAACATGATGGCTGAAAAATTTGACGTGATTGTGGTTGGCGCCGGCCCCTCCGGTAACGCCGCAGCCTACACCCTGGCCAAGTCCGGGCTCAAGGTATTGCAGCTGGAGCGGGGGGAGTATCCCGGCTCGAAAAATGTGCAAGGCGCCATCCTGTATTCCGATGCTTTAGAGCGCATCATCCCCGATTTTCGCGACGACGCCCCGCTTGAACGCCACATCATTGAACAACGCATGTGGATGATGGATGATGAGTCCTACATGGGTGCGCACTACCGCTCGAACACTTTCAACAAGCCGCCCTACAATCGCTACACCATCATCCGCGCCCAATTCGACAAGTGGTTTTCGCAGAAAGTCCAGGAAGCGGGCGCACTGCTGATTTGTGAAACCACGGTCAGCGATTTGATCATGGATGACGATCGCGTTATCGGCGTACAGACCGACCGCATGGGTGGCTCGGTATTCGCCGACCTTGTCATCCTCGCCGATGGGGTGAATTCTGTCCTGGCCCGCAAGGCGGGC
This sequence comes from Rhodocyclaceae bacterium UBA5602, assembly GCA_002424865.1. Classification (GTDB taxonomy): domain Bacteria; phylum Pseudomonadota; class Gammaproteobacteria; order Burkholderiales; family Rhodocyclaceae; genus Rugosibacter. Next base: position 11,057 of record DILC01000015.1, on the reverse strand, counting down.
TTTCGTCCGGAGTTGAATCCTGGTGATGTGGCGCTGGCCGTGAAGGAAATCCATTTCATGCCCCAGGAAACCATCGAGAGCCGCTTTAACCTGTCGGGCGATGCGGGCGTGGTTATTGAGATGGTCGGGAAAATCACCAAGGGCATGATGGGCACGGGCTTCCTGTACACCAACAAAGAGTCTCTCACCATCGGCGTGGGCTGCATGCTCTCCGACTTCAAAAAACAAGCGGTTTCGCCCCACCAGCTGCTAGAAGACCTGAAAGGGCATCCCTCCGTCAAACCTTTGCTGGAAGGCGGGGAGATGAAGGAATACGCCGCGCACCTGATACCCGAAGGCGGCTATAAAGCCATCCCGCAAATTTATGGCAATGGCTGGCTGGTGGTGGGCGACTCTGGCATGTTCGTCAATTCGGTGCACCGTGAAGGTTCGAATTTAGCCATGACGACCGGCCGCATCGCTGCCGAAACCGTTATCGGCCTGGCACAAGAAGGGCTGCCCTTTACGGCCAGGAACCTTGCCGCGTATCGGACCGCCTTGGACAACAGTTTTGTCATGAAGGACTTAAAGAAGTACAAGAACCTGCCGGGCATATTCCACAGCAACCCGCAGTTTTTCACCACCTACCCCGATCTCATGAGCCAGGCCGCGCAAACCATGCTCACCGTCAATGGCATCGACAAGAAGAGCAAGGAGCGGGAGATTCGGCGGAGTTTTACTCACAAGCGCTCACTTTTCGGCCTGATGGGTGACGCATTCAAGATGTGGAGGGCTTTCGAATGAGCACGGCTAAAGTAGAAGAAAAGCTTTTCCAGAACCGCTACAAGGTGGATACGGGAAGGCCGCATATCTCGATCAAGGATCCGGAGATATGCACCAACCAGTGCAGCTCGCAACAATGCGCAGTCTGTTGCCCGGCCGGTTGCTACACACAAGAAGGCAACGGCCGTATCGTTCTGATCACCGATGGCTGCCTTGAGTGCGGTACCTGCCGCATCATCTGCGACGATCACCGCAACGTGGCGTGGGAATACCCGCGTGGCGGCTACGGCATCCTGTTCAAATTCGGCTGAGCCGCGGAGAACGACCATGCCCCACCCGCAAAAACACGTCTTCGTCTGCTCCCAGAACCGCCCTGCCAACCATCCGCGTGGCGCCTGCGGCCAAAAAGGCGCCAGTGATGTCCTGCAAGCCTTCTGGCAGCAATTACAGCAGCATAATGCTTACGGCAAGGTGGCAGTGGCTTACTCCGGCTGCCTGGAGCCTTGTGACCAGGGCGCAAACGTGCTGATCTACCCCGAAGGCATTCTCTACGGCAACGTAAGCAAAGAAGACGTGGATGAAATATTTGAACGTCATCTATTGGGTGGCGAGCCAGCCGAAAGGCTTCGTGTCTCAGCGGAGGCATGGTGAACAATCCTGTAAAAAACCAAGCGGACCTGGACAGTTCCGAAGCCTTTACAACCGTACCGCCTACGGTTCAGCAGCTACTGGATGAAGCCACGGCTGCCTATAGTCAGGCCAATCGCGCCGAAGCCATTCTGTGGTCAGCCCAGGCAATGTACCCCGACTGCCTGCCCGTCTATTTCGCGCTGTACAAGTTTTATTTTTACAAAGGCCGCTTGCATGACGCTGAGAGAGCTACCCGCCTCGGCTTGGCAAAAGCGTCGAGGCAGGCTGGTTTCGCCTCCGACTGGCACAGCCTGACTTCCGCAACAACCAACTGGACAGACACGCGCGGACCACAGCATTTTTACCTGTTCAGCCTGAAGGCATTGGCTTTTATCTGCCTGCGGCTGGGTCGCCGCTCCGAGTCGCGCGCAATTCTGAGCAAGCTGGCGCAGATTGACCCGGGCGATAGCATTGGCGCTTCCGTTATTCAAGACCTGATCACTGGCTCAGAAAGCTGAACCCGCCAAATGTGGCATGTGACTATTGAACTTGAATCAATAAATCCAAGGAGACCGACGCGATGCCAATTCAACCATCCCCAGCCCGTTACCTAGGTCGCGTCAGCGAAATTTTCCATGCCTCCTTGCCCAGCAGCGTATGCAAAACCGCCAGCACGCCTCAACACGCAGACTTTTTAGTGCATGCCCGATTCCCCGGGGATCCGGTCTCAACAGCCTTTGCCTGCATGCTGTCGCATGCCCTCAAAACAGGCAAAAGGCCGCTGATCCGAGGGCTCCCGGAAGCCGCTTTCCAGGGCCTGATACAAAACTTTTTCCCCGGCCTGCGCTTGCAAAACGGTCCGGCCAATCAAAATCCGCCTGCAACTGAAGACGAGTATGGCGATCTGGTCGCGCTCCTGATGCAACATCGGCGGCATCAAACGCTGGCCTCGGAATGGCTGTGCCACGCCATCGTCTCGGCCTCCCTAAATGACAACCACCTATGGCAGGACATGGGCCTGCCCAACCGCGGCATCCTGTCGCAATTGATGCAGGAAAACTTCCCTGCGCTCGCGGCAAAGAACACCGCCGACATGAAATGGAAAAAATTCTTCTACCGGCAGCTCTGCGAGCAAGCGGAAGTGCTTGCCTGCAAGTCGCCCAACTGCACGGATTGCTGCGACTACGCCCTGTGCTTTGAAACAGAGGCAGCCTGAATCAGGCGATGCGATTGGCACTAAGTTTCAATATGACCTAGTGACACGAGGGGAACACTTAGCGAGCCTTTCCTGCAAACCAACCATGCAAAAATCACTTGATCTCCCGGGGCGTCCATATAAAAAAGCGTTTCCTTAGACAAATCGGCGCTTCACCAACGCCGACTTTTTCGCCTTACTGCATAAGCACCTTGTCCTGCACCAAGTACAGATTGACCTGTCCATGCTGACAGGTGATCGCTGATTTAAACTGGCCACCCCCAAAGGACTACAACCATGAGCATAAAACCTAAGCTGGCAAAACTGTGGATCGCTGCTGCCCTGCTGCCCGGCGCAGGCATGGTTCAAGCTGACGCAGTCTCTGTCGCCGTTGCCGCGAACTTCTCCGTACCAATGAAAAAGATCAGCACCGAATTCGAGAAAACCAGTGGCCACAAGGTGGCGCTGTCTTTTGGCTCGACCGGCAAGTTTTACGCGCAAGTGAAGGCTGGTGCGCCCTTCGAGGTTTTACTCGCTGCGGACGACGAGACCCCCGGAAAAATGGAACAGGAAGGCCTGGCGGTGAAGGACAGCCGCTTCACCTATGCCATTGGCAAGCTGGCGCTGTGGTCGGCCAAGGAAGCCGTCGTGGATAGCAACGGCGACATATTGAAACGGGGCGATTTCGAGCATCTTGCCGTCGCCAACCCCAGGCTGGCGCCTTATGGCGCGGCAGGCGTGCAAGCCCTCCAGGCGCTGGGCGTTTATGACGCCATCGCGCCCAAACTCGTGCAAGGCGAGAATATCGCGCAAACTTACCAGTTCATCGCCACGGGCAATGCGCTGCTGGGGTTTGTCGCTCTATCGCAAGTGATCGGCGAGGACGGCAAGGCCAAATCCGGCTCGGCCTGGATCGTGCCGCAAAAGTACTACACCCCGATCCGCCAGGATGCGGTGTTGCTGGACAAGGGCAGGGACAAGACAGCCGCCGTTGAACTGCTCAAGTTCCTCAAGACGCCTTATGCCGCCAGGATTATCCAGTCTTACGGTTATGGCTTGCCCAAATAAACATCATGCTCAGCCCTGACGACTGGTCGGCGATCCGGCTGACATTGAAGCTGGCGGGGCTGACGACAGCACTCTTGCTGCTGATCGGCACCCCGATCGCCTGGTGGCTGGCGCGTACCGATTCGATATTGAAGCGCCCCATCGGCGCCATCGTCACCTTGCCCATGGTGCTGCCCCCCACGGTGCTGGGTTTTTACCTGCTGGTGGCCATGGGCCCGCAAGGCCCGGTCGGACGGCTGACCCAGGCGCTGGGCATTGGCCTCTTGCCCTTTACTTTCGCCGGGCTGGTCATCGCCTCGATTCTCTATTCACTGCCCTTTGCCGTGCAGCCCATCCAGCAGGCTTTTGAAGCCATGGGCGAGCGGCCGCTGGAAGTCGCCGCCACCTTGCGCGCCTCGCCGCTGGATGCCTTCTTCACCGTGGCCTTGCCGCTTGCCCGCCCGGGCCTCATCACGGCGGCGGTGATGAGCTTTGCGCACACCATAGGCGAATTCGGCGTGGTGCTCATGATCGGCGGCAACATCCCGGACAAAACCCGCGTGGTTTCGGTACAGATCTACGACCATGTGGAAGCGCTTGAATTCACCCAGGGACACTGGCTCTCCGGCGGTTTGCTGGTGTTCAGCTTTTGCGTGCTGCTGGTGCTCTACCACTTCAACCCGGTGACATCCCGAAAGGCGGCCAGTTGAGCATCGCAGCCCGCTTCTCGCTGGCCTATCCGGCTTTTACGCTGGACGTCAATCTGCAACTGCCAGCGCAAGGCATCACCGCATTATTCGGCCCTTCGGGTTCCGGCAAAACCACACTGCTGCGCTGCATAGCCGGTTTGGAAAAAGTCGGCAACGGGCATCTCATCGTCAATGGCGAATGCTGGCAGTCGGGCAATTTCTTCCTGCCGGTGCATCGCCGTGCCCTGGGCTATGTCTTTCAGGAAGCAAGCCTGTTCCCGCACCTGACCGTGCAGGGCAATCTTGACTACGGCGCCGTCAGAAGCCGACGCCACAAAACCACCAAAGCCCCACCGGCAGATCAGCGCAACATCGTTGAGCTGCTGGGCATCGGCCACCTGCTGCAACGCAAGCCAGAGAGACTGTCCGGCGGCGAGCGCCAGCGTGTCGCCATCGCCCGCGCCTTGCTGGCCGCGCCGAAACTTTTGCTCATGGACGAACCGCTCGCCGCACTGGATTTTGAGCGCAAGCGCGAGATACTGCCGTATCTGGAGCGCCTGCGCGATGAACTCGACATCCCCATCCTGTATGTCAGCCATGCCTTCGACGAAGTATCCCGCCTGGCCAACCATCTTGTTTTGATGAGTACAGGCCAAGCAATAGCCAGCGGCTCCCTGAGCGAACTCACCGCGCGGCTAGACCTGCCGCTGACGCAGTATCCGGATGCGGGCGTCGTGATTGACGCGACCGTCGGCGCATATGACCCTGAATATCATCTCACGCGGCTGGATTTTCCCGGGGGATGCGTTTATGCGGGCTTACACGAAATGCCGCTTGGCCACCGGGCGAGAATCTTGATTCACGCCAGCGATGTGAGCATTGCGCTCAGCGAAGCGGTCAACAGCAGCATCGTCAATCGCCTGCCCGCACAAATTGAAGCCTTTGCGGCAACACACCACCCCGCGCACTTGCTGGTCCGCCTGAACATCGGCGACGCGCCCGATAACCCGCCACCGAGCACGTCGGTGATCGCCCGCATCACGCGCCGCTCACGCGACCAGCTCCGGCTCCATCAAGGGCAGCGCGTGTGGGTACAGATCAAGACGGTGGCTTTGGTCGAATAAACCCGGCCAGCATCTGCCCCATCGACCTCGCGCCCATCTGCACCCGGAAAATCTTGGCGCTCACCTGGCTCGCCGCCAAGAAAACCGGCGGCATTCTTCATGCCCCCGGATCAGCAGGCCGTAATGGTTCCAGTCTGCTAGAGTGGTGGTTACTCAATTGGAGCCATGTATGAACGAAAAAATCCGGCACTTGCTCGGCCAAATGGCGGCACTTGAGGAAGATTTGCGCTCAGCGCTCCACGAGGAAGAGAACAGCATCTTCTTCAATATCAAGGAAAAGCGTGTCGAATTTGAAGAGTCCGTCAAGCAGACCCACCGCCGCCTCAGGACGGGGTTTTTCCATTGGCTGGTCACCTATCGCCCGCAGAACCTGATCACAGGGCCGATCATCTACGCCATGATCGTTCCGCTGCTGCTGCTCGACTTATGCGTCAGCATCTATCAGGCGACGTGCTTCCCGATTTACCGGATTGGCAAGGTAAAACGCAAAGACTACATCGTATTTGATCGGCAACAGCTTGAGTATCTCAATTTCATCGAGAAGTTTCATTGCTCTTATTGTGCATACGCTAATGGCCTGATTGCCTATGCCAGTGAAATCGTGGCACGTACGGAAAAATATTTCTGCCCTATCAAGCATGCCCGCAAAGTGCTTGGCACGCACGGGCATTATTCCCATTTTCTTGACTATGGCGATCCCGTGGAATACGAAGCTCGCTTGGAAGCATTTCGTATCAGCCTCGCCAAGCGGGAATGAACGGGTGTTTTCCAGCCCGGCCGCTGCGGATGGCCGATTGGCTGGGCCGCACATTGCCCACAATCGCGCCCAGACCTTTTGCGGCGCGGGTATCGCGCGATGAATCGCGCTCCTACAGGGTTGTAAGCTCCCTTGGCTTTGCGCAGGACGGACAGGCATCCAGCATCTTCTGGCCGAATCAATAGATTCAAGCGCGGGTTTAACCGCGCCTAGCCCTCCCTCGGCTGCCGCTTGCCCCCTCCCCGGCCTCGAACTCGCCTAGCGCTGCCTGTAGAAAAGTTCCCGAAGGGACGCAAAGCGCTGGCGCTGGCGGGACGGCGACAACTGGTTGCATTGGGCAAAAAACGCTACAAAACCTCTGCACGAACACCAGAAAGCAACAAGGGAAAACAACAAGGGCTTACCCGAATAATCGCGTAAGCCCTTGTTTTATATTTGGTTGCGGGGATAGGATTTGAACCTATGACCTTCGGGTTATGAGCCCGACGAGCTGCCAGACTGCTCCACCCCGCAGACGAATTATGCACCGTTTTGATGCACTGCGTCAACGTAATTCTTTTCATCGGCTATAATTATTTTTCTCCGAGGAGCGCTGCAAGGCGAGGGTTCACTCTCCCCAGGCTCGGTTTTTTGCAACTGCGCTCACTTAACCCTTACCGGGTAGGGTGAGTTGCATGGGGTTGGCAGACGTAGCATTTAGTGCCATTGACATCAAGTGCCATTAAAAAATGACACGCCATTTGATGTCATCCACCCTCTTCAGCTTCGCACTCTTCCCGGTCACTGTTCAAGGAGCCTTGAAATGAATGCTGTGACCCCTGCCGCTACACCTACCCCGGATTACGTCATTGCCGACTTAAGCCTTGCCACTTGGGGGCGCAAGGAAATCGCCATTGCTGAAACCGAAATGCCTGGCTTGATGGCGATCCGCGACGAATATGCCGCAATACAACCTTTGCGCGGCGCACGCATTACCGGCAGCCTGCACATGACAATCCAGACCGCCGTGCTGATCGAAACCCTGCAAACGCTGGGTGCCGAAGTGCGCTGGGCTTCGTGCAACATATTCTCTACCCAAGACCATGCTGCGGCAGCCATCGCGGCAGGCGGCACGGCGGTGTTTGCCGTCAAGGGTGAAACCCTCACCGAATACTGGGATTACACGCACCGCATTTTTGAATGGCCGGACAACGGCTACAGCAACATGATTCTGGACGACGGCGGCGACGCCACGCTGCTGCTGCACCTGGGTGCGCGGGCTGAACAGGATCAGGCGGTGTTGAACCACCCGACCAGCGAAGAAGAGCGCGTTTTGTTTTCCGCCATCAAGGCCAAAATCGCGGTGGATAGCACCTGGTACTCCACGCGCCTCGCGCACATCAAGGGCGTGACGGAAGAAACCACCACCGGCGTGCATCGCCTGTACCAGATGCATGAGCGCGGCGAATTGAAGTTCCCGGCAATCAACGTGAATGACAGCGTGACCAAATCCAAGTTCGACAACCTCTACGGCTGCCGTGAGTCTCTCGTCGACGGCATCAAGCGCGCCACCGATGTGATGATCGCCGGCAAGGTGGCCGTGATCGCCGGTTATGGCGACGTGGGCAAGGGTTCGGCTCAAGCCATGCGCGCGCTCTCGGCGCAGGTGTGGGTGACGGAAGTCGACCCGATCTGCGCGCTGCAAGCGGCGATGGAAGGCTATCGCGTGGTGACCATGGACTACGCAGCCGACAAGGCAGACATTTTCGTCACCTGCACGGGCAACTACCATGTCATCACGCATGAGCACATGGCGAGGATGAAAGACCAGGCGATTGTGTGCAACATCGGGCACTTTGACAACGAGATCGAAGTCGCCGCGCTGGAGCAATACCAGTGGGAAGAAATCAAGCCGCAGGTTGACCACATCATTTTCCCCGACGGAAAACGCATCATCCTGCTGGCCAAGGGCCGCCTGGTGAATCTGGGTTGCGGCACGGGCCACCCCAGCTATGTGATGTCATCCTCCTTCGCCAACCAGACGATTGCGCAAATTGAGCTCTTCACGCGCAACGCGGATTACCCGGTGGGCGTGTACACGCTGCCCAAGCATCTGGATGAAAAAGTCGCGCGCCTGCAGTTGAAGAAGCTGAACGCGCAGCTCACCGAGCTGACCGAACAGCAGGCCACTTACATTGGCGTATCAAAAGCCGGCCCTTACAAGCCTGAGCATTACCGTTACTGAGTCGTGATTGCCTGACCGTTGGCGCAGGGATACAGCGTACGCCGTATCACCAGCGCCGACTTTTTTAGACTTTTCCTCAGTGGGCAAGCCATGACATTTGAACTCTCCATCGAATTTTTCCCGCCGCAAACGGCGGAAGGCATTGAGAAGCTGCGCGCAACGCTAACGCAACTGTCCGTATTAAAACCCGCATTCTTTTCCGTCACCTATGGCGCAGGCGGCTCCACGCGTGAGCGCACGCTGGCCACCGTGCGCGAAATTGCCAGCGCAGGCTATAGCGCAGCGCCCCACTTATCCTGCATTGGCGCAACGCAGGAGAGCATCCGCGGCTTGCTCGCCAGCTTCCAATCGCAAGGCATCCGCCGCATTGTCGCCCTGCGTGGCGACTTGCCCTCCGGCATGGCCGACCCGGGCGAGTTCCGCTATGCCAATGAGCTCGTCGCCTTTATTCGCCGGGAAACGGGGGACACCTTTCATCTGGATGTCGCCGCCTATCCCGAATGGCACCCGCAAGCCAGAACCCCGCGCGATGACCTGCTCAATTTCAAACGCAAAATGGATGCGGGCGCCAACGCGGCCATCACGCAATACTTCTACAACATCGACGCGTTTGAAAACTTTATTAACGAAGCCCATGCACTGGGCATTACCGCGCCCATCATTCCGGGCATCATGCCGATAGGCAGCTTCTCGAAACTGGCGCGCTTTTCGGACGCCTGCGGTGCGGACATTCCGCGCTGGATGCGCAAAAAGTTTGAAAGCTATGGCGACGATACGGTGTCGGTGCAAGCCTTCGGGCTGGATGTCGTCACCGATCTGTGCCAGCAACTCATCTCGCGCGGTGTGCCGGGTCTGCATTTTTATTCGATGAACCAATCGCGCCTGACACTGGAAATCTGCCGCCGCTTGTGCATCGGTTAAATTAGCGAGGTGTTGATCAACTCAAAGGAAATCACAAGGGCCAGGCTCGGCTTGTTTTTCGAAAACTCGGCGCTGGGAGGCCGGGCGCAGTCCCGGGTATTGAATTCGCGATTGGCCTAGTAGCAAGCGTTTCCAGTCATAAAATATGCAAAACAAGAAATAGGGAGCAGGCATGCAAAAGCGTGACGGGGTAGCTCTGTATTCGGCATCGGATTTGGTGAATTACCTCGAATGCGAGCATTTGACCTCCCTTGACCTCATCGACTTGGAAACCCCGTTGCCTCGCACTGAGGACAGCGACGAAGCAAAGTTGATTCAGGCAAAAGGCTACTCACATGAGTCTGCTTTTTTCGAGCAATTGAAGCAGCGCCATCCTCGGGTAATTGATATTGCTGCGACAGGAGGTGGTAACGCGCAAAAAGTGGCTGCCACGACCCAAGCCATGCGCGATGGCTACGACATCATCTTTCAAGCGACGCTTCAGGAAGGATGCCTCATTGGCCATGCAGACTTTCTGCGCAAGGCAAGCATCCCATCCGAGCTTGGCTCTTGGAGCTACGAGGTTCTTGATACCAAGCTATCTCGTAGTCCAAAAGCCAAGTTCATCATTCAACTGGCTTTCTACTCCTCGATGGTCGGTAAGGTTCAAGGCGTAGAGCCGCAGCTGATGATGTCATCCTTGGGGACAAAAGTGAAGCGACCTATCGCTTTGCTGACTATGCACGCTACCTCAGCTTGATTACGCAGCGCTTCCTTGAGCGCGTTCAAGGAAGCGATGTCGAGACGTATCCAGCTCCTTGCGCGAAATGCGACCTTCACAGACAGGTTTTACCTTGGTCGAGAATTGTTTTTGACCGGCTAAGCGACCGCTACAAGCCATGCTTCAAATTGGTTGAGTTGTTCCTCAAAGGAACGCCTCCTGACGTTACTGGGGGGAATGCACAGTCCTTCTCGCTGTTCTTCGACATGAACGTGCTCTTTGAGGAGTACATCGGACGTATCACTCGAAGAGTCTTCGGACCCCAAGGCTATCAAGTCACATTGCAGGGACCTCAACAGCACTTGGCTGTTGACTTGGACAACCAGCGTCCAGCATTTGCCATGAAGCCAGATGTTGTAGGTAAGAAGGGTGGCAAGGTCGCTTGGATTTTGGATACGAAGTGGAAGCCCTTGTCCTTGCAGAGGTCGAAAGAGGGAGTTCAGCAGGACGACCTCTATCAGATGTATGCCTACGCGAATTGCTACGATTGTTCGGACGTGGTTCTGCTGTATCCGCATCACCAAGAGCTCAGTGGTACATCAGGAGTACGCAATTCCTTCGGGTTGAATCCCCGGGTGCGTTCAATTGAGAAAAATTTGAGGCGGGTACGGATTGCGACCGTTGATTTGACGGTGCTAAGGACGGTTCCTGTGCAACTGGAACGGTTATTCATCGACCAAAGCGAAGAATCCGACGGAGCTGTCAGAATTTCTAATTTCTGTGTGTGAGGCGCGAGGAGGCTTTTCCACGGTGAGCTCTGCCGAAGGTCTGTTCAGGCTGTAGGCAGAGGGTGCGATGGAAAAGCCGGGGGTCATTTCGCGACCGGAAAAGGGGGCAGATTTATTTATTTTCATCCCCCCGGCAAAATGGCCTACTATTATCTGGAAGAATTAAATAGTGGAGGCGTGAGTTATGCCGAGAGTTGAGCATAAAAAATAAATCAGTCCC
>DILC01000007.1 GCA_002424865.1 Rhodocyclaceae bacterium UBA5602 | reverse complement strand
GTGATCTCGGTGCGGGCATCCACCATCGTGGGGTTGATGAGGAAGCCTTCTTTCACGCCGTCGAGCAGCGAGTAGCGATAGGTGGGCTGGCTGTTCTCGCAGCCGAAGGTGCGGTAGGTATCCAGCAGCAGGCGACGCTCGGCTTCACGCGGGTCGCGGGTGCGCCCGTTGGCGCCGTCGAACCGGCGCAGGTAGTCGCGCGGCGTGGCGGTAAGGCCGAGCTTGTAGCCGATGAAGTAGTCGAACACGGCGCGGGCGTTGCCGCCAATGGAGCGGTGGGCTTCGTCGGAGATGACCAGGTCGAAATCGGTCGGCGAGAAAAGCCGCTGGTATTTGTTGTTGAAGAGCAGCGATTGCACGGTGGTGACGACAATCTCGGCGCGCCGCCAGTCGTCGCGGTTCTCCTTGTAAATCACGGTCTGAAAATCGGCGGAGAGCAGTGCCGCGAAGGCTTTTTTGGCTTGGTCTTCCAGTTCGAGGCGATCCACCAGAAACAACACGCGCCGGGCATTTCCGGAACGCAGGAAGAGCTTGATGACGGCGGCGGCGGTGAGTGTTTTTCCGGTGCCGGTGGCCATCTCGAACAGGAAGCGGTCTTTGCCTTCTTGCACCGCCTGTTGCAAGACATGCACGGCCTTCAACTGATAAGGCCGCAAGAAGCGCAGTTTGTTGGCCTGGATGTAGCCGGGGCGTTCGGCTTCGTTGCGCCACGCCGCATCGGACTGATAGTGCGGGCGCAGGGTCAGCGCGATGTAGTCATCGTTGACGACTTCTTCGATAAGGCGCTGCGGGTTGGGTGTGACTTGCTGGTAACCGGTCACCGAGTCCGGTGTGGGGAAGGATGTAATGAGGTAGGGATTGCCGCGTTCCAGATCCCAGAAATAGTGCAGGTTGCCATTGGAGAGGATGACGAAGCGGCAGTTCTGGGATTTGGCATATTTGCGCGCCTGTTCCTTGCCGACGAGCGGATTTTTGTCTTCTGATTTAGCTTCCAGGACGATCAGCGGGAAGCCTTTGGCGTCGAGCAGAAGAAAGTCGATGAAGCCCTTGCCGGTTTTCTCGAAGTTTTCGCCAAGGGCATCCAGATCAGATGATTTGAGCGTGACGCTGGGTTCGAGGCGAATGTTCGCGGATGCAGCACCTTCCGCAAAGAAGCGCCAGCCAGCGGCTTCGAGCAGCTTGTTGATCTTGATGCGGGCGGTGGCTTCTTTGTTGGTCACTGATTTTGTTCTCTGAGTGCAGTCTAGTTCAAGCTATGTTTTGAGTTGCAGATCCGTTCATTGGCCGATTAACGTGAAAGACTCGGGCAAGTGCGCTGTGTAATAACCGAGTGCAGCGAGCCGGATAGAAGCCTCCCCGCGAGGGGGCGAGGCGGGAATTCGCGACGCTTGCGTCGCGCCGTCGCAGCCGGCTGGCTGTGCAAAGCCAGCCGTGNNCCGTGGGCCGCAACGCGGATGGGAGAGGCGGGCTCATTTGCCAGCCCTTAGTGCAACGAGGTTGATGGATTCCATGACTCGGGGCGGCTCATCGGAGCTATGTGCGTTAGCGGGTCTTTCAGCGCCTCAGCCAAATCCATTACCGCAGCGGCGTAGAAGCTGCTGCGGTTGTAGCGGGTGATGACATAGAAGTTTTGGTAACCCAGGCGGTATTCGGTGGGCGCGTCGGGGGTGACGAGGTCGATCAAGGCGGCGGGTTGGTCGCTGAGTTGAGTATTTGCCGCCGTCTCGCCAGCGCCAGCGCTGTGCTTGCTCTGCACTACCTTCGGTTCGCCTGCGGGAACTTTTTGAATCTCTACCTGCCGTGCAGAGAATTCGCTGGGCAGGCGTTGCGGCTTGATGCCTTCATCGAGCAGGGCTTGGATACCGTCGCCACTGACGGTGATTTTTTCAGCGATCGGGCCGCCCTTTTGCCAGCCATGTTCGGCCAGGAAATTCGCGGCGCTGCCGATGGCATCCACGGGGCTGGCGGTGAGATCTACCTTGCCGTCGTTGTCAAAATCCAGCGCGTATTGGCGCATGGACGATGGCATGAACTGCGGCCAACCCATGGCGCCTGCATAGGAACCGGTATAGCTCAGCACGGGACGGTTTTCTTCTCTGGCCAAAAGGAGTAGGTTAACCAGTTCCCGGCGGAAGAGTTCAGCGCGCGGCGGGTAGTCAAAAGCCAGCGTGGCGAGCGCAGCAAAGGTGTTGTAGTTGCCCATGTGTTGGCCGTAAATCGTTTCGATGCCAATGATCGCGGTGATGATTTCCTTGGGCACGCCAAAGCGCGATTCCGCCGTGGCAAGTTCCGTGGCGTAGCGTTGCATGAACCGCTTGCCGACGTTAATGCGTGTGGGTTCCACAAAGCGGCTGCGATACGTTTGCCAGGACCGGACGCCGGGATGCGCGGGCGGGCGGATGGCTTTGAGCACCGCCGGAATGGGTTGCGTGGCGTGAAACAGCGCGTAGAGCAGGCCGCGATCATAGTCGAATTGCTCATTCATCTCGTCGATAAATTGGACAACGTCGTCACGGTCAATGTAATCCATGCGTGGCGTAGATTCGGTTTGCGCGATGCTGGGGAAAGAAAAAAACAGGGCGAGCAGCATGGCAAAAATGAATAGAAGCGTTTTTTTCATAATTCGTTGATGAGTTGATTAAGCCGGGTTAGGCCATTGGCTAGGGTCTTGCGATGGGCGACGCCATGAGATTGCGCTATGCCATCGTTGGGCGGCGTGTCAGCATAAGAAGCATGGCGAGCATAACGCAGGTTCGCGTAGCAGCGGGCAATGGCGTGGATTTTTTCTGCTTGCCCGGGCAGCTTTTGCGTAGCGCGGGCGGCAAACGTATCCGGCCCTTCCCAAGCCTGCCAAACCACGCCGCGTTTGGCGAGCTTGCGGGTAAAGCGCCGCCAGGCACGGTGGGCGGGATCCATTTTTTCTCTTTGGCGCAACACCCAAAAGGTCAGGATGAGCAAAGCCAAGCCGCACAGTGTCGCCAGGAGCGCTGTCATGTTGCGCCAGTCGGGATCCAATCCAAAGCGCTGTAAAAAGTCGCGCTGGCGTTGTGGGTCGTATCCCAGCACCCATTGGTTCCAGCCGTTGTTCACAGCGTCCAGCCGATAGCGCAAGGCTTTGAGCCAGGGCATTTGCTCGCGCATGAGAAAGGGCGGGGTGTCAGTGGCGGGAATGGCGCTGGCTAAATTGCTGTCAATGCGGCGTGGGGCGGCAATGGCGGTGGGGTCAATGCGCACCCAGCCTTGCTTGGCCAGCCATACTTCCGTCCAGGCATGGGCGTCGTATTGACGCACCACCAAGTAGCCATCGACTGGATTGACTTCTCCGCCTTGATAGCCGGCCACCACGCGGGCAGGCACGCCTGCGGCACGCAGGGCAAAGGCAAAGGCGGAGGCAAAGTGTTCGCAAAAACCGCGCTTGCTGTCGAACAAGAATTCATCCACGCTGTGTTGCCCGGCGAGCGGCGGGTTCAGGGTGTAGCTCAACAATTGGCGGTTAAAAAAATCTTCTGCGGTTTTTACAATCGCAGCGTCGGCCCCGTTGCCTGTGCCGTGTTGCTTGCGCCAACCCGCCGCCAGGGCGCGCGTGCGCGGGTTGCTGTTGGCGGGCAGGGCAAGGGAGGCGCGCAAGACATCAACTGGATCGGCCAAGCCTTTTTTGATGGCAGGTGAACTGCTGAGGGCGTAGCGCTGGCGAGTGCGGATGGGCTGATGGGCCAAGAGTTGATAGTCGCGGGTGAGTGCGCTTTCCGCTGGCAGGATGAGGGGGGATTCGAGTGCGAACAGCCAGCGCTTGCCGTGGGGTTCCAGGGTGAGTTCATAGTCCACCGGTTTATTTTCCGGGCTGGGCTGCTCGCTCGGTTGCTGGCTATACGGTGGCTTGGTGTAGGCCTCGCGGGTTTCCCTGACACGCCAGGCACGGCCGTCAAAATCAGGCATTACCAAGCCGCGCCAATACAGGCTGGCTTGTGCGGGTGGGGCGCTTTTGAACGCCACGCGAAAGGCAACGGCATCCGATTGCGAGACCTGTGCAATCGAGCCGGGCGCCATGGTGTCCGTGAGGCCGGAGACTGCGCTACGCCGATCTTCAGGCATGCCCCACAAAGGGCCGGTGATGCGCGGGAAGAGCAGGAACAACAGCAGCATGAGTGGCAGGGCTTGCAGCAGCAGGCTGCCTGCATGGCGCAGCTGTTGGCGGATGCTTGGGCGATCATTATTGGCGGCGAGCAAGGCGGCGGTGGTGAGGATAACGGCCGTGCAAGTGAGGAGCGCTGTGGGGATGGTTTGGGTGAATAAAAACTGCCCGAGGATCAAAAAGTAACACAGCAACACGGTGACCACGGCATCACGCGGGGCGCGCAGTTCCATGAGTTTCAAGGAGAGGAAGATCAGCAGCAGCGCAATGCCCGGTGTGCGGCCAAACAGGCTGCGGTATTCGATGAACACGCCAGCGGATCCGGCCGCTACCATCAAGACCAGCAGCCAGCGCGCTGGCAGGCGTCCGCCACGTAGTGTCAGCCAAGCACGCCAGGCAAAGGCAGTCCCTGCAAATGCGGATAGCCATAAAGGCATGTGCTGCGCCAACGGCGTGAAGGCGGTGATGGCGGCAGCCAGCAACCACAGGCTTTGGCGGCGGGTGATGGGGCGTTCAAGTCGCGCCATGGCTTTTTTTTGGTGGGCCAGGCGTTGTTTTGCTGGGCACGACGCCGGGTAAAGCATATAAAGCCAGCGCTTGTAATCCCGTTGCACGGTGTGCCGCGCCTTGGGCAGGCGCTAAGCGCAAGGTGGGCAGGCGCAAGCCCCAGCGCATGCCAGCGGCATCGGCATCGAGCAGCCAGCGTGTCATGCAGGCAATGCGTTGTTCGGTTGTTAAGTTCGCTGGCGCGGCCTCCCAGTCCAGCCAGAGTTCTTGCGCGGATTCGCCGCTGAAAAGCTTGGTTTGCAGTTTGCCATTGTCTTGCCGTGCGGCTGCTTTCCATGCCACATGGCGCGGCGGGTCGCTACGCTGGTGGCCTCGCAAACCGGCAAAATCATCCGCGCCCTGGCCGGTGTGGCGCGCGCCCTGGGCGGTTGCGCCGCTGAATGGCAAAGGGGGGGCTGTTTTGGCGGGCGCTGGGTATACAAGGCACTGCATGGCCGGCGCGACATAGCTCCAGGCACGCACCAGCCCCAGAGGCCAGGTGGTCTCTATCGTTATGCGCGGCAGCTTCATCCAGCCGCGCTGATTGGTGGGCAGGGCGATGCGGGCAGTGCTCGTGCTGTGGGGGGGGATGTCCATGTCGATGGGCGGGAGATCGTTTGCCGACAGCAGCAAATGCGTGCGTGCATCGCGGCGGGTGTTGGTCAGCAACAGATCAAAACAGGCCGTCTCTCCGGCAAAGACCGGCGCGCAACGCCCTGGATTGATGGTTAGCTGTACGAGATTGCGAAAGGTGTGCAGGATGCTGACCAAGCCCAGCCCGGCCAGCCAGAAAACCAGCGCATGGCCCAGGCTCAGGTTGTAATTCACCGCGCCTAAAAAAATGCTGACGAGCGCCAGGCCAAAGGCTAAACCCACGCGTGTGGGCAGCACATAAACGCGCCGCTGCACCAGCGTAATGGGCACGGGTTCAGGTGTTGGCACACGCAGCGCCCAGCGCACAAAACGCTCGTGCCCACGTTGCCGCAAGCCGCGCAGCCAGTGGTTCAATAGACGCAATGGGCGTCTGCGGGATCGGTGCTTTTCTTGCGGCATGTTCAAGGCAAAGGCACGGCCTCGATGAGGTGAGCCGCTGTTTCGCCATTCGCTACGGCGCGCAGAGCGTTGTTTGTTCGATCGCCTTGTAGCGCAGTTGCTTCACCAGCGCCGACTTTTCCAGTGTTACCTGGTCCTCCATCATGCCAGCGCAAGCGATGCGCGACAACGCCTGGCAAGACCGCTTGTACGTCTTCAGGCAGCACGTGGTCGCGGCCAGCGAGCAGCGCCCAGGCGCGGGCAACAGCCAGCAAAGCCAAGCCTGCGCGGGGCGATAAGCCCGCCACCCAAAAGGGCGCGGTGCGCGTGTAGGCAAGGATCGCTTGAATGTATTCGATGAGCGCGGCGGAAGCATGCACTGCGCGCACCTGTTGCTGGAGCTGGATTAACTGATCAGGCGATAAATGCGGGACGAGGGCGGCGACCATCTGCCGCCGATCTGTACCTGCCAGGAGTTCCCGCTCGGCGGCGGCATCGGGGTAGCCTAATTCGATTTTGAGCAGGAAACGGTCAAGCTGCGATTCAGGCAACGGAAAGGTGCCAATCTGAAACGCGGGGTTTTGCGTGGCGATGACAAAAAATGGCGCAGGCAAGGCACGGGTTTGCCCTTCGATAGTGACCTGGCGATCTTCCATGGCTTCGAGTAGCGCGCTTTGCGCCTTGGGCGTGGCGCGATTGAGTTCATCGGCCAAAATCATCGGCGTGAAAATCGGCCCGGGATGAAAGTGAAACGTGCCGCTGGCGCGATCAAACACCGAAACGCCAATGATGTCGGCAGGCAGCATGTCGCTGGTGAACTGGATGCGCTGCATATCCATGCCCAAAACGCGCGCCAGCACATGCGCCAGCGTTGTTTTGCCCACACCGGGCAAATCCTCGATGAGTAAATGTCCGCCCGCGAGCAAGCACGCCAGAGCCATGCGGACAGGCTCTGTTTTGCCCAGGATGATGCGATTGATGTCCGCTAAAAGCGCGGATAAAAGGGCTTGCTGGTCACGAGGTTGCATAAGCGGTTCAAATCCGTAAAAGTAGGTTCGTGTCGATGATAATAAGGGGGAAGGCATCGTTCTTCCGAATTCAATGTTTTATTCTAGGCTAGCAGGGAAAACCGCTTTTTTATGACGACTGCTTTTATTGCCCACAAGGATTGCAGGTTGCATGACATGGGCGCCCATCACCCGGAGTGCCCGGCGCGCCTGGATGCGATTCACGATCAAGTGATTGCCGCCGGGGTGGATGGCTATTTGGCGCATTTTGAAGCGCCCCTGGTTACGATGGAGCAGTTGCGGCGTGTGCATCCGCTGGATTACATCGCTTATGTCCATGCCTGTAGCCCAACGCATGGGATTGTCCATCTCGATCCGGATACGGCCATGTCGCCCGGCACCTGGCACGCGGCTTTGCGCGCCGCAGGCGCGGGATGCGAGGCCGTCGACAGGATTATGCGCGGGGAGGTGAATAACGCCTTTTGCGCTGTGCGCCCGCCCGGCCATCATGCCAGTGTGGCGCAGGCGATGGGCTTTTGTTTTTTCAACAATGTGGCTGTGGCCATGCGCCACGCCCTGGCGATGTGGCCGGTCTCGCGCGTCGCGGTGGTTGATTTTGACGTGCATCACGGCAATGGCACGGAAGCCATTTTTGCGGGCGACGATAAGGTATTGATGTGCGGCACGTTCCAGCATCCGTTTTATCCTTACAGCGGCACGGATAACCCGGCGTCCAATATGTGCAATGTGCCCTTGCCTGCATGTACAGGGGGCGAGGCTTTCCGTCAGGCGGTGACCGATCATTGGCTGCCCCGGTTGTATGATTTTCAGCCCGAGATGGTTTTTATTTCAGCCGGATTCGATGCCCACCGTGAGGACGATATGGCTTCATTCGGCTTGGTTGAAGCCGATTACGCATGGGTGACCAAACAAATCAAGGTCTTGGCGGATGCTACCGCGCAAGGGCGGATTGTTTCCATGCTGGAGGGTGGTTATGCGCTCTCTGCCCTGGGGCGTAGCGTCGTGGCACATTTGCGCGTTTTGGCCGACATGTAGGCATTTTGTAAATGCAGGTAACTTGCTGCGTGCTGAGATAGCCGGTGAGATAAGCATCGGTTAGAATCGAAATTTTAGTGTATTGCGTATTTTCATGAAGACAAAACGTGCGCCTATTCAGGGGTCGATCCCTGCCATTGTTACCCCGATGCAGGTTGATGGTTCGCTGGATTTGCCTGCGTTAAAACGCTTGCTCGATTGGCATATTGCGGAAGGTTCGGACGGGGTTGTGGTGGTCGGCACAACGGGCGAATCGCCCACGGTCGATGTGGCTGAACATTGCTTGCTGATCAAAACCACGGTAGAACATGTGGCCGGGCGTATCCCTGTGATCGCCGGCACGGGTGCGAATGCCACGCGTGAAGCCATTGAGCTGGCAGAATTTGCCAGGCAGGCGGGTGCGGATGCGCATCTCTCTGTGGTACCTTACTACAACAAGCCCACGCAAGAAGGCTTGTTCCAACATTTCAAGGCGATTGCCCAAGCGGTTGATCTGCCAATGATTGTGTATAACGTGCCAGGGCGTACGGTGGCTGATTTAGCCAACGATACCGCGTTACGTTTAGCGCAAGTGCCGGGCATTATTGGTATCAAGGATGCCACGGGAGATGTGGAACGCGGCTCGGATTTGCTCCGTCGCGCACCGGCCGGATTTGCGGTGTATAGCGGGGACGATGCCACTGCCATGTCCTTGACCTTGTTGGGTGCGGCGGGGACCATTTCCGTGACGGCCAATGTGGCGCCACGTTTGATGCATGCGCTGTGCGCGGCAGCAAAAGGCGGCGACTTGATCACGGCGCGGGCCTTGAACTTCCAATTATTGAACTTACACCGTGATCTGTTTATCGAACCCAGTCCAGCGCCCACGAAATGGGCGCTGGCACAAATGGGGTTGATTGAAAATATCTTGCGTTTGCCCCTGCTGCCGCTGACGCCAGCTTCGTATGACCGTGTGCGTGCTGCCATGCGCGCAGCGGATATTGCCATTTAATCGGGATACCACTGTTTATGAAACGTCTGCTGTTTTTATTGTTGGTCACGAGTGTTGTTGCAGGATGTAGCGGTCCGTTGATCGAATCCAAAAAAATTGAATACAAATCAGCAGGCAAGGCCAAGTTGCCCTCGCTTGAGATTCCGCCCGACTTGACCCAGGCCAGTCGCGATGAGCGCTATGTGGTTCCCGATGTGGTAGGCTCCAAAGGTACCGCAACCTATTCTTCTTATGCCAATGAGCGTGGCGATAAACCGGTTGAGGCCACGACCAGCGAAGTGTTGCCCCAAGTCGAGAAGATGCGCATTGAGCGGGCTGGTACGCAACGCTGGTTAGTTGTTCCGGGCACGCCTGACAAGCTTTGGCCTATCGTTAAAGAGTTCTGGCAGGAAATGGGACTTTTGGTTGATGTGGAAATGCCAGAGGCGGGTATTCTTGAGACCGACTGGGCGGAAAATCGCGCAAAATTGCCGCAAGACTTTATTCGCAGCACGTTGGGCAAGATATTTGATGACGTGTATTCAACGGCAGAGCGTGACAAGTTTCGTACGCGCCTGGAAAAAGGCAGCGAGCCGGATACCACGGAAATCTATATCAGCCATCGTGGCATGATCGAGGTCTATGTTTCAGAGGGCAAGACAGAAACTCGCTGGCAGCCCCGTCCGGCGGATCCAGAGCTGGAAGCTGAAATGCTGCGTCGCCTCATGGTGCGTTTGGGTGCGCAAGAAAGCCGGGCTAAAACTTTGCTCGCAGCAGAACAATTGCCAGAGCGGGCGCAGTTGTCTCGCGCAGCCGATGGTAATGCGTCGCTCATGCTTGAAGAACCTTTTGATCGCGCCTGGCGTCGTGTTGGCCTGGCCCTGGATCGCATTGGCCTGACCGTGGAAGATAGAGACCGCTCACAAGGCCTTTACTATGTCCGTTTTGTAGATCCGGATGAAGATAACAAGAAAAAAGACGATACAGGGATTTTGTCTTCACTCATGTTCTGGAAAAACGCTGACAAGAACAAGGATAAACCCGTTAAAGCAGCGCAGTATCGTATCCAGGTCAAACGTGATGGTGAATCCAATATCATTCAGGTGAAGACGCTGGAAGGCGGTGTGGATAGTTCTGCTACGGCGAAGAGGATTATTAGCCAACTGTATGAGCAGCTCAAATGAGATAGCCGTCACGATGTAGCGGCGTGTTAACCTTGGGTTGTCGCTAGATTGCCCCAAGGCGGCACTAAAAAAACAGGCTTCTCAACCAGTCAGGTGAGAAGCCTGTTTTTTTTTAAGAAGTCTCTCATTTGGTTATTGTGCCTGAGGGAAAAAGAAGTGAGTGTGTCTAAGTGAGTGTGTCTTTTGGCATGAAGCATTTATCGGCAATTTTTGGCGAAAAAAAACCAGCCCCGAGGCTGGTTTTTTCTCGCCAAAAGAAATTAGTTCTTTGGCGCTTCAGCAGCAGGAGCTGCAGCGGGGGCTTCAGCGGCAGGAGCGGGAGCTTCAGCGGCAGGAGCGGCAGCAGGAGCGGGAGCTTCAGCAGCGGGAGCTGCAGCAGGAGCAGCAGCTTCAGTAGCGGGAGCAGCGGCTTCTTCTTTTTTAGCGCAACCAGCAACAGCAACAGCAAGCAAAGCAGCAATCAGAAGTGATTGTTTCATTTGTTATTTCCTTAACGTTAGGGATTATTAGGCCAATTGGTTCCGATCAAGGATAGAAAAAAACCACCCACCCGATCAGGTATAAATTCTAGCACGAGGTTTTTTATTTGTAATGATGCCATTGTTGCTCAGAAGCAACAAACTCGGCCTGGAAACCCGTTGTATTGGGATTGGGGCAGTGTGTCGATAGTTCCCATAAATTTTCAAATCGGTTTTGCCTGGGTTAAATGGCGGCGGGGTTCTGCATCGAGCATGGTCAATGTGAAATCGGCGTACGCCATACCGTGTATCTGCCAGTAAATGAGTGTCTGCGGGTTGCCGTAAATGTTCCGGGCTTTGGCGGATGCTAAGCGCATGGCGTGGCGGATGAAGAGTGCGGTTAATCGAGGTAGATGGATGTTCAATGGCTGAGGCTCATGGAGAACGCTGCGCAAGCTGTTGGCCCCGTCCGGAATTTAAGAATGAATTCAATTTAGCCGACCGCAGGGGCTCTTCCAGGTGTCGCTTGGCTAGGTTTCGGCCAAAGATGTCTATGGATTTTTGCATGATCCAGTACCGAATCCATGGCGCTACGATCGTCATGTTCGCCAGTTGCCAGTTAATAGGTTGTATTTTTCGGCTTGTTCAATCATGAAGATGCCACAGAAAACCATCCAGGTAGGCTTCGTACAATAAGCTGACCAGGTCTTCAGCAGGTTTTGCACTGTTTGCTGCCGGGTTAAGTGCCACTGTTTTGATTTGGTCGGCACTTAATGTCCGTGAATTGGCCAGTTCGCGCATGATGCCTTGGATTTTTTTAGCGACAGGCCACGCATCGCCGTTGAGATAAAAATGATTTCCAGAAAACAAAAGCTGGCTGGCCGGGGCGAGCGTGAGGCCATGGCGATGGATGGCTTGTTTGAACTTTGCGCGGCTCAGTGGTTGCTCTGGTGGGTCAAAAAAGACATGGGGCTTGGGTTCGGTCAGCGATGCGCCTAAAAACTTTTGTATGGTGGTGCGATCCCAGCGAATACCCGCGAGTTGCGTGGCGACTTGGTCAATCATGGCGTTGCCGATTTCAGCCGGGTGGCGCTGAACTTTCAAGTCGGGGTCGCTATAACGGCCGGACAATGCCAGCTTGTCCTGCAGGAAGGATAAAAACTGTTCGCCCAGTTCTTGTGTGGTTGGCGTACGAAAACCGACGGAGAGAGTCATGCATTCGCCTATCGCCACGCCATCGTGCGCCCATTGCGGCGGCAGGTAGAGCATGTCGCCGGGGTTCAGCACCCAGTCTTGGCTGGGGCGGAAATTCTTGATGATGCGCAACGGAATGTCTTCAACGAGTTCGTACTTTTTCTGCGCGCCGATATGCCAGTGCCGACTGCCCATGCCTTGAATTAAAAAGACGTCGTAGTTATCGAAGTGCGGGCCTACGCCGCCTTGGTCGGTGGCGTAGCTGACCATGACATCATCCAGGCGGGCATAAGGGATGAAGTTAAAGCGGCGCATAAGCGTTTCGGCTGCCGGATGGACGAGATTGACTGTTTGCACCAGCGTGGTCCAAGGCTTTTTGGTGCGCTTGAGTTGCGTTAAGGAAAATGGGCCGTGATCCAGTTGCCAGCCATCGGTACGCGACACCAGGCGGGATTCGATAGTGTCGTCCGCGGCGAATTGAAAGAGTTCATCGCGGCTGATAAGCTGATCGGCATCCGGGACGGCGCCGCGCACGAGCAAAGGCTTTTTTTGCCAGTACTCGGCTAAGAAATGCTCAGGGCTCATGTCACCTAGGAGCGTTGATAAGCCAGTGGGTAATTTGTTTTTCATGCCCTGATTATAATCGGCGGCTTTTCCGTATTCGCCTGACCGCATTATGACGCTAGTTACGATTGAATCCCTGGATAACGAAGGCCGAGGCATCGCCCACGTTGAGGGGAAAGTCATTTTTATTGAGGGCGCCTTGCCGGGCGAACAGGTCGAGTTTTCCAGCTATCGGCGCAAACCTAGCTATGAGCAGGCGGTGGCGTCCCGGATTGTGCGCGCGTCTAGCCAGCGCGTGACGCCTGCCTGCCCGTATTTTGGGGTATGCGGCGGTTGCGCTTTGCAACATTTGCATGTGGGCTCGCAAACGGCCGCCAAGCAGCGTGTGTTGGAGGATGCGTTGTGGCATATTGCGCGCTTAAAGCCTGAACAAATGTATCCGCCGATTGCGGGCAGCGCCTGGGGTTATCGGTATCGGGCAAGATTTTCCGCGCGCTGGGTAGCGAAAAAAGAGGGTATGCTGATTGGCTTTCGTGAAAAGCGCAGCAGCTTTGTGACGGTGATGGATTCTTGCGCTGTGCTGCCGCCTGCAGTGGCTGCCTTGATTCCTGAATTAAAAAGCCTGCTGGGCAAAATGTCAGCGCCCGATCAACTGCCGCAGATTGAAGTGGCGGTTGGGGACAATCAAACGGTGCTTTTATTGCGCCATATGGCGCCTTTGCGTGTGGCGGATGAAACGCTGTTGCGGCAATTTGCGGATGCGCACCAGGTAGTTTGGTTTCTGCAATCCAAAGGGCCGGATACGGTGGCCTTGTTTTACCCTGAAGATGCGCCAAGCCTCATGTATGCTTTGCCGGACTTCGATTTGACTTTTCTTTTTTCGCCGACTGAATTTACCCAGGTGAATCCCGGCGTGAACCGCATGCTGGTGCGCCGCGCGATGGCTTTATTGAATCCGCAACCGGGTGAGCGGATTGTGGATTTGTTCTGTGGCCTGGGAAATTTCACCCTGCCGATTGCGCGTCTTGGCGCAACGGTTGTGGGCATTGAAGGCAGCGCAGCCTTGGTGCGCCGGGCTGAAGAGAATGCAGCGCGCAACGGCTTGTCTGGGCAATGCAGCTTTGCCGAAGCCAATTTGTTTGAGGCAACGGAGGCGAGTTTTGCGGCACTCGGGAAAGTCGATAAATTATTGATCGACCCGCCAAGGGAAGGTGCGCTGGCCTTGGTGAATGCCTTGCCTGCGGTATGCGCTGATGGACAGGGAAAGCTGGGGCCACGGCGGATTGTTTATGTATCTTGCAATCCGGCGACCCTGGCGCGCGATGCAGGGATTCTGGTCAATGACAAAGGCTACACATTAAAAGGCGCGGGCATTGCCAGCATGTTTCCGCATACGGCGCATGTGGAATCTATTGCCGTGTTTGAACGCTAGTTGATTGGGTGTGGGGCAGGCAACGAAAAACGGCCTCGCAAGGCCGTTTTTCGTTGGCGAGAAGGTAACTCGCCGTCCTGCCAGCGCCGACTTTTTAGTCACGATCGCCGGTAAAGGCCATTAACAAATGGAGCAGATTGACGAACACGTTATAGATGTTCAAATAAATCGCCAAGGTTGCGCTGATGTAATTGGTTTCCCCGCCTTGGATGATGCGGTTGATGTCATACAAAATGTAGGCAGAAAAAAGCGCAACGGCAATCGCTGAGATGGTGAGGGAAAGCGCCGGGATCTGAAAGAAAATGTTGGCAACCACGGCGACCAGCAACAAGATCATGCCCACAAACAAGAACTTGCCCATGTTGGAGAAGTCACGTTTGCTGGTTGCCGCAATGCTGGCCAAAGAAAAGAAGATCGCGCCTGTGCCGCCTGCGGCCATGGCAATGAGCGAGCCGCCGTTGGAAAAGCCCAGGGCAACTTGCAAAATGCGCGACAGCATCAAGCCCATGAAGAAAGTAAAACCCAGCAACAGGGCTACGCCCAAGCCGCTATTTTTATTGCGCTCTATTGCCCACATAAAGCCAAAGGCGATGCCCATGAATACCAGGAAGCTAACGATGGGGCTGGTTGCGAAAAAGGCGAACTGCATCTGCATGCCGACCCATGCGCCCAGCACGGTGGGCAACATGGAGAGCGCGAGCAGGGCATAGGTGTTGCGGAGTACGCGGTGCTGGGTGCTTGAGCTGACTTGGGTGGAGGCCGTTGTGTAGGTGTTCATGCAAGTTCCTTTAGGGTATGGATACGGTGTATTCGATAACTAAATGCGAAAACAGTTCATTTGCGATACGTAAATGATAAAGTGAATGATAGATTAAAAAAGGCTCAAAAATAGAGTCTGTGCGGGAGTTGAGGCAAATGGCGATGTTGGTTGATATTGGTTGGCTTTTGTGCGTTCTTTGTATTCTCTTTGTATTCTTTTTGCGTGCGCTTGCCCTCCGGTGCGTTGCCCATGATTTGGTTTTTCAATCGCCTTCAAAAAATTTGGTCACGTTTCATTGTCCTTGACGGGAGGATGGCGGATGTTGTTTTACATGAATAAGGGGTCAGGGTTATGATCGTTTCACCGCTGCTGCCCAGTATGGGTGGCTATATTGATGGCCAGTGGGTCATGGCCGATGAGGGGAAGGCTTTTCCTGTGATCAATCCGGCGACGGGGGAGGTGCTTGCCCAAGTTGCGCGCATGGGGGCGAATGAGACGCGCCGCGCCATTGATGCGGCAAGTCTTGCCATGCAGGACCTGCCGGGCATCGAGGTGCGTCGGGCATGGTTGGACGGGATTGCCAGGGCACTTGTCAAACATCGCGATGAAATTGGCCGGATTCTTTGTTTGGAGCATGGCAAACCCTGGCGTGAAGGGCGTGCCGAAGTGGATTATGCGGCTGGATTTTTCGCCTATGCAGCCGCCAATATGGCGCAACTCGAACCCAGAACACTCGCAGAGCAGCCTCGGGGCTGCACATGGCGTGTGCTCTACCGGCCAGCCGGCGTGGCGGGCTTGATTGTGCCGTGGAATTTCCCGATTGGCATGATCGCCAAAAAACTTTCGTCTGCGCTTGCGGCTGGCTGTGCCAGCATTATCAAGCCAGCGTCCAAAACGCCGCTGACCATGATCGCCTTGTTTGCCCTGCTGGAAAAAGAAGTGGGCTTGCCCGCCGGCTGGGCAAATTTGCTGCCAGGCTCGGCAGCCGCGATTGCCGATGCGTTGCTCGAACACCCCGAAGTCGCGGTGATTAGCTTTACCGGTTCTACCGAGGTAGGCAAGGAGCTGATTGTGAAAAGTGCCGCACAGGTGAAGCGTGTCGCGCTTGAATTAGGTGGCAATGCGCCATTCATTGTTTTTGCCGATGCGGATCTGGATAAGGCCGTTGATCAGTTAATGTCCAATAAATTCCGCGGGAATGGACAAACCTGCGTTTGCGCCAATCGTATCTTGGTTGATCACCAAGTTGCGCAAGCGTTTTCCCAGCGCTTGGTTGCCCGTATTAGCGCTTTGCGCCTGGGCAATGGGCTCGATGAATCAACGGACATCGGCCCCTTGGTGGATAGGGCGGGGTATGAAAAAGTCCGCCATCACCTGACCGATGCGTTGGCTAAAGGCGCCCAGTTGTTAGTCGGCGCTGTGCCGCCGCCGCTGGAGAAAGAATGGGGCGGATTTTTTCCGCCCTCGGCGGTTTTGGGTGTCAATCGCACCATGGCCTGCTGGAATGAGGAAACCTTTGGCCCCCTGGTGCCGATTGCGGAATTTAACGGGGAAGACGATGCGCTCAAAAAAGCAAACGATACGGAGTATGGTTTGGCTGCGTATTTGTTTACCCGGGATGCCGCACGTGCGCAACGCTTTGTGGAAAAACTGCATTTTCAGCACGTGGCATGCAATACCGGCACGGGCCCTGCGCCAGAAGCGCCTTTTGGCGGGATGAGGCAATCAGGCTATGGGCGCGAAGGCGGTGTTGAAGGCTTGTTTGAATTCGTGGATGTAAAAACATCACCGATCAGCCTTTAAGTTTTTAATCAGGTTTTAAGGAGTAGTAAAACTTGCGGACGAGGCTTAATGAGGCTCTGGTTTGCAAGTGGGGGCGGTTGCAGGTATTACCGGGTTGTCTGATTTGTCGTGCGTTTAATGCCGATCAATGGCGTCGGCACTTTTATTTTAAAGAGGAGTCTTACAATGGAATTTACGCGTAAAGAAGCAAAGCAATGGGCACTGAAAAACGTACGTGGGCTGTATATGTGCCCTTTAACGCCCGTCACACCTGACTTCAAGTTTGATGAAGCCGGCATCCGTGAAAACATTGAAAAATATGTCGACATGGGCATTGATGGCCTGGTTGTCGGTGGCTTTATTTCCGAGTGCTGGAACGTTAAACCTGCCGAGTGGAACCGTTATCACGAAGTGGTGGCCGATGCGACCAAGGGGCGGATGGATTTGTGGACCATTATTCTTGATCCGGAAGCCAGTGTTGCGGTTGAGAAAATGAATTTTGTGGAAAAGCTGGGTTACAACGGTGCAGAAGTGATTAATCCGGTTGTTCAGTTGCGTGCCGACGATGAAATTTTCGATTGGTTCAAATACGTGACTGACCGTTCTGATCTGGCGGTTTGCCTCTATCGCACGCCCGTGTCAGGCAAAGTGATGGGCCTGGATTTGATGAATCGTTTGGCCGATATTGATACTGTGATCGGCGCTAAGCAAGGCGAGTTGAATCGTGCCGTGACGCTGCGGATGCGCCGCCACATGCGGCCTGATTTCATCGTCATGGAGCCTTCCGAATACTGGTTGTTGGACGAACAGCGCGTGGGCGGTCAGGTATTGTGGGGCGAACTGTCCTACATGCTGTATGGCAAAAAGCGCCATCTGGTCAAGGATTATGTGCGCCTGTCCGCCGAGGGCAAGCACGAAGAAGCCCGCAAGGCTTGGCTCGCCTTGGACGGCGTGCGCACTTATTATGAGGAAGAGTTCTTATGGACTATTGCGGCGACGGCAACTTATGCCGGCGCGTTGGGTACGTTGAAAGCCTGGTATGAAGCCATTGGCCTCAAATCAGGCCCGGTGATTCCGCCTGTGCGCAGCCCAAGCCGTGAGCGTTTTGAGCAAGTCGCAGCCAAACTGCGCGAACTCGGCGTGGCTTGATTTTTTGTGTAACTGAATCAGAGGGCGCGTGATGAGAATTTGTATTTTAGGTGGTGGCGGATTGGGTTCTGTCGTGGGTGGTTATCTTGCAGAGGCAGGCGTTGATGTCACCCTGATTGCGCGCTCCTCGCATGCTGAAATGATCAAGAAAAATGGTTTGCGCATCTACGGTCAGCGTCGTGGCGAGCATTTGATCAAGGAAAACCTGACGGCGGTAACAAACCCCGATGAAGCCTTGGGCGAATTTGATTACTTCATGCTGGCGGTGAAGTCCAAAGACACCGCAGTGGCGCTGCAGGATGCCATTCGGTTAAAAGATCGGTGTGCGACGGTTGTTTCCTTGCAAAACAATATCGTTAAAGAAAGCTTGCTGGCCGAATGGGCAGGTGAAGCCAAAGTGCTCGGTGTGTCCATTATCGAAGGTGGCACATTGGAGTCGCCCGGTGTGGTTGTGAATCACATTACCGCAACCACCACTTTTTATGCGGGCGAGTTGGATGGTACGGTCAGCCCGCGTGCTGAAAAGCTCGTTGCAGCAATGAATAAGGCAGGCTTGCCGTCCAAGGCGGTGGATTGCATCCGGCAGGTGTTGTGGGAAAAGCTGTGCCAGATATGCAACGCCTCGGCTTTTTCTGCCAGCGCCTTGCCCGCGAATCCTGAGCTGACGTTCAACGAAGGCGCGGTGGTCAGGGCGGGGGCTGAGCATTACGTCACGCTGGGCTACGAAATCCTTTCGGTGTACACCCGCATGGGCTATACCCCGCAAAATTTCTATGCCCCTTTATCGCGGCTAAAAGAGGTTCACGAGGCGAAAAGTTTTGATGAGGCCTGTGATTCACTCATGCTCATGGCGCAGCAGTTGCAAGGCAAAGGTATCCGCAGCCGTACTTCAATGCATGACGATGTGTTGAATCACCGTAAATCCGAGGCGCCTTGGATTCTCAAACCGATCATTGAAAAAGCGCGCGAATTTGGTTTGCCGGTGCCAACCTTGGTGGCGGTTGATCGCATCCTGACCGTGCTGGATACCTACGCCAAGTAGGGTTGAAGAGGAAGTGGCCATGAAAAAACATAAAATTGCCGTCATTGCAGGCGACGGCATAGGTAAGGAAGTGATGCCCGAAGGGCAGCGCGTGCTGGATGCTGCTGCCGCAAAGTATGGATTTTCGCTGGCTTATGATGAATTGCCGTGGAGCTGCGACTATTACGTGAAGCATGGCAGCATGATGCCGGAAGATGGCATGGCGCAAATTCGCCACCATGATGCGGTTTATCTGGGCGCGGTGGGCTTGCCTGATCTGGTGCCGGATCACATTTCGTTGTGGGGGCTGCTGATCAAGATTCGCCGTGAATTTGATCAATACGCCAACATTCGGCCTGTTCGCTTGATGCCCGGGGTGGCTTGTCCGCTGGCCAACCGTAAAGTCGGCGATATTGATTTCATTATCGTGCGGGAAAATTCAGAGGGCGAGTATTCATCTGCCGGTGGCCGCATGTATGAAGGCACCGAGCGCGAAATTGCCATTCAGGAAAGCGTCTTCTCGCGCCATGGCACAGACCGCATCATGCGCTATGCCTTTGATTTGGCCATGCGGCGCGAAAAACGGCATTTGACCTCGGCCACTAAATCCAATGGCATTGCCATCACCATGCCGTTTTGGGACGAGCGTTTTCGCGCGGTAGCGGCTGGCTATCCAGAGGTCAAAACAGATCAATATCACATTGATATCTTGACCGCGCATTTTGTCCGTTTCCCGGACCGGTTTGATGTCGTTGTCGGTTCCAATCTGTTTGGCGATATTTTGTCTGACTTGGGTCCTGCCTGTACCGGCACGATCGCCATAGCGCCTTCCGCTAACTTGAACCCGGAGCGCACTTACCCTTCCATGTTCGAGCCTGTGCATGGTTCTGCGCCGGATATTTACGGCCGCAACATCGCCAACCCGATCGGCATGATTTGGTCGGGCGCCATGATGCTGGATTACCTGGGGCACAAGGATGCTGCGGATGCGATCGTGCGCGCCATTGAGGTCGTGCTCGAAGAAGGCCCGAAAACGGCTGACTTGGGCGGCAAAGCCTCAACCCGGGAAGTGGGCAAGGCCATTGCCGAGGCGCTGTCTTAGCTTGCATGGTTTGGCCTGTGTTGGGTCTGGGTTTTGTTAAAGTCTTCAGGTAAAGTTACCGTTCATGTCATGTAACGTGAACAACGCCATTTGATGTCGGGCCACTCTCCATGCGGCCTTTCGCGTGTTTCATCATCAGTGGGTGGCATTTGCTTATCATGAGCGTTAATGTGAAAAAATAGAACGGAGCCCCGTGTGATATCGAGCGCAGCGAGCCGCTTGGAAGCCCCGCCCTGGGGTGGGCGCTGGCGACCATGCGCGTTAGTGTGGAAGGATCGTTGATGGAGTCGTTGCGTTTTAACTTGGATCAGTCGGACATTCCGACGCATTGGTATAACGTGGTGGCTGACATGCCCAAGCCGCTAGCGCCGACCTTTGGGCCTGATAACAAGCCGGTGCCGCTGGAAAAAATGGCGTCGATTTTCCCCTTGGCCTTACTTGAACAGGAAGTTTCTGCTGAACGCTGGATAGCGATCCCGGAGCCCGTGCGCGAGATTTATCGTCTGTGGCGGCCGAGCCCGTTGATTCGGGCCAAGCGCTTGGAAGAACTATTGGGTACGCCAGCCAGGATTTACTATAAAAATGAAGGCGTCTCGCCCGCTGGCTCGCATAAACCCAATACGGCCGTAGCCCAGGCGTATTACAACAGCCAGGCGGGCATTCGGCGGCTGACGACGGAAACTGGCGCTGGGCAATGGGGTTCTTCCATTGCCTTTGCCGGACAAATGTTCGGCATTGACGTTCGCGTATTCATGGTGCGCGTGAGCTATCAGCAAAAACCCTTCCGGCGTTCCATGATGCGCACCTGGGGCGCTGAAGTGGTGGCCAGCCCATCGGATTTGACCCAAACCGGGCGGAATTATTTGGCCAGGGATAGCGAAAACCCAGGCTCGCTAGGCATCGCGATCTCCGAAGCAGTGGAGGAGGCGGCTTCGCGTGCGGATACCAATTACGCCCTGGGTTCTGTGTTGAATCACGTGGCTTTGCATCAGACCATTATTGGTCTTGAAGCTAAAAAACAGTTTGATTTAGCGGGCGACTGGCCGGACATGGTTTTTGCGCCCTGTGGTGGTGGCTCGTCTTTCGCGGGTGCTGCCTTCCCCTTTTTGGCGGATAACGCGGCCGGCGGCAAAAACGGCAAACCTGTGCGTCTGGTGGCGGTGGAGCCCGCCTCCTGTCCGAGCCTGACAAAAGGCGTGTATGCCTATGACTACGGCGATGCGTCCGGCTTTACGCCGATCATGAAAATGTACACCCTGGGGCACGACTTCATGCCGCCGGGAATCCACGCGGGGGGATTGCGTTATCACGGCAATTCGCCGCTGGTCTCGCAGTTGTATCACGAGGGCTTGATTGAGGCCATCGCCGTGCCGCAGTTAGCGACTTTTGAGGCGGGGGTCATGTTTGCGCGGGCGGAAGGCATTATTCCTGCGCCGGAATCCAACCATGCTATCCGTGCGGCAATTGACGAAGCCTTGCGCTGCAAGGAAACTGGCGAAGCCAAGACACTGTTTGTAAATCTGACAGGTCACGGTCACTTTGATATGGCGGCTTACGATCGGTATTTTGATGGTGCGTTGGACGACCACTCGTATTCCACTGAAGCGCTGGAAGCCTCGCTACGGCATTTGCCGAAAGTGGGTTATTAAAAGCCGATTGGGCGATTGCCTTGAAGCCACCATGAAGTCTGGTGCTGGCTCAGTTTGCTTGGGTCTGGAAGTTCAGCAGGTGGTTGGATAAACGGTCAGGTAAAAAACGCTGGCAAGCTTTCTCAAGCTTGGCCAGCGTTTTTTTTATGCTTTTTTTATCAATTTGCTGGTTCGGAGAGCATGTGCGACACCAGTCCATCGGCGAGCTTGGGTTCAAACCAGGTGGATTTGGGCGGCATGATCTGGTTGTTGTCGGCCACTGCCATGAGTTGCGCCATGCTGGTGGGGTAGAGCGTAAACGCGGCGGCCATCTCGCCAGAATCGACGCGTTTTTCGAGCTCGGCCAGCCCCCGAATGCCGCCGACAAAATCAATGCGCTTATCGCGGCGCAGGTCAGTAATGTTCAAAATGGGGCCGAGTAGATGGTCGGATAACAGCGAGACATCCAGTTGTGCCACCGGGTCTGCGGGGATGAGTTCAGGCTTGATGGTGAGCCGATGCCATTGGCTGGGCAGATACATGCCAAACTCGCCCGGCTGCGTTGGGTGCACGCGGCTGGCGCTGGTGGCGACGGCGAAGGCTTCACCGAGCCGTGTCACCAGCGCCGACTTTTCCAGGCCATTTAAATCGGTGACGATGCGGTTGTAATCCAGGATTTTCATTTCATGATGCGGGAAAATCACGGTCAGGAAATAGTCGGATGGCAAGGCACAGCCCGGCTGGCGACGAGCAGCGGCTACGCGCGAGGCGGCGGCCGAGCGGTGGTGCCCGTCGGCAATATACAAGGCTGCCATCGCTTCAAAAGCCTGCGTAATCGCCGTGATAGTCGCCGCGTCCCGCACAGCCCAGATTTCATGGCGGATGCCATCCTCGGCTGTGACATCTGCTGCGGGCTCACCCGTGGCTGCATTTGCGATGAGTTCATCCGCTATTTTTGATGCCGGGTAAGCCAGCAGCACGGGGCCGGTTTGCGCATTCAGGGCTTCAATCTGGCGCACGCGATCGTCTTCTTTTTCCGGGCGGGTGAGTTCGTGTTTGCGGATCCGGCAGCTGTCGTAAGCCGCCACACTGGCCGTTGCCACAAGACCCGTCTGGCGATGCGCGCCCATGGTTAAACGGTAGATGTAATAGCCGTGCGCATCATCCTGCATCAGCACGCCTGCGGCGAGCATTTTGGATAAGTTGCCTGCTGCCATGGCATACACGGTAGGGGAATAGGGATCGGTCTCGGGTGGCAGGTCAATCTCTGGTTTGGAAATATGCAAAAAAGACCACGGCTTGCCTTGCGCCCGTGCGCGCGCTTCGGCGCTGGATAACACATCGTAAGGCGGCGCGGCTACTTCTGCGGCAAGGCCGGGGGCGGGACGCAGGCCACGGAAAGGGGCAATCAGGGTGGATGCTGGGGGCAATTCAGGCGGGGTGGCAGGCGGGGTCATGGAATGAATTTAGCGATTCAGGTCTTGGGTGATTTGAAAAGGGTGATTTGAAAATGTCAATTCAGACGGGAGAATAAATCACGCAGGGCAGATAGGCGCTCTTGCAGGGTGGCCGTGTTTTTTTGCCATAATAATTTATCGGGGCCTGCGAGCTTGATGGTGCGCTCTTTTTGGATGAGTTGGATAATCTTGATCTGATCAACCGGCGGGTTAGGCATGAATTGCAATTGTATCGCGGCGCGTCCTGCATCCACCTTGGTAATGCCCAGGGTGCGGGCAATCAAGCGGATGCGATGTGTCTCAATGAGCGCGAGCGTCTGGTCCGGCAGCGCGCCATAACGGTCGATGAGTTCTTCTTGCAGCAGGCGCAGTTCATCCTCGTTTTCGCAATTGGCCAGACGTTTGTAGAGCATCAGCCGCTCATGCACATCCGGGCAGTAGCCTTCTGTCAACAGCGCCGGGATATGCAAATTGATTTCCGCGGTGAGTTGCAGCGGCATCGTCAAATCGGGGATGTCCTTGCCTGCTTTTAACGCGGCTACCGCGGCATTGAGCATGCGGGTGTACATGGCAAAGCCAATCTCATGGATCTCGCCGCTTTGGTTCTCGCCCAGCACTTCACCCGCGCCGCGGATTTCCAGGTCGTGCATGGCGAGAAAAAAGCCCGAGCCGAGCTCTTCCATCGCGCAAATCGCATCCAGCCGCCGTTGCGCTTGCTTGCTGGGTTTGGCGTCTTCGTGGGTGAGCAGATACGCATAAGCCTGATGGTGCGAGCGGCCGACGCGGCCGCGCAACTGATGCAACTGCGCCAAGCCAAATTTGTCCGCACGATTGATGATGATGGTGTTGGCATGCGGGTTGTCAATGCCGGTTTCGATAATTGTGGAGCACAGCAGGATGTTGTGTTTTTGCTGGGTGAATTCACGCATCACGCGTTCCAGCTCGCGCTCCGGTAGCTGGCCATGGCCAATCACAATGCGCGCTTCGGGTACCAGCGTTTGCAGGCGCTCCCTCATGTTCTCGATGGTGTCGACTTCGTTATGCAAAAAATACACCTGGCCGCCACGCTTGAATTCGCGCAAACAGGCCTCGCGAATCTGCCCGGTCGACCACTTGCTGACAAAGGTTTTGATCGCCAACCGTTTTTGCGGCGGGGTGGCAATGACCGAAAAATCCCGCAGGCCATCAAGCGATAAACCCAGCGTGCGCGGAATCGGCGTGGCCGTGAGGGTCAAGACATCCACTTGCGCGCGCAAGGCTTTCAGGGCTTCTTTTTGGCGCACGCCAAAGCGGTGCTCCTCGTCAATAATGATGAGCCCAAGACGCGCGAAATCCACGTCTTTTTGCAGCAAGCGGTGTGTGCCAATCAGAATATCCACCTTGCCCTGGCCGAGGAGCTCAATCGCTTCGGCTTGTTCCTTGGCATTTTTGAAGCGGGATATTTCTGCTACTTTCACCGGCAAATTGGCAAAGCGGTCGGCAAAGTTTTGATAATGCTGTTCGGCGAGCAGCGTGGTGGGGCAGAGTACGGCCACTTGCTTGCCGTCCGATACCGCAACAAACGCCGCACGCATCGCGACTTCCGTTTTGCCAAAGCCGACGTCGCCGCACACTAACCGGTCCATCGGTTTGCCGGATGTCATGTCGTTGATCACAGCCTTAATGGCGGCGAGCTGATCGGGGGTTTCTTCAAAGCCAAAGCCGTCGGCAAAGGCTTCCATGTCGTGTTCGTTAAAGGCAAAGCGATGCCCCTCGCGCGCGGCGCGCTGGGCATACAGGTGCAGCAGTTCAACGGCGGTGTCATGCACTTGTTCAGCGGCTTTTTTCTTGGCCTTTTCCCACTGGCCTGAGCCTAGCGTGTGCAGATGGACCGCTTCCGGGTCCGCGCCGCTGTAGCGGGTAAGCACATGCAGTTGCGCAACGGGCACGTAGAGCTTGGCATCCCCTGCGTATTCCAGATGCAAAAACTCAGTATTGCCTTCGCCCAAATCCATGTGCACGAGGCCCAGGTAGCGGCCGACACCATGTTGCTCATGCACTACCGGGTCGCCAATGCTGAGTTCAGAGAGATCGCGCAGCCAGCCTTCCAGATTCGCACGCCGGGTGTCGCCCCGACGCGTGCGCGGCCGGGCGGTGGCGGCATACAACTCGTTCTCGGTGATGATCGCGATGTCATTGAGCAAAAAGCCGCCGGAGAGCGGCCCTGCACACAGCGTGAGCGGCTGATGGCTCAACAGGAATTCGGCAAAGTCAGCGCAAGTGCTGGAACTCAGCTGATGGGTGACAAGGTAATCGTGCAGGGTTTCGCGTCGGCCTGGGGATTCAGCCAGCAACAGCACGCGGCGTGGTGCGCTGGCAAGAAACTGGCGCAGGTTGGCGAGCGGATCGTCGGCTTTGCGCTCGACCGCTAAGGGCGGTAGCGCGTGAGGGGTGTTTGATGACGTATTGATCGGCGTATTGGTTGCTGTCCTGGCCGCCGTCCCACCAGCGCCAGCGCAGTGCGTGCTCTGCACTGCCTTCGGTTCGCCTGCGGGAACTTTTTCAGTCTTGAGTGTCCATTGTGGCCAGCGGTTGGCGGCGGTGAAAAACTCCTCATCGCGTAAAAACAAGGCTTGCGGCGGCAACACGGGACGGCTGCGGTCACCGCCCAGCATTTTGTAGCGGTTGGTGGTGTCTGCCCAGAAATCGGCAATCGCCCCGCTGACGTTCCCATGCAGCAGCAGCTTGGCGTCATTGGGCAGGTAGTCAAACAGCGTTGCCGTGCCGCTGAAAAAAAGCGGTAGATAGTATTCAATGCCTGCGGGCAGAATGCCGTTGGAGACATCTTTGTACAAGCTGATGCGCGAAGCATCACCCTCAAAGCTTTCGCGGAAACGCTGCCGGAAGGTCACGCGCCCAGCGTCTCCAGCGGGGAATTCGCGGGCGGGCAACAGGCGAATTTCCGGCACGGGATAGAGCGTGCGTTGCGTATCCACGTCAAAGCTGCGCAGAGTTTCAATCTCATCGTCGAACAATTCGATGCGATAGGGCAAAGGTGTACCCATGGGGAAAAGGTCAATCAGCCCGCCGCGCACGCTGTATTCGCCAGCAGCGACCACTTGCGTGACATGCGCATAACCGGCCAGGGTGAGCTGGGCGCGCAGTTTTTCGATATCCAGACGGTCGCCTTTTTTCATGAAAAAGGTATGTCCGGCTAAAAACGAAGGCGGGGACAGGCGCGTGACCGCGGTGGAAGCGGCGGTGATCAGTACATCGCATTCGTTGCGCGCCACCGCATGCAAGGTGGCTAAACGTTCAGAGACCAAATCCTGATGCGGCGAGAAATGATCATAGGGCAATGTTTCCCAGTCCGGCAATAAATGGGTGCGCAACTGGGGGTGGAACCAGGCGATTTCTTCTGCCAAACGCTGTGCTTCCAGAGGGCTTGCGGCAATGACCGTGAGCAGCTGGCCGGGCTTGGCTAATTGCGCAATGGCCAGGGCATCTATGGAGGCGGGCAGGGGCGGTAAGTCGAGACGTTGCCCCGGCTTGGGCTGGGAGGGTAGGGACAGTAAAGGATTCACGGGAAGACCATCGGGCGTAAGGCAAGCTGCAAAAGAGGCTGCAGGATAGGGAAATTCAGCGCGGGGCGAGATTATACGCAGCGGAGATAATGCCCGGATGAGCGGCCAACAAGCACGTCATCAAGCTAAGCGTGCCAGGGCAGGGGACTCGGTCGCGTAATTTCCTGTGCGCGGTTGGTTTTTTTGGCGGATTTTTTTTGCCTTAAAAAATGAACATCAATCCACCACCAACTCCTGCTGCAATGGCCAGCATGCCCGGCAGGGTGTGGCGGGCGAGCTCGCGACCACCCAGAACGATGATGAGACCGCATTTGAAGGCCATGTTGGCAAGCAAGGCCAGTGTGATGGTTGTTATTGCCTGCGTCTGGGTAATGCTATTGGCGTTGAGCATGCGCAATGCGGAGAGGGTAATGGCATCGACGTCGGTGAGCCCTGAGGCGAGCGCGAGGAAATACAAGCCTTGGCTACCGGCAATGTCTTTGAGCCATGCGGAAAGTACCAGGATCAGGGCATACATGGCGCCAAAGGTGATGGCGGTTTTAAGCTCCGTCGGGTTGGCGATGTTAGGCATGGGCAAGTTTTTGCCATTGGTTTGGCGTTGTTGATACCTTGACCACAAGGCGACGATGATACCTACCAACAAGCCGGAGCCCAACACTTTTGCCAGTGGCAGCCAGAGGGAGGGGGCGATCAGGGCGGCGACAAAGTTAAGGCGCACGATCACGACCATGGAGGCCAAGAGCACGATCATGCGGGCGACGGGCACCAAGGCGGCATTTTGTCTGGCATGCCGAGAGAAAATAACGGTGGTCGCGGTAGATGAAACCAAGCCGCCAAACAGGCCCAGCAGCGTTGCGCCATGGTGCGTACCTATCAGGCGCAAGGCCGTGTAGCCGGCGAGTGAGACGCCTGAAATCAGCACCACCATCCACCAGATGTGATGTGGGTTAAGCGCGAGATAAGGGCCAAAGGACTGGTTGGGCAGGATGGGCAGAATGACGAGGGATAAGACGCCAAACTGCAGGACGGACAAAATGTCGGTGTGCGTGAGCCGTTGGGTGATGTCATGCAGCTGATGCTTGAAGTACAACAAGGCGGTGGTGGCAATGCCCAGCATGACGGCTAGTGAGGCGTGGCCATACCAGACAATCGCGCCTAGGGCATAGCAGACCATGAGGGCGACAACGGAGGTAGTGCCAGGGTCGCCGCTGTCCAGTGGATCGGTGGCAAATGAGGTAATCATCATGATGGCAATACTCAGCAATCCGGCCGCCAGCAGCCAGGGGCTTGCTGTGGTTTGGGCGAGCAGTGCAGTAAGGCAGCCTAACAGGCCGACCAGCGCAAAAGTGCGCAGACCCGCTTTGATATTCGGTTGACGTTCCCGCTCAAGGCCAATCAGCAAGCCAATGCCCAAACTGGTCGCAAAGGCTTGCAAGGTTTCATAGGTGGGATCTAAGAGCGGCATTGTGGTTTTGGGGCTATAAATTTTGCGCAGACGTTACGCTGATTGGGGATGCCCATTGTACGGTTGGGCAATCTGTGTGATAAGAAAATCTGATACCATGGAAAACCCCTTTCCTATATATCTTAAAAAAGATTTGAAAATTGAAAGGGGGGCAATTGAGGAGGCATGATCAGCTTGACGATGTTTTTGAATGATATTTTTTCGAAAGCTCGTTTTGCCAAAATTATAAAAAATTGCACTACATCCTACAAAGTGAGGAGGAGAAGGCGTGAAAGGAAATACATCTGTATTTGCTCTTGGTTCGAGGTCTCCCGGGTCGAGATTTTCTCGCGATGTTACATCTGCTTGGGAGGATTTCATGGTGCGCGGTGATGTCAGTAAGCCGCTGGTTCGCGATGTTGTTCTTAAATCCTGGAAACGTTGTCGCGAAGCACAGGTTTTGCCCGAAGGGAACGGTGCGCCGCTCTCAATGGCAGACCTGGATCTCGAGAGGTTGCACGATAAGCATAGCAATTTGTTGCGGGCGGCGTTTGAGGTCTCCAAGACGTTGAGTTCCACATTAAGAGAATCCAAGAGTGTCCTGATGGTTACCGACTCCCAGGGAGTTATTCTTGAGTCGTACGGTGACAAGGCGATCAATAAAAGCCGTGTTGAAAGCTATGTTTATCCTGGTGCTTGCTGGGGCGAGCAGCAGCGTGGTACTAACGCAATCGGCACAGCACTCGCGACGGGGGGGCCTGTGCAGATTCATGCCCTCGAACACTACTGCGAGGGACTGCGAGAATGGACATGTTCAGCAGCATTGATTCGAGGCCAGCACAATACAGACATACTTGGTGCGGTAGATGTTTCTGGATTTGACAAGACACTCAATGTGCATAGTCTGGCGCTGGCCATATCGATTAGTAGCCAGATTGAGGCGACGCTTGCAGGGTGGGAGGCGCATGACCGGATTGTGCTTCTCCAATTGTGCAGTGAGAAGGCTTCTCATTGGAAGAGCGATGGATTGATTATTCTTGACAACCGAGGATGCGTGATTAGTGTCAATCAGAATGCCCAAGAGATACTTCGTAGTCGGGGTATCAAGGTGGACATTACGCGAGGTAATCGGCTAGGGGAAATGGGGGCGACGAGTTCTCTTGGAGCCTCAAGCTTACAGTGGATATCCGAAGACTGGATTCAACCTGTTGTGGTCAATGGCAAGAAGTTAGGCATGATCATTGTCATCCCGCATCAGGTTTCATCTACTAGGAGCGTGCTGGCTCGGTCTGCTGATACATCTTTAAATCAAGGAGCTATTCGTACAGTTGTCAATCATGCGTTTGACAGGATTGTCAGGCGGAGTGAGGTAATGTGTGCTGCCATTGACCGAGCAAAGCGTCTTGCAGTGGCTAAATGTCCTATATTGATATTGGGTGAGACAGGGGTTGGCAAGGAAGAGTTTGCTCATGCAATCCACGAGGCCTCTGGCGTGGGTGACGGGCCATTTATCCCAGTCAACTGCGGCGCATTGGCCAAGGATCTCGTTGCAAGCGAGTTGTTTGGCTATGCGGATGGTTCATTTACTGGGGCGAGGCGAGGGGGGCGCGCCGGAAAGTTTGAGGAGGCTAACGGAGGAACATTGTTTCTGGATGAGATTGGCGAACTCCCAGCTGATATTCAGACTCATCTTCTGCGTGTTTTGCAGGATGGCAATGTTATTCGCGTAGGCGAAAGTCGGGAACGGAAAGTGTCTGTACGAATACTTTCGGCGACACATCGGGATCTGCGCACAGATATTGCGGAAGGGCGCTTCCGCGAAGATTTGTATTATCGCATTGCGTTGGCATCTCTCACGATTCCTCCCTTGCGTGCGCGTACGAATGATATCGTACCGCTGGCTGAACATTTTTTGGAATTATTGTTTCGCCAGTATGGTGGACGGAAAAAGCGCCTTGATGATGAGTTGATTGAAGTATTGAGGGCTTATTCTTGGCCAGGCAATGTTCGTGAAATGAGGAATTTGCTTGAAAGCATGTTTCATTTAAGTGACAGTGACGTGCTGGGGTCTGACGATTTTCCTCATGAATTTATCCGCGAGACAAGGGGGGCAAAAGGGGGATGTATCTCCGAGATGGAGACTGGGGGCAATCTTCGTTCAGTCGAAAGAGAGGCGATCGTAATAGCACTTATGCAGACCCAATGGAATATGCTTAAAGCTGCACGTTTACTTGGTATAGCTCGTAGCACCCTCTATCAAAAGGTTAAGAGTTATGGGATTTCAACAGTGAGCTGATTTTTGTGCTTATTGCAAATGTGGTTTCAAACAGCATCATGTTGTACTTTTTGCACTTAGGCATTGAAACTGCCAAGTTTTAAATTTTACTGAGGCTCGACTTATCCCGTTCACACTGAGCCTGTCGAGGCTCTTCGACAGGCTCAGTGTGAACGGTTTGTACGTTACGTGCCGGATCAATAATATCCGGGCATCTGGCTAGGAGGGTAATCCCCCTGGAATTAGCGGGATGGAAACCACCCCTAACATCCCTAATGGTTCGCCTCAAGGAACTCGAAGACGAGAATCGGTAGCTCAAGAAGATGTATGCCGAAGAGCGGCTCAAGGCTGAGATCGTCTAGGAAGCCCGCACTGAACGTTATGAGTCAAATTGGTGTGAGTATTAAATCGTGTTTTATATTCGGACAGTAACGGATATATATCCGGATATCAAACAGATATACCCCTATTTTTAATTATCTAGGGCTTTCGAAAATCCAGCGTGGCTGATGGTCTCTGCGTCTTGGATTATGGTCTTTTTTGAAAAGACTCTCTTTTGGCATGATCATTGCGTGTAATACGCTTACGCTAACAATATCCCGAGAGTCGCCCCTTGCTGGGTAGAGACATAAGTTACGGATATCCATGGCTATGACATTAGTGCATGTCATGCAAGGAGACTTGCCATGATTGGCTAGTTTTAGCTGTGAGATGTATAGGTTGAATATATAAATAAGTTTTGTATAAATTTAATAATTAAGGAGAGTTGCATATGGCTACAAAACCTCAGAAATGGGACGTAGAAGTTGACTTTGTGTCAGTAGGTTCTGGCATAGGTGGATTATCGGCCGCCATTGTCGCGCATGATGCGGGTGCAACAGCGATCGTTTTGGAGAAGTCCGCACTGGTGGGTGGAGTGACTGCACATTCATTTGGCGAGGTGTGGGTGCCTAATAACCACGTCGCGAAGGCCGCGGGTCTCAAAGATTCGCGAGAGGAAGCACTTTCGCATCTGGAGTTTTTGGCGGGCGGTTTCGCTGTCCCTGAACTCCAGGCAGTCTTTTTGGATACCGCGCCCATTGCGTGTCAATATTTCTGCGAGAAGGTGGGGATACGTTTGAAGGTGATTAAGGACTTCTCTGACTACCATTACCCTGTGGCTCCGGGTAGCGTACAACAGGGGCGTTTCCTTGAAATTGAGCCTTTCAAGGGGGCCGATCTAGGTGATTGGCAGAAGAAGACGCGAATGTCACCCCATGTGCCGAACGGGATAACCCACGATGACATGTTCGGGTGGGGTGGGAGTGCAGCATTCGCTGAATGGGATTTTGAATTGATGGGCAAGCGCCTTCAGGAAGACTATCGCACCTTCGGGCCTGGCCTAGTCGCTGCTTTCGCAAAAGCGGCACTGCTAGATCGTGGAATTCCAGCTTATCTGGGGACGCCGGTGCGTGAGTTGATCATTGATGACGGTGCCGTGATTGGTGTGCGGGCGGAGCGTGAAGGTAAAGATTTCTACGTGCGGGCACGCAAGGGTGTCACGCTGGCTATTGGTGGTTATGACTGGAGTCCCGAGCTCGCGACATATTATGAGCAGATGCCGAAAGCAGATTGGCACTCGGCTGCCCCACCCCAGGTTGAAGGTGATAACTTTATCCTGGGTGGGGAGATCGGTGCTGCCATTGCTACTGTGCCGCCGTTGAATATGGCCGTGTTGCTCGGTTACCACATTCCGGGGGAAGAACTCGAAGGCAAGCCGGTTTGGAGGCTGCTTTTTGAAAGTGGTTTTCCTCATGCTATCTTGGTTAACCGAGAAGGGAAGCGCTTTGGCGATGAGTCTTTTTATAAAGATATTCAACCCAAGACTCATATTTGGGATGGTCTGAAGCAAGAGTACACGAACTTTCCTCCTTACCTGATCGTAGATCAGAATTACCGTGACAAGTATCTTTTGGGTACCTATCAGCCAGGGCAGCCTATCCCTGAGGAGTTGCTCAAGAAGGGTAATACACCGCAGGAGCTGGCCGAAAAGCTAGGGATTGACGGAGAAGCATTGGCAGCTACTATCCAGCGCTTTAATGAGTTCGTTCCTACGGGGGTGGATGCGGATTTTGGTCGAGGCAGTTATCCGTGGGCGAATTTTATGGCAGGCGATCTGCGTGTCAGCCCCAATCCTAATCTAGGTACGTTGGACAAGCCTCCCTACTACGGGATGCCGTTGGCTCAAGTTGCAACAGGTATCAATGCTGGAGGGCTCAAGGTGAATGCC
This sequence comes from Rhodocyclaceae bacterium UBA5602, assembly GCA_002424865.1. Lineage (GTDB taxonomy): Bacteria > Pseudomonadota > Gammaproteobacteria > Burkholderiales > Rhodocyclaceae > Rugosibacter. The sequence continues at coordinate 4,039 of DILC01000007.1, read as the reverse complement.
CACTCCCAGGTGATGCATGTGCGTGGCAATCCTATCCAAGGTTTGTACGCAGTAGGCAACTCCGCCGCCTATCTTGATCTTGGCGCGGGCTACCAAAGTGGTTTTGCCAATTGCCGAGGTATAACCTGGGGCTACATCGCTGCTAGACATGCAACTAGCCGATAGCGACTGGGAGGGCATACCCCTCCCTTTTTATTGCCAACTTTAGGGCATAACAGAAACCAACTGAAGGATTAATGTAATGCCTGAGATCGAACATACGGCAGTTATCAGGGCGCCTCTAGATGCTGTCTGGGATTTTTGCAAGGACATGGACAACTGGGCGCCATATTTCGGGGGCTATCAGCATCATGAGATTCTAAGCGATACCGAATCGCAATGGACCGTGAAGGGTGACATCGGTATTCTCACACGCACCGTGAACATGCAGGTTCAAATTACGGAATGGAAGCCTGAGGAGAAAGTGGTTTTTATCTTGAAGGGGCTCAATGAAGCCATGGAGGGCGAGGGGGCTGTTTTGATGACATCGTATTCCTCTGAGCTACCGCCTCCTCCTGCATCCACACGGAGGAACTGGTTGTGGTGGCTGCGCAATAAGATCATCCGCTTCTTTTATGATCTAGTCTTGGGCGGTGGAGCCGTTCAGAAAACTGCAGTCGGAAACGCGCCGAATACTCTGGATGTATCCGGCTCGCAGATTACGATTAGGCTTGCAGTCAATGCTCTTGGTGTGACTAGCCCTATGATTAACGCGATGATTGGCCCTTTGCTAGAGCCATATGCTGCCGATGTGGCGAACAAGATCGCGGCCAGAATAGAAGAGTTGCAAACACCTACTTGATCTTAGCCATGAACTTCGGCAACTCTTCTGGGAGCTTGCAATAGTAGCTCAGCTTAAGTCTATTGGTGCTTTCTGGCTCACTGTTGAGCGCTCATCAGTACCTATTGACTTGTATTGTATTTGGCCACATGCGGATTCAAGTTTTGAAGTGCAGCGCCTGAATTCTTGATAAGTATCTGGTTTGTTCAATCATTTTATTGCTACACCGGCCTTCTGCTGAGGATTGGTTTGTTTCGTTCCTACACGATAGCTAGGCCGGTTAAGTTAGGACCTGCTTTCTTTCTTGAATTCGACCTGACTCATAATCGGACAGTATTGAGTGTTCATCCAGATATCAGACAGTAATTTGGCTGTTTGAATATGTTGAATTGACCGGCAAGGAAAAAAGAACAAAAAAGATAGCAATGAAATGCGGGTGATCATGCAGTTGGAGTTGTCTTTTATCGTGGCTAGTTTAATGGTGGGGGTTCTTCTAGGCCATTTTTTCTTAGATGTACGTATGAATACTCTTCATTAATGGGAAAAATGAGAGTGGCATGACAAGTCCTGGGTTCTAGACAGTAATACGCTGATTGTCGGGTAATCATATGAACGCTCGTGCTGGCATGGTAGTTGCTGATATTGAAAAAGAAAGCGTAGTGCGTAGCGTTTTATTACGCGAGGGTGTAGGAAGATCAATTTTCATTTTTATTATTATTATTTTGGGAGGGTGGAAATGCTTCAAGTTATGAGAAAGCGTGAGATTGCAGCGCCGGCTGAGGCTGTATGGGCAACTGTGAGGGACTTTCCCGGTATTGGCCCACTGGTTCCCCCGTTTGAAAATATTGGGACAACGGATGGAAATAACGCAGGCACGATACGCGTCATGAAGAGTGGGGCTGCTGTATTTGTCGAGCGACTCGACTCTAATGATGACAAGGCGTATATCCAGCGTTATTCCATTCCTTGGGCAACAGTGCCGGTGGAGGATTACACCGGTTGCATCGAAGTACGGAGTTTGGGTGATAAGCGATGCGAGGTCGTTTGGTCAAATAACTTTCGGTTAGCAGATGAGTATGTTGCTGAGTTTAAGGAAATGATAGGGGAAGTTTTTGCGAAAGGATTGTTAATTCTGTCTGAATTGCATGCAAAAAAGTCGGGTGTATGAAAGAGGTGCATAAAGAGATTTTAAAAATCAAAAAATGATGCCCTTAAGGAGATAGCGACACAAAAATAAGTCGCGCCATTCTGTTAAGTGGTTTATAGCTACAACAGACTCATCAGCGTTGTTTATTTCGGTTACAGATAGTTATTAGAAGAGTGTGCTGGGAAGCTGGGTTTCAGCGACGTAGCAACCAAACAAAAAATAAAAGAAACAACGGAGAGAGCGAGGATACATGAAGCGTGTAGTCAGTCTTTTAGCATCGAGCATGCCTTTCATCATTATTGCTGGATTGTTGTATGCAAGTTTTTTCATAAAACCGCAGCCTGGTGGAAGTGTCTTGAAAATGCCGCAATTTGAGCGTGGCGATCATTTCTATGGGTTGGCTATGCCTGAGAGTCGTGTCATTTGGATGGTTGGAGGAGGTGGGAAGATTTTCCGGAGTGAAGATGGTGCTGAATCATGGGTGAGGCAGGTCTCTGGAACGCACATGGCGCTTCAGGATGTTGCAGCTTGGGATGGTAAGCGTGCGGTGGCTGTTGGGAATGAGCGTGTTGTTATTGTGACGTCTGATGGTGGTTTATCTTGGCATCCAGCTGATATTTCTAGTCAGAATCTGACGGGGCGGAAGTGGCTACGGGTTCGGGCGCTGCCGAATGGAGAAGCTTGGGTAGTTGGCGAGGGGGGGGCTGCTTTTCGCTCAGCTGACTTTGGGCAGCATTGGGAGCGGCTAGGGGAAGTGGAGGATGTGGCGTGGAATGATGTTCAGTTCAGGGACGGTCATGTGCTGCTGGTTGGTGAGTTTGGTCGGATCAAGTCTTCAAGCGATAGTGGAAAGACTTGGATTAGCACCAAGAGTCCTGTCGAAACGAGTCTTATGGGGGTGGCATTTAGGAATTCAAATAATGCTGTCGCAGTTGGACTTGGCGGGGTGATTTTGTCTTCACAAGATGGCGGTAAAACCTGGAAGCAAGAGCAATCCCCCTCACAGGAGCATCTCTATAGTGTGATTTGGGATGGCGATCGCTGGGTGGCTGTTGGTGACAAGGGTATTGCTGTCATTCTTTCAGTGGATGGCACGAGCATGGTGACCCAGGTAGTGCCGGGTAATCGCAGTTGGTATACGGCAATCATAAGCAGCGGCGAGCGTTACTTTCTGGCAGGTGCAACATTCGCAATTGTTGGGAAAAACATTGCTAGTTCAAACGTTATAACGGCATCTAGGGGGAGTGCGCAGTGAAAGATTCAGTTTTTATAAAGCTTGAGCATCTTATTGAGGCGTGCATTAGGCATCGTTTGATCGTCACCGTAGTCATTGGGTTGATTACTGTCTTAATGGCTGTTTCAGCACTGCGTGTCGATGTAAAGACAGTTTTTGCAGATTTGTCGCCACGCAATCATCCTTATGTGAAGATTCATGAGAAGTATCAAAAAGATTTCGGTGGATCGAATGTTGTCAGCATCATGCTGGAAGTTGATCAAGGCGATATTTTCAATCCTAAGGTTCTCGAGAAGGTTAAGGCCATTACCAAGAAACTTGAACTGGTGGATGGTGCAAACTCTTTTCAAATCATATCTCTTGCCTCTAAAAAACTAAGAGAGATTCGGGCGTCCACCGATAGCATGGAGTCAAAGCCCGTGATGTGGCCGGATGTACCTCAAACCGAGGAGGGGTTGAGGCAGCTTAAAAATGCGGTATTGAATAACTCCATGATTAATGAGGTCTATGTATCTAAAGATTTGAAGTCGACTTTAATTACGGTCGATTTTTATGAAGATGCAGTGGACTACTCCAAAATTTTTCCACAGGTAAACGCGATTGCGGATAGCGTTCGCGGTGATGGAGTTCGGGTGCATGTTGTTGGTGAGCCAATTCTTTTTGGGTGGGTCAATCATTATCTATCTGAGACGTATCGCATACTGTTTTTAACCATCAGTTGCCTAATTTCCCTTCTGTTTATTGTCATGCGGACATGGCGCGGAACGCTTTTGCCCTTGTTTTCCGGGATTGTTAGTGCAATCTGGGCTTTGGGGAGTGCGCATCTCCTTGGCTACAA
>DILC01000017.1:1343-4570 GCA_002424865.1 Rhodocyclaceae bacterium UBA5602 | reverse complement strand
ATCGCGCGATAAATCGCGCTCCTACAAGCTGATGAAGTTGTTTTGCAGAATGCAACCCAAATTGGCATAATGTGCCATTAACCACGGGGTTTGCCATGCCTACACGCAACGTCGTACTCACCGCCCACCAGGCTTCTTTTGTCGAGCAGTTGGTTGAATCAGGCCGCTATCAAAACGCGAGTGAAGTCTTGCGCGAAGGCTTGCGCTTGATCGAGCAACGGGAGAACGCTGAGGCGCAGCGCCTGCAGGTGCTGCGCGAAGCGGTGGCCATTGGCGTAGCAGATGTGGCTGCCGGGCGCTACACCGCATTCGAGGCCAGCACTTCGTTGCGCTCGCACATCAACGCCTTGGCCGATCATGCGCTGCACGGCGCGTAACCACCATGGTTTGGACGCTACGTCTTGCTGCGCAGGCCGAGCAGGATATGACAGCTGTTCTCGCGTGGACGCATGAACATTTTGGCGGGCAGCAGGCCAGAACCTATGCCGAAACCCTGAGTCTGGCGTTGACGTCATTGATGGATGGCCCGGACATCATTGTGGTCACGCCGCGGGATGACATCGTGCGGGGCATCCGCACCCTGCATGTGGCGCGCAATGGATGCCGGGGGCGTCATTTCATCGTCTTTCGCATTGGCGGCGAGAACCTCATCGACGTACTACGGGTGTTGCACGACAGCATGGAATTGCCACGGCATGTCGGCCGTTGACCGGGAGCGGCGGCGTGCCGATACGTGTGAAGAAACCAGCAGGCGCGTGATTTATCACGCGCCTGCAAGCTGATGAAGCCCCCCCTTACAACTTCCAGCTATACGCGATCCCCACCAGGTTTTGATACATCTCCACCTTCTCGTTGCCTGCCGGAATGCCAAAGCTGTTGAACAGGCTGGGGCCGGAAACGGAATTCTTGAAGGCATGCCCGTAGGCCATGGTGAGCGCCTGGTCCTTGGCCGCCTCGTAGGTGAAACCCAGCGTGACATGATCCTTCACCACACCCGGCGCGATGATATTGAACGTCATCTCGCTGGGCTGCACGGGATTATCGGTATGGTTATACCCACCGCGCAACGTCAATACCGGACTATAGGCATATTCAACGCCGAGCTTATACACATTGACGCTACGCCAGCCAAAGCCACGGCAATTATCGCAACCCAAGGAACCCACAGAGCCCGGTGGCAAGCCGCCGCCGCCAGGAAACGCGCTGGCATTCGCGCCCGGGTTGTTAATGGCTTTGATGCCGCCATAATTGATGCGCTGATAATCCATCGCCAGCGTAAGCGCAGAGCTGGCCTTGACCGCCACGCCGAGACTGAAGTTTTCCGGAATATCAAAGCCGCCTTGTTCGGCGTACAGCTCCTTGTATTTATCAAAATTGCTCATCTTGAGCTTGGTCGAATAAGCCGCGCCCAAGGTCAAGGCTTCATTGATCTTGCCCATCCAGCCCACCCGCACGCCAAAGCCGCGCGAGCTGTCGTAACCCGCGTTACTCAACTTGCCAGGCGTCATGGAAGGCGTGAAAAACTGAAAACTGTCCAACCCGTCTATCTTGAAACGCTGATAAGCCAGCAGAGGTGAAATGCCAATGGAATGGCGCTCATTGAGCTTGTAAGCCAAGGTCGGCGCGATGATCACCTGGGCCAAATCCATGTTCAAGCGGCCGCTGCCGCACAACAGGTTATACGGCCCGGGCGACGGATGGGCAAAGCCGCCGCACACCGGGTTGCCCGCCGCGACCTGCCCGCCCGGGTAATTGGTATTCATGCCGCCATTGCCATACACCGTCACCCCCAGCGAGATGTAGTCATTCAGCATATGGTTGTAGCCAAACTCGGGGATATAGAAATTGGTGCTGTCGCTTTTGGCTTCACCATCCAGCCCGGCCAGGCTGCCGCTGCGGGAAGCCTTGCGCTGCGGGCTGAACCACTCCACGCCGACATCCACCCGGTTGCCCACCCAGACCATGCTGGCCGGATTATTCGCGCCGCCAAAAGTGTCTTTGCTCATGGCCGTGGCTGCGCCACCCATGCCCTTGGCGGTAATGCCATAGCCGGACGCAAAATAACCATCGGTGGCCCACACAGGCAGCGCGACCCCTGCGGCGATACTCAACAATGCAACTTTTAACTTCATCCGACCCTCTTTCTGCGATAGCAAATTCAACGAGGGGCAGATTATGGTGGCGCGCGGCCAACGGGGGAAATAAGCTTTTCTGCTTTACTTATAACCAAATGGCGTAGTTCTTGAAGCGCTGTCCCGGCACACCATTGGGCATTGGGCAGCGGCAAAGCCCGGGAGAGACCGCAGCCTGATTATTTGCGCCGCATAAAAAATTCAAATTCACCCTCACGGCTTTGGCTATCGAGCAAGGCATTGCCTGTCTGCCGCGCGAACGCCGCAAAATCCTGCACCGAGCCAGGATCAGTTGTGAGGATGCGCAGCACTTGCCCGGACGTCATATCCACCAGCGCTTTCTTGGTGCGCAAAATCGGCAGCGGACACTTCAAGCCGCGCGCATCGAGTTCCTTGTCAAATTCCATTTTCATCATCTGATTTCAAGAGGGTTATGCCCCAAAAACACCGGGCATGGGGTAAGCTGCTCCGGGTAATTTACCTGAAAACCCGTTGCCCTGAGGCTCCAGCCATTCACCCCGCCTGCGCGCATGAAAGCATTGTTCTTCTCGCTGCTAAAAAAACAATTCACTCGTTATGCATTCGTCGGCGGGCTCAGCTTTCTGGTCGATTTTGCCTGCCTTTACGCGCTCACGGAATACCTCGGCATCCACTACCTCATCTCCGCCTCGCTCAGCTTTTGCCTTGGCCTCACCGCCAATTATCTGCTTTGCCTCGCCTGGGTGTTTGATTTCCGCCGCATGCCCAACCCCTGGCACGAATTCATGGTGTTTAGCGCCATTGGCTTAACCGCCCTGCTGCTCAACAATTTATTGCTCTGGTTGCTCACGGAATACGCAGGGATACATTATTTGCTGTCAAAAATTGCCGCCACGGCAGCCATCCTGTTCTTCAACTTTTCCCTGCGCCGCTGGCTGCTGTTTTCCCCGCCGCGCGCCGCCACACTGAAAACCACCCCATGACCCGTCCTGTTACCCCCGCCGTGCTCATCATCGGCGCCGGTCCCGCTGGCCTCACCGCCGCGCTGGAGCTCGCCCGCAACTCGGACATCCGCCCCATCGTGCTCGAAGCGCTGACCGATGTCGGCGGCATATC
>DILC01000017.1:762-1139 GCA_002424865.1 Rhodocyclaceae bacterium UBA5602 | reverse complement strand
AAAACCATGGCCAACCTTGGCCCCGTGCGCCTCGTGCGCATCGGCATTGCCTACGTCCGGGCCAGCCTGTTCCCTCGCCGGCCGGAAAAAAACCTCGAAGATTTTTTCTACAACCGCTTCGGCGGCGAGCTGTATCGCACCTTTTTCAAGGACTACACCGAAAAAGTCTGGGGCGTCGCCTGCCGCGCCATCAGCCCCGAATGGGGCGCGCAACGCATCAAGGGCTTGTCCGTCACCAAAGCCATCCTGCATGCCGCGAAAAAAATCTTCTCCGGGAACAGTAACGCCAACGTCGCGCAAAAAGGCACCGAGACCAGCCTGATCGAACGCTTTCTCTACCCCAAGTTCGGCCCCGGCCAGATGTGGCGCATCGCCGC
>DILC01000017.1:0-682 GCA_002424865.1 Rhodocyclaceae bacterium UBA5602 | reverse complement strand
CCCAAAAAAGTCGGCGCTGGTGGCACGGCGACTATTTCATTTCCACCATGCCCATGCGCGACTTGGTGCAATCCCTGCAACCGCCCGCACCGGAAGACGTGCGCACGGTGGCGGATGGCCTGATGTACCGCGATTTCATCACCATGGGCCTGCTGGTCAAAAAGCTCAAGCCACGTCCCGAAGGCAAGCCGCCGCTGAACCTGTTGCCCGATACCTGGATTTACATTCAGGAGCCGGATGTGAAAATCGGCCGCCTGCAAATTTTCAACAACTGGAGCCCGGCGCTGGTCAAGGATGCCAATACCATCTGGATGGGCCTCGAATACTTCTGCCAGGAAGACGACGAACTCTGGCGCATGGGCGATGAAGAATTTTCACGCTTCGCCATTGCCGAACTGGCGAAGATCGACCTGATCGACCCCGCCGACGCACTCGACTGCCACGTCGCCCGCATTCCCAAAGCCTACCCGGCCTATTTTGGTAGCTACGACCAGTTCGACACCCTGCGCGAATTCGCCGACGGCATCGACAATCTGTTCCTCGTCGGCCGCAATGGCATGCACCGCTACAACAACCAGGATCATTCGATGGTCACCGCCAAGCTCGCCGCCGAAGCCATTCTCGCGGGTTCAACTGACAAGTCAGGGATATGGTCGGTGAATGTGGAAGAGGAATATCACGA
>DILC01000034.1:104558-104839 GCA_002424865.1 Rhodocyclaceae bacterium UBA5602 | reverse complement strand
AACGGCTCCATCTACAACATCTATGCCTCGACCGTGACGCGCGGCGAGTTCCTGATCGGCAAGCTCACGCCCTACGCGGCCATCTCGGTGATCAATTTTCTGGTTCTCTGGCTCATGGCCACGCAGCTCTTTGGCGCGCCCTTCAAGGGCGATCCGCTGTTCTTCTTCCTGGCCTCGGTGGTCTATGTGAGCTGCACCACCGGCATCGGCCTGCTGGTGTCGCTCTTCGTGCGCACCCAGGTGGCGGCGATGATGCTCACCGTCATCGTCACCATCGTCCC
>DILC01000034.1:0-104451 GCA_002424865.1 Rhodocyclaceae bacterium UBA5602 | reverse complement strand
CAGTTGTGGGGCAAGGTGCTGGCGCTGCTGATCTATGCCGCCGTGCTGTGGACGGCGAGCTTTCTCATGTTTCACAAGCGGCCGAAATCATGAACGACGGCCCGGCAGAAAACCGCGCGCGCCTTTACCTGTGGTGGTCGCGCCTCGCGGCGATGACGGCCAAGGAGCTGATCCAGTTCGGGCGCGATACGCTGCTGCTGGTCGCCATCGCCTACCTGTTCGTCTTCGACACCTACATGGCGGGCAGCGTCAGCATGCAGTTGAACCACGCCGTGGTGGTGGTGCATGACGCCGACCACAGCGCGGCCTCGCGCGAGCTCATTCATCGCTTCCGCCCGCCCTACTTCAAGCTGGGCGGCGAAGTGCTGGACAACCGCGCCGGGCAGCGCCTGCTGGACCAGGGGCAGGCCTTGGTGGCGCTCGACATCCCGCCGCACTTCGAGCGCGACATCCTTCAAGGCAAGCCCACCGACGTGCAGGTGCAGGTAGATGCCAGCAACACCGTGCTGGGCTTTCTCGCCTCCAGCTACGCCGCGCAGATCATCGGCCAGTACGGTTTCGACCAGGCGCTCGCCCGCCTGGGCGTGACCGAGCGTTCAATGCAAAATGTGCCCATGATCCGCGACGAGCACCGCGTCTGGTACAACCCGAACCAGAATGACGCCTGGTTCATGCCGATCGCCGAGCTGCTCACCGTCATCACCATCATGGCCATCATGCTGCCTGCTGCTGCCGCCGTGCGCGAAAAAGAGCGTGGCACCATCGAACAGTTGCTGGTGTCCCCCCTGACGCCGATTCAGATCCTGTTGCCCAAGGTCATCGCCATGACCTTGGTGATTCTGCTGGGCACGGCGGTCAGCCTGTTCTTCGTGCTGCATGGCGTGTTCGATGTGCCGATGAAAGGCAGCCTGGTGCTGTTCTTCGCCGTGACCACGCTCTACACCTTCACCACGGCGGGGCTGGGCCTCTACATCGCCACCCTGAGCCGCAACCTCGCCCAGGCGGCCATGCTGGCGATCCTCGTGTTGATGCCGATGATCTTCCTCTCCGGCGCCTGGACCCCGCCGGAAGCCATGCCCGCCGGGATGCGCGAGGCGATGGTTCTCTCGCCGCTCTATCACTTTATCGAGATGGGCTACGGCATTCTGCTCAAGGGCGCGGGGCTGGATGTGCTGTGGGATTCGCTGCTGGGCCTGGCGCTGCTCGGAACGACGATCTTCGGCCTGGGTGTGTGGCGCTTCAAGCGGCAGTTCGCTTGAAACAAACACTCAAGCGCTATCTGGCGTTGCCTGATCCGGCTGCAATGAGCCTGGGAAAAAAGTCGGCGCTGGCGGGACGGCGAGAAGCAAAGAAAACCCTGTTCCTTGCCTCATCGAACCCTCAGCCACCCAGTGCGGCATGGCGATGGCACGATGCCAGATGGTCATTGACCATGCCGGTGGCCTGCATGTGGGCATACATGACTGTCGGGCCGATGAAGCGGAAGCCGCATCGCTTGAGTTCCTTCGACAAGGCCTCGGCTTCGGGCGTGATGGCGGGCACTTCCGCCATCGTGCGCCAGCGGTTGATGCGCGGCTGGCCATCGACGAACTGCCATAACAACTGATCCAGCGTGCCGCCTCGCTCGTAAAGTTTTAACGTGGCTTGCGCATTGCTGATGCTGGCGGCAATTTTCAGCCGATTGCGCACAATGCCTGCATCGGCCAGCAAGCGGGCGACATCCTGTTCGTCATAGCGGGCGATTTTTTCCACATCAAAGTCATCAAAAGCACGGCGATAGTTTTGGCGCTTCTGCAAAATCGTGATCCACGACAGGCCAGCCTGCGCGCCTTCCAGCAGCAAAAACTCAAACAAGCTGCGCTCGTCATGGCAAGGCACGCCCCATTCAGTGTCATGGTAAGCCATGTAGAGCGGGTCACTGCCACACCAGGGGCAGCGTGAGGGTGAAGTCAGTTCGTGGTTTGTCATCTTGTCATCGTTCTGAACGGGGCAGTTTGCACCCGCTCATGGCCTGTTGTCGGTAAAAGTTACAACAGATAGCCATGATATCAATCCACTATCGGTTAAAATCCCGCTTTTTCGCACAAATAAATAAACATGGCATTAATTGTTCAGAAATACGGTGGCACTTCCATGGGTTCGCCTGAGCGGATTCGTAATGTCGCGCGCCGCGTCTCACGCTGGAAGGCGCAGGGACATCAAATCGTGGTCGTGGTGTCCGCCATGAGCGGCGAAACCAATCGGCTGGTGGCCTTGGCTAATGAGGTATCGCCGCAGCCTGATTTGCGTGAGATGGATGTCATGCTGGCCACAGGCGAGCAGGTGAGCATCGCTTTGCTGGCCATGGCCTTGCGTGATCTGGGTTTGAAGGCTAAAAGCTACACCGGTGGCCAGGTTAAAGTCCTGACGGATAGTGCGTTTTCTAAAGCGCGGATCCTTAACATTGACGAGAATAACATTCGCCAGGATCTCGCTAACGATAGCGTGGTCATCGTGGCCGGCTTTCAGGGCGTGGATGCGGCCGGCAATATCACCACCCTGGGCCGTGGTGGCTCGGATACTTCCGGCGTCGCGCTGGCTGCAGCGTTAAAAGCCGATGAGTGCCAGATTTATACCGATGTGGATGGCGTGTATACGACCGATCCGCGCATTGTGCCCGCGGCTAAAAAGCTCGATCAAATCACTTTTGAAGAAATGCTGGAAATGGCGAGCCTCGGTTCAAAAGTGCTGCAAATTCGCTCGGTCGAGTTTGCCGGCAAGTACAAAGTCAAGCTGCGTGTGCTCTCCAGCTTGGAAGCGGAAGGCCAGGAAACGGCTGGCACATTGATTACCTTTGAGGAAAACAGCGCTATGGAACAACCCATTATTTCTGGCATCGCCTTTAACCGCGACGAAGCTAAACTCACTGTCTCCGGCGTGCCGGACCGTCCTGGCATTGCTTACCAAATTTTGGGGCCGATCGCTGACGCCAATATCGACGTGGATATGATCATCCAGAACGTCGGCCATGATGGCACAACCGACTTTTCTTTCACCGTGAATCGCAGTGAATATGCGCGGGCGAAAAAAATGCTGGAAGAGCAAATTCAGCCCCATGTCGGCGCGTTGCGGGTGGATGGCGATAACAAGATTTGCAAAGTGTCCGCTGTCGGTGTTGGCATGCGCTCCCATCCCGGTGTAGCCAGCAAAATGTTCCGCACCTTGTCGGAAGAGGGGATTAACATTCAGATGATTTCTACCTCGGAAATTAAAATTTCTGTGGTGATGGATGAAAAATATCTTGAGTTGGCTGTCCGCGCATTGCATAAGGCTTTTGACCTGGACCGGGAAGCCGCTTAAAAACTATCCGCATTGCCCGCCACCGATGTCTTCAATGAGGTGGCGGTGTGGTTTTTTTGCGTAAAGGGCAGTGTCTTCGGAAAATAACCGGACAGGTTAAATTAAAAAATCCCTAAATCCAGGCCGCTGACCATCAGTTGGCCTAGCTTTTTGCATTGCATTAAATCAGCTTCGCCAATCACTTTTTGTTGGGCAATCGCCTCGGGTGTTTGTGCGTGGGTGTGGATGATCAGCGGCTCCGCAATAGCGCGCAATCGCCAGCCAGTGGCAATGCGCTCGATTTGCCGTGCGGCATTTTGGCCATCGCTGCCTGCGCAAATCATGCTGGCATACGGGCGAGCGGCAATTTTTCCCAAGGCCGGGTAATAACAGCGATCGAAAAAGTCCTTCATCAAACCCGCGATTGCGCCGAGGTTTTCTGGCGTGGCAAAAACATAGGCATCCGCCAACAGGACATCCTGTGGACGGGTATTTGTTGCTGACTTCAGCGCAACATGAACGGTGCCGTTTTCGGTTTCAGCGGCGCTGGCGCCAAAAAGCAAGGCCTGTGCCATCTGTTCTGTACCCCCGGTTGCCGAGTGATAAACCACTAAAAGCTGTTTGGATTCAGGGCGTGGCATGTGTTTTGATCAGGCGCTGTTCGATGACCAAACGAACCATAGTAATGAACTCTAATGAACACTCGCAAAGCTTATCGCAACCCTGATATCCGCAGCGCAAAGAGGTGGGTGCTGGCAAAACGCTTGCTCGGGCGCTATGTGTTCTTGGAGAGGGGGAGCCCCAAGGCTCAGGAAATGCTTTATTTTTCCTGCAAAGCGCTATTCAGGCGTTGTGCGCGTGCTTTGGATTCTGCTTTATTCATCTCGGAAACCTGGCGGCCATAGGCTTCGCGCGCTTCGAGGCCGCGCTGAGTGGCTTCAATGCTGCGAATGCAGCGCCAGCGGGTGCCTGTCTTGGTGACCATTTTGCGCATTTCCTCACGCGGATGGTGGGTGCGACAGTGATAGCAATAAACGAGGTCTTTTGTTTCTTTAGTCATGGAAATGCCGTTGAAGTGATATCAAATCAGAGTGACTTCGATCTAGCTTTGACTCTTTTTGCTTTACATCTCATCAATAAAAGCAGAAGAAAAACAAAGGGCTTATTTTCACACACATCAGACTGCCAAGGGACTGTCAATGCAGCTTGTTACAAAACTACGCGTAATGCTTAGTGCGCTTTTTGGTGGGCGGTACTGGGATCGAACCAGTGGCTTCCACCGTGTGAAGGTGGCACTCTACCGCTGAGTTAACCGCCCGCGAAAAGAGCAGGCTATTTAACCATAGACAGGCCGCCAGGTCAATGGATTGGTGCTGGATGACGTAAAATCCCGCCACTTTTTCTTCTTTGGTGTTTGATGCTCATGATTGTACGTACCCGTTTTGCGCCGAGTCCCACTGGTTTTCTGCATATTGGTGGCGCGCGCACCGCCTTGTTTGCCTGGGCTTATGCGCGGCGCCATGGCGGGCAGTTTATTTTGCGCATTGAGGACACGGATGTGGAGCGCTCAACGCCAGAAGCGGTGCAAGCGATTCTGGATGGCATGCAGTGGCTGGGGTTGAACTTTGATGAAGGTCCGTTCTATCAGATGCAGCGCATGGATCGCTACAAGCAGGTGATATCCGCAATGCTTGCGGCAGGGACGGCTTATTATTGCTATACCTCGCGGGAAGAACTCGATGCCCTGCGTGCAGATCAGGAGGCGAAGAAGGAAAAGCCTCGCTATGACGGCCGCTGGCGGCCTGGCGTTGGCAAAATTTTGCCGCCCGCGCCAGCTAATGTGCCGCCCGTCGTACGCTTTCGCAATCCGACAGATGGCGTCGTGGCATGGGATGACCAGGTCAAGGGCCGTATCGAATTCGCCAACAGCGAGCTGGATGACTTCATCATTGCCCGTGCGGATGGCACCCCGACTTACAATTTTTGTGTGGTGGTGGATGACTGGGACATGGCGATCAGCCACGTGATCCGCGGCGATGATCACGTGAACAACACACCACGGCAGATCAATTTATTGCGGGCATTAGGCGCGCCCGTGCCTCGCTATGCTCACCTGTCGATGATTCTGGGTGACGATGGGCAGAAGTTGTCCAAACGGCACGGTGCGGTATCGGTCATGCAATATGACGAGGACGGTTATCTGCCCGAAGCGGTGCTGAACTATCTGGCGCGGCTCGGCTGGTCGCATGGCGACGAGGAGGTGTTCAGCATGGAACAGTTTACGCAGTGGTTTGATCTCGACCACATCACGGCGTCCGCTGCGCAGTTCAATACTGAAAAGCTCAACTGGCTCAATGCGCATTACATCAAGGCGGCTGACCCAGAACGCCTGGCACTGGAGGTCAAACGGCGCTTGGCAACGCAAGGTGTATCAACGGCGGATGGCCCTGATGTTGCGCTGGTCGCTGCGTTGTATCGCGACCGGGCAGGCAACCTGAATGAACTGGCCGATGCGGTGCATCCTTTCTATGCTGTTGTGCACGCCAGCGAGGAAGTGCGTGTTCAGCATTTGACGGACACGGCGCGCAATGCGCTCAAACTGTTGCGCGGGCGGCTGACGGAATGCGTCTGGCAGGCAACTGAACTGGGACAGTTGGTGAAACAAACTGCGGCCGATTCAGGCTTGAAAATGCCGCAAGTGGCGATCCCCTTGCGCGTGGCCTTGTTGGGGTTGCCGCAGTCGCCAGCGATTGATGCCGTGTTGGAAGTTTTCGGGCGCGAGCGCGTGCTGGAACGCTTGGATGCCGCGCTGGCGGGATAATCCTGGAGATCGCCCAGCCTGCTCAGCCAAATAAAAAATGCTTCCCGGCAAGCATTTTTTTCACGTGAAATACTTGAGCCAGGCGCGCTAGGCAATCACCGGGCGCAGCGAGCCATGGAGGCTTCCCCGCGAGGGGAAGACGCCTTGCGAGCCTGCGGCGGCGCCGCTTCGCGCCAGCCGCACCATCGAATGCACCATCGGATGCGGCCAGCGGCGGTTTCCAGGATGAAACAGATCAGCGGCTGACCAGCACACCATTTTCTACGCGAACCTTGTCGCCTTGACGCCATGCAGGGGGCGCCTCGCTGGGGAAGGTCTGTGTGGTGCCATCTTCATAGCGCACCACAACTTCGTAGGTCTGTTTTTTCTTCATGGTTTTTTCAATCTTGTTGCCGGCCAGTGCGCCACCGACCACACCCGCCACAGTTGCTGCCGTGCGGCCTCGCCCTTGACCCACCTGGTTGCCCAGCAAGCCACCGACTACGCCGCCAGCTACGCCACCCAGGCCGCTGCCGTCTGGTTCGACCGTTAAGGTGCGGATATCCTCAACTATGCCGCAGTCATTGCATCTCGCAGGCATTGCGGGCGCTGTGCTGGCATAAGTCGGCGCTGGTGAGACTGCGGCTGATTCCCTCTTTGGCGCTTTGACCGGGGCTTTTTTATGCACAACAGGGGCGGCTTCCTTGGCTTTGTCCAGCGTGGTTCCCTGTTCCAGTGAGGCTGGTTCGGTAACCGCTGCTGTTTGCCCAAGCGCTGCGGCTTCGTCTTTTTGCTTGCCTGTGCCAGGCAGCCAGCCAGCCAGGGCGGCAATGCCGACCAGGCAAACGGCGATGACTGCAACTGCGGCGGCCAGTATCAGTGGGTGGGTACGTGATGTGGATTGAGTTGTTTCCATTACAGTTTCCTCCGTGGTTAACACATGAGTGCAGCATAACCCAGGACACCCTGCGATGGGATAAATAGAAACTAATGGTTACAGATTCGGTGACCGTTTTTCCTTCATGCCGACGCTGCTGTTTGTGGTGCGTCGCTGTGCATGCAGATAAAACCGCGCTGGGTCAATCAGGCGGGCGAGGGGCTGTTCAAGCGGCAGTGGTTCGTCACATAGCTGACTGGCCAGCAATTCAGCCAGGAGCGGTGCCCAGATCATGCCGCGCGCGCCCAGACCGAGCAGGACATGCAGGCCAGCTAACCGCGGGAGGGTCTTGGGTGTGACTTGCGTTGCTTGCCGGCTGGTGAGTTGCGCGGGTAGCGTGCCCGCCAGCGGCAGGTGGTCGCGGGTTGCGCTGCGAATGCCCACGCGGCCTGCGAGGTTTTCTGCGCTGAAGCTTTTTGCGCTGCCGGGGAGAATCTCATCCAGGCGCAGCAAGTTGCCTGCATGATCCTCAAGACGACTTTGCAGGCTGCTGTCATGGCGGTCAAAACTTGCGCCTACGGTTGAAAAACTGCAAGCCATACCGCTTACGGGGGGCGTTAAATACCCTGTGCGGCATAGCACATGGCGCAGCGTTGGGTGGCGGGTGGCGAGTTCTGGCAGGAAACTGACCTGGCCGCGAATGGGGATGAGGGTGAGTGGGACAGGGTAGGGCAGCAGATTTTCAGCCGCTTGGGCGTTGGCGAGGATCACGTGCGGGGCGCTCGCCATAAGATTGTTCGCGCTGTCAAAAATCTGCCAGCCGCCATTGGTTTGTTCCAGCCGATTGACCGCAACGCCATAGCGGGTGCGGATACGTTCGCCGCCTGCCGATAACAGTGCCTTGCACAGGCTGCGCGGATCAACCCAGCCCCCTGTGGGAAACCACAAGCCGCCATGCGCGAGCGTTTGGCCAATCAAGGTTTCGGCCTTGGCGAGGTCAATGAAATGAACAAATTCCTCCGTCAGTTCAAGTTCAGCAACGGTTGTTTTTTGCCAGGCTTCGTGTTCCGGATCATGGGCGATGTGCAACACGCCGCAGGGCGAGTAGCGTACGCCGGGCAATTCGGCCAGGCGGCGCAGCGCATAGAGATAGCAGGCGCGGGCAAGTTGCGCTGCCGGTGCATCGTCTTTGGTGAGCGGCGGCAACAGCACGCCGGCGGGATTTCCCGAGGCTTCCTGGGCGGGTTCAGGATGACGCTCGAAGAGCTCAACCTGCCAGCCGCGTTGCGCCAGGCGTTCGCTGATGGCTGCACCGGCAAGACCCGCGCCGATAATGATGGCTTTGCGCTGTGTGGATAAGGAAGTCGGCGCTGGTGAGACGGCGGAAAAGGCCGCTTGCTGCCCGCGCAGGTGGTGAGATACGGCCGGTGCGTAACGCCCGGTGAGCATTTCGCGCTTGTCGCCAAAGCCCGGACGGCGCTCCAGCGCCCAGCCGAGCTGTTCCAGCGTGCGACGCAAGCCGCCCGCAACGCTCCAGGTGGCCAGCGTGGTTGCCGAGTGGCACAGGCGGGTGAGGGGGGCGAGCACTTCCGGCGTCCACAGGTCAGGATTTTTAGCGGGCGCAAAGCCGTCCAGATACAGCGCATCCGCTCGGGCGTCCAGTTTGGGCAATTGCGTTTGTGCGTCACCAAAAATCAGCGTGAGGGTGAGTTTGTTATCGTCAAAATGCAGCCGGTGAAAACCGCTGACCAACACCGGCCATTGCTTTAGCAGTTGGGTGGCGAGCGGCACGAGTTCAACAAAACCTGCCAAGGCGCGCGCCAGGTCGTCGCGCCGGAAGGGGTGTTTTTCAACGGAAATGAAATGCAGGCGGCAGGGTTTGCCCGCCGCCCGCCAGGCTTGCCATGTGGCCAGAAAATTCATCCCCAGGCCAAAGCCGGTTTCTAGTATGACGAAAGGATGGTCATGTTGTCGGCGTGCGGGCTTGAACGCGCTTTCGTGCAGCTTGTTGCCTGCTATAAACACATGGCGCGCTTGCGCCAAGCCGCCATTTGCCGAGTGATAGACATCATCAAACGTGGCGGAAAACGGCGTGCCCTCGCGGGTGGTTGCAAATGCTGCAGGAACCAGCGGGGCTTCTTTCATGTGGCGGCAGGCGGCGCGGGCTTATTCCCCGCGTTCGGGACGCATGTGCGGGAACAGAATGACGTCGCGGATCGAGGCAGCATCCGTGAGCAGCATGACCAAGCGATCAATGCCGATGCCGCAGCCGCCGGTGGGCGGCAGGCCGTATTCGAGCGCGCGAATGTAATCGGCGTCGTAATACATGGCTTCTTCGTCGCCGGCTTCTTTCGCGCGGGCTTGTTCCATGAAGCGTGCGGCCTGGTCTTCCGGGTCATTCAATTCTGAAAAACCATTGGCGATTTCGCGGCCGACGATGAAGAGCTCAAAGCGCTCGGTAATGTCCGGGTTGCTATCGCTGCGCCGCGCCAAGGGCGAGACTTCAGCGGGGTAGTCGATGATGTAAGTCGGCTCCCACAACTCGGCTTCAGTGGTTTCTTCAAACAGCGCCAGCTGCAAAGCGCCGAGACCCGCATGGCGCAGGTGCGGTGCGTTGAGGTCGCACTTCAGGTCGGCCAGCTTTTGCCGCAGCCAGGCGATGTCGTTCAACTGCTCGAATGAATAACCGGGGTGGTAATGGTGAATGGCGCCGGTGATGGTATGGCGCGCAAAAGGCTTGGACAGGTTCAGCTCGCGACCCTGGTAGCTGAACACTTCCGTGCCCAGCGCCTCGCGCGCCGAATGGCGCAGCAGGCCTTCAGTGAAATCCATCAGTCGGCGATAGTCGGTATAGGCCTCGTAAAACTCCATCATGGTGAATTCGGGATTATGCCGGGGCGAGAGGCCTTCGTTACGGAAATTGCGATTGATCTCGAACACTTTCTCGAAACCGCCGACCACCAGACGCTTTAAATACAGCTCAGGCGCGATACGCAGGAACAGCTCCATGTCCAGCGCGTTGTGATGGGTCTTGAATGGCTTGGCCGCCGCGCCGCCAGGCAGCGGGTGCATCATGGGTGTTTCGACTTCCAGAAAGTGATGGTGCGTCATGTAATTGCGGATCGACTGCACCATGCGGCTGCGGGCGACAAAGGTGAGCCGCGTTTGCTCATTGGTGATGAGGTCGACATAACGGCTGCGATATTTTTGTTCCACATCGGTCAAGCCGTGGAATTTTTCCGGCAAGGGGCGCAGGGATTTGGTGAGCAGGCGAATGCTGCTGCAATGCACGGTGAGCTCATTGGTTTTGGTCTTCATCAAGGTGCCTTCACAGCCAATGATGTCGCCGCTGTCCCAGTGCTTGAATGCAGCGTGTTCTGCTTCGCCGACGGCGTCGTTGCTGATAAACAGCTGAATCCGCCCGGACATGTCCTGAATGGTCGCGAAACTGGCCTTGCCCATCACGCGCTTTAACATGATGCGGCCGGCCACCTTAACGGTAATCGGCAGGGCTTCGAGCTCTTCGCGAGTTTTTTCGCTGTAGAGCTCGTCGAGCCTGCCGACGAGATTTTCGCGTGAAAAGTCATTGGGAAAAGCCTGGCCGACAGCGCGCCAGGCGTGGAGTTTTTCGCGCCGCTCGGCAATCAGGCGGTTTTCGTCAACAGGAATAGCAGGTTGTTCGCTCATGGGGGTCGTCCAGTTTTTGTGTCAGGTGTCAGGTGTTTTTTGCGTGATGGCTTCAAATGCGTGCTTGACATGCCGTGTTGAAATTACACGCCTTGCTTTAAGCTCGCTTCAATAAACGGGTCAAGATCGCCGTCGAGCACTTTTTGCGTGTTGGAGGTCTCAACGTTGGTGCGTAAATCCTTGATGCGGCTTTGGTCCAGCACGTAGCTGCGGATCTGGTGCCCCCAGCCTACGTCGGTTTTGCCCGCTTCGAGCTTGTCCGCCTCGGCTTGTCTTTTGCGCATTTCTTCTTCATACAGGCGCGACTTCAGCATGGTCATCGCCTCGGCGCGGTTGCGGTGTTGCGAGCGGTCGTTTTGGCACTGCACCACAATGCCGGACGGGATGTGCGTGATGCGGATGGCCGAGTCGGTCTTGTTGATGTGCTGGCCACCGGCGCCGCTGGCACGGAAGGTATCGACGCGCAAATCGGCCGGATTGACCTCGATCTCGATCGAATCGTCAATTTCCGGATACACATACAGGCTGGCAAACGAGGTGTGCCGCCCGCCTGAGGAGTCAAACGGGCTTTTGCGCACCAGGCGATGCACGCCGGTTTCCGTGCGCAATAAGCCGTAAGCGTAGTCGCCCGTGACTTTCAGCGATGCGCTGCGTATGCCTGCCACGTCACCCTCGGTTTCTTCCAGAACTTCAACTTTAAAGCCCTTGATCTCGCAATAGCGCAGGTATTGCCGCAGCAACATGCTAGCCCAGTCGCAGGCCTCCGTGCCGCCCGCGCCCGCCTGGATGTCAATAAAACAATTGTTGGCGTCCGCCGGGTTGTTGAACATGCGGCGGAATTCCAGGCTGCCCACGGACTTTTCAACGCTGGCAAGATCACTTTCAAGCGCAGCTAGCGTGTCTTCATCCTCTTCGCTTTTGGCTAAATCAAACAACTCGCGGCTGTCTGTCAGCTGTTGGGTGATCTGATCGAGGGATAAAACGGTAGATTCCAGTGTTTTGCGTTCGCGGCCAAGCGCTTGTGCCTTGTCGGCGTCATCCCAAACTTTTGGGTCTTCGAGCAGCCCGGTGATTTCTTCCAGGCGCGATGCCTTGGCATCGTAGTCAAAGATACCTCCGTAATTCCTGCCCGCGCTGGGCAAGGTTGGCGATATGATTGGCAACGGCGTTTATGCGTTCGGCTTCCATGAGTGTGGCACCTGAATTATTTGATGAATGGCATGAATTATACGGCGGCGGCATGCGCTGCAGGGCTGTTCGTGGTCTTGTACTGCAAGGCTGCCCAGGAACAATATCCATTGGCGCGGTGCAGGCTGTTCAGGTGTAAATCTGCCGTTCCGCCTGTACTCTTTTCGTCTGTACCCTTTTTTCGAGTCCAAGTCATTAATATTTATATTGGTTTCATTGCCTGCAGCGAAAGCCAACGGTATGATGGGTTATTTTGCATTTCAATCCTGCCATTTCAAAAAAATGTGAAGATTCCGATTTTTCCCATTCAGTCAGGCTAGGCGTGACTATGTTGGTGACTATTTTTCTCATGCCCACCTTTTTATATGCTGCGCGGTATCGTTGCGAGTTGGCAGGAGCCTCCGCCATAAAATGATGGAAATCTCTTCTCCGCCCGCTCGCCCCGTCATACTTGTCGTCGACGATACGCCACAGAATCTCTCGATCATGCACGATGTATTGGAGGGCGATTACATCGTCAAGTTGGCAAATAATGGCGCGCGCGCCCTGAAAATTGCAGCCACCACACCGCCGGATCTGATTCTTCTCGACATCATGATGCCGGAAATGGACGGCTATGAAGTCTGTCAGCGCCTCAAGGCTGATCCGGCGACCAGCCGGATTCCGGTGATCTTCGTTACGGCGTTGACCGACTCGACCAACGAGCAGCAGGGATTCGATGCCGGTGCTGTTGATTACATCACCAAGCCCATCAGTCCACCCGTGGTGCTCGCGCGCGTCAAAAGTCATCTCGCCTTGCGTAAACAGACCGAAGAATTGGAGGCATGGAATCAAACCTTAACGCAGCGAATAGCAGAGGGGGTCGCTGAACGGGAGCGGCTGGATCGCCTGCGGCGTTTCTTTTCTCCGGCGGTGGCTGATCTCTTGCTTTCCGGCGAAGACGAAAACTTCTTGAGGACCCGGCGACGGGAAATCGCAGTCGTGTTTCTCGATCTGCGGGGTTATACCGAGTTCACCGAGCAGCATACGGCCGAAGAAGTCATGCAGGTGTTGGGTGAGTTTCATGCGGCCATGGGCGAACTGATCAATGCGCGCGGTGGCACTTTGGAGCGTTTCACGGGCGATGGCATGATGATTTTCTTCAATGACCCGGTAGAAGTTGAACATCCTTGCCTTGATGCAGTCTCGATGGCCATCGACATGCAGGCCAGTATGGTCAATCTGCAAAAGCAATGGATGATCCGCGGCTACACGCTGACCATGGGCATCGGCATTGCCCAAGGTGTTGCGACCATCGGCGCGATAGGTTTTGAAGGGCGTCGCGATTATGGCGCCATTGGCGGTGTGACGAACTTTGCAGCGCGGCTGTGCGGCAAGGCCGATGGCGGACAAATCCTGGTGTCGGCACAGGTTGCGCGCAATAGCGCATCAAGCATCGATTTTCAGTCCGTCGGAAAAATGGCGTTCAAGGGGTTTGCCGAACCGCTGGAGGTTTTCGAGGTGATTCTCACGTCGGCATAGTGCCCAATGGCCGCTTTATGCGCTGTTGTCCGGCCAGAATATGTTTGCAGGCCAGCGCCCATCGTGCCGATGGGCCGCCCCGAATCATGCAATCCGGCAACCTTATTGCTGACGAATCTGCTTTAACTGCTGCTGCGCAAACTGCGCCACTTCCGGGGCGAGCTCTCCAGTATCAAGCGCTCGCTGGAAGGCCTCGGCGGCGTCCGCCGGTTTGTTGATCGCGCGCAGCGAGATACCTGCGCCGATCAGCCAGTTGGGCATCAATGGGTTGCTGCGCAAGGCTGTGATGTAATGTTGCGTTGCCGCCTCATGGCGGCCCTGTTTTTGCAACAGCGCGGCCAGAAAGGCATGGTAGTCCGGATCGTCGCCTGCCATCGGCAGGCCTTGCTCAAGCGTTGCTAGTGCTTCGTCTTTGGCGCCAGTGCTTAATTGCAAACGCGCCAATGCCATCGAAAATCCACTATGCCCCGGCGCAATGGCCAGCCCTGCATGCAACAATGAGGCCGCAGCGTCCGCATGATGGTTGGCGTCCGCCAGCAGGCTCGCTAGCAACAGGCGTGCATCGTGATTTGCCGCATTGATCGCGAGCGCTTGCCGCAAGGCATTCTGCGCCTCGGGGCCATGCCCTTGCTGTATTGATGAAATGGCTTGCCGATAGAGGTTTTCAGAACGCTGTTTTGGGCTGACTACTTTGAAAGATGCGTTGAAAGATGCGTTGGAAGATGCGTTGGAAGATGCGGGTTTGCTGGCATGGGTATCCCGCTCGGGTTCTGCCTTTTGTTTAGCTTTGGGCTCTGCGCTGGATTCGGCCTTGCTAACCACCGTTGCCGGTTGGTCCGGTTGGGAAGCCATCGATTTTGCAAGGGGAACGCTTGCCTTGGCCGATGGCGAAAAAGTCGGTGCTGGCGGGACGGCGGCTGGGGTTGATGGTGCGGGCTGCGTTGTCGTTAATGGCGCCGCTGAGGGCGCATTTGCACTGACCACTGTCACCGCCACTGGCGGGGCGGGCCTGGACTTATGCCAGCGGCTCCAGACCAGGGGTGCGACGATAACGATGGAAACCAGCAACAGGATGATGAATCCCGGCCGGGGATAGCTTTTTCGGCTTGATGACGATAGCACCCCGCTGAGCGCTTGCCCTTCCCCGGCGACGGCTTGCCGCTTGTCGAGGTCTTTCAACATCTGGTTGATCATGCTCATTTTAGATATATCCATCCAAGGCTGGCTATGCTGACGGCAACAAGGATTGCCACAAAAATTCCTGGCCGGTTGAACCATTTCGGTTGGCGCAGGGAAGCAGTATCGTTTGCCGCGGTCAGCACATCCCGCAGGCCAACCACCGTGTGGCCCTTGCCAAAAGCGCACAGCATCGACTTGTGTGCAAGGATATTCACCAGCCGGGGGATACGGTGTGTCTTCAGTTGCAACAGCCACAAGGCCAGCGGCGTAAACAGCCTGCCGCCCTGGTAGCCAGAAACCACCAGCCGGTGATGCACGTAATAATCCAGCTCGTCGCGCAACAAGGCGCCCAGGTCATAATCAAACGCGATGCGCTGCTTGAGCTGGCGAATTGACGGGTGGTTGAGCTTGTCCTCCAGCTCAGGCTGGCCAAAGATCACCACTTGCAGCAGCTTTCTTTTCTCCGTCTCAAGGTTGGTCAGCAGGCGTAGCGCCTCCAGGGTTTCAATCGGCATGGCCTGGGCTTCATCAAGACAAATGACCACACGCTTGCCCTCGCGGATAATCTCCAGCAGCCTGCCTGTCAGCATTTTCAGCAACTGATACTGGTTTGGCTGCTCGACTGGGTCGATCGCCACTTCCAGTTCTGCGGCCAGCTCCATGAACAGCGAATGCGGCTCAAGATAGGGGTTGGGGATATACGCTACCTTGCAATCCGGCTTCAGGCTTTCGATCAGCTTCCTGCACAGCAAGGTCTTGCCGGTGCCCACTTCCCCGGTAATCTTGATGAAGCCCTCGCCAGTGCGCACCGCGACCAGCAGGGTATTCAACGCGCCCTTTGAGCTTTCCGACGAGAAAAAAAAGTCGGTGTCCGGCGTAATGCTAAAAGGCAGCTCATTGAGGCCGAAATGCTGGAGATACATTGCAGTTGGCGTTATTGGCTATGGGTGGTGGTTGGCGCAGGCGCGCCCAAGCCGACGATTCTGCCTTGCGCTGCGGCAATGTCGTTAGCCCAAGCACTATCGTCCTTCACCACGGTCGGTTTGAGCAGAATGACAAGTTCACGCTTGGTGGAAGATTGACCGCCCTTGCTGAACATTGCGCCCACACCGGGTATATCGCCGGCGCCCGGCACTTTGGAGCGATTGTCATTGGTGCTTTCCGTCATCAGGCCGCCAATCACGATCACTTGGCCATCCTTGGTCTTGACCACGTTATCGGTCTCGCTAATTGTATTCACGGCAAATGGCACACGTACCGCACCCACCGTCGGTTGCGATATTTTCTCTTTCTCGACAATGCTATTCACCATCGAATGCACATGCAGCGTGATGTTGTCCTGGTCATCAATCTGCGGCGTCACATCCAGCGAAATCCCCGAGAAGAAGGGCTGATACTGCAAAGTGGGTGGCGTGGTTTGCGAAATGCCATTCGTCACATTGGTCGTGCCGCCGGAAATGTTGGTCACGAAAGGCTCTTCGCTGCCCACTTTCAAAACGGCTTTCTGGCTATTCAAGGTGGCGATACGCGGGCTGGACAGCACATGCACATTACCCTGGGTTTGCAGGAAGTTGATCAACGCGGAAAAATTGCGGAACTGAACCGCCATGCCCATGCCAGCGGAAAAGGCATTGCCCGTGGACACGCCAATCAAGGTATTGCCCAGCAAGCCGGCCAGGCTCGTTCCCGTGTTCACCGCACCGCCCGGGGCAGCATTGGTTCCGTTGATCATCGTTGGATCAGCACCCACCGAGTACTTGTGCAAGCCGTTGTTGAAACCCGCCCAGTTGATACCCTGCTGCGAGCCTGAATTCAGCTCAACATCAATGATCTTGGCCTCAATGATCACCTGGCGCTCAATGTTCAACTGCATGGAACGCAGCATCTGCGCGATCATCCGGTGTTCATTCGGCATGCCGCGCACCAGCACCGTGCCGCTCATTTGATTCACACTCATGGCACGGCCATCGGTACATCCGTCTACCCCGCGTTGCCGTTCGCCGGTAGGCGTATCTCCCTGGAAAGAGACGTCTGCACGGCTGGCAGTGCCGGAGCTGCTCGAGCCCGAGCTTGAGCTACTCGAAGACCCGGAAGAGCCTGATGATCCGCTCACCTTGCTTTCCTTGTTGCGCGGAATCAGGCAGCCCAGCGTCGTGCGCACGGTGTCTTCAACCTCGCCCCATAAATCGGCTTTGGAGGTGGTGCTCAAGGCACTGGCTTGAACAGAGCCGTATTTTGAGCTGGAGTCAGAGCCGGAACCCGAGCTATTGGAACTGCCCGAAGAACCCGAGCTGGAGCCAGAAGACGTGCCCACCGACGCGCCGCCGATCACCTGCAAATCGCTCACCCCGCGGCGCTGGCCAATGATGTAATTCACCTGATACAAGCGGGTTTGCAGCTCGGGTTGTTCAACGTAAATGCGGTTGCCCTCAACCGTATAGTCATAGCCATACACCTCGCGCATGGCATCCAGGGCTTCGAACATCGTGACGTTCTTCAGGTTCACCGTCACCTTGTCGCCCAAACCCGTCATTGCGACAGGTGTCGCAACAGCACCTTGCAATCCTGGCTGGCTGGGAATCGAGCTCTTCGGTTTCACCATCACGCTGTAGGGTGTGCCTTCCACAATTCCCATTAACACCTGATGAATCGGCGCATCGTTCACTACCAGGTCAAAACGTTGTTCCAGCTGTTTTTTTGAGGTGCGCGGCATGCCTATCCGCACAGGGGGCAACAGCGAACTGCTCACCGCCTCCGGCACCGCAATGGCGGCGGCTTGGTCAGGCTTTTCCCTGGTGGTGGCCGCCTGCTTTAGTTGCGCGTTGATCCGGTCACGGGTGGAGGTATCGCGCGGTGGATAGGCGGATGTACAGCTAGCCAAGCTAAGCGCCAGCCCCAGGCTGAGTGCCCCCATCATCAACTTCTGTTCGGTTATAGATCTCATTGCTTCTCCCTGTGGGCTTTCGATGGCACGCTATCCGCAGATATGACGACCGATTTTTTCCTGCTTTCCACCCGTTTGGGTGCGCTCTTTTTGACATCAGGTGTCATGCTCAAGGACTTTTCCGCATCGTCCATCAGCACTTGATTCGCCTTGATGGCTCGTACTTTCGAACCTTTGTAGTCGTCGCCCACCTTGACTATTGCGCCATTGATCACCGCGAGCTTTCTTGATTTGCCCGTCAGAATGATTTGCATCTCGGGCGGCGCCTCATCGGCATTGCTAATGCCTGAGTTGGGCAGCGTGGAGACCCAGGCTGGCGGTGCTTCGGTCGGGTCGCCCGGTGTTGCGGCCCATGCGCCGCCGACACATCCGAGCGCAACAGTTAATTCAATCCATCGTCTGCAAAGCAGTTGGCGATTCATCTGGTCGGACTCCTATCGCTGTTTACAGCAGCACTGCAACCGGTTGGTCACTGAGGGTATAAATCACGATCTTGAGCACATTCACCGGGTAGGGTGACACCGTCAGTTGCACTTCAGACCAGAACACCCGCTGGGGAAATTTCTGCAATTTTTCCATATAATCAACCAGCTGCGAGTATTTCCCGGTGACGGTGATTTCAACGCCATGCCGGTAGATTATTTTCTGCAACGCAGCATTCTGCGGCGGCTGCGATTGTGCCGGGGTAACCGCTTCGGGTATGCCGAGTGGCAACGCCTTGGCCAGATCTTCAACGGCATTGATTGCCCGTTCGGTAACCTTGGGCGGTGGCGGCGGAGCGGGGGGGGTATAAAAAACCTGGGAAGGGATGGTTTTTAACGATACCAGCGTTAGGCCAGGCGATTCGTCCAGCAGCGTACGTACTAAAGATGCTACCTGGTTGCCGGTTGCATCACGCTGCATGAAGAAGGCATCCGCTTCGGCAATCTTGCGCAGGAACTCGTCGCGCGTTGCGCGTTCCTTCTCCAGTGGATCGACTCCGCGCGCCAGCTTGCCGTCCAATGAGGATAAATCGGTGATGGTCGACGCGATCTCGGCCTTGTGCTGCTTGTCGAGGGCATGCAGCCTGTCGATTTCAATTTGCAATGGCTTTAGCAGCAAGGCGTTGCCGCCCAGCGCCAGCACGGTACAGCCTGCCGCAACAGCAATCGCCTGTTCGCGCAACTGGAGCTCAGCGAAGTTTTTTATCAATTGGTTCAGGGTTTTCATCGGGTGTGCTGGTGCCGTAGTGGGTCAGCGAAGCGTGAACTGGATCACCTTCAATGGCTCGCCTTTGCTGCCTGCGCCTGCCGGAGGGATACCAGCCCCCCCCGCAGGGGTTGCAGAGCCAATGGTTTGCGAAGCCATTTCAAGCGCCGAGAGTTGAATGCCAGTATCCGCAAAGGCAGCGTTTAGCCGCTGCGTATACCGTAGCAGCGCATCCTTATCCAGCGCCTGGCCGGTGAGTTGCATGGACTTGCCCGCCTGGTTTACCGTCACCCCGGTGAGCCAGACGCCTTCTTCCCTGAGCTTGCCGAGTAAGGAAAAGTAGGGTGAATAACCTTCTGGCTTGCCTACCCCGGCGGACAGCGCGAGCACCTGTTCTGCTGCCGCCGCACGCGTCCTGAGCGCGTCAATTTCCGCATTCAGTTGTTGTGAGCGCGCCCGAAAGCGTTCTTCGAGTTGGGCTGTGGCATCTTTTAACTGTGCCGCACTGGCCGCCTCTTCGACACGCGCTGTGGCTAGCATGCTGCGCTTGATACCCCAGGCAGAGAACAGCATGAGCGCCACCAGGCCCAGAATCAACAAGGCCACGAGCGCGGGGCTGTAACGGCTCTTGGCTTGTGGCAGAAGGTTCAGTTGCTGACTCATGCGGGTGTTTTATCCATGGAGCGCAACGCCGCGCCAAGCGCAACAAAATAGCCGGCTTGATTTTCCATCCGGAAAAGTGTCGGCGTTTTGGAAAGATCAAAGACGGACGACAAATCAAAATCCTCAAGCGGCACGGGAATATTCTCGACGAAATACTTGCGCAAGCCATAGTCGCTGGGCATCGGCGCCAGCTTCACGCGGTTCAGGTCGATGAAGGGCATCGTGCGCCCAACAAAATCCAGCGAACGCTGTACCTGCAGCACGACCCGCTCGCTGGCACGTTCACGCGCCATGTCATCAATTCTGGCGCCAAACATCGACTCCTTGACCCAGCGGTCAAGGTAAAGCTCACCTTGAAACGTCACCGTAAACTGTACTCCCTCAGTGCCTAGTGACAACAATGCGACACCCTCGCCGGGACGTTCCACTAGCGCTGCCAGGTTGCGGTGGGCGGTTTCGTGCACATCAACAGCTTGCAGGGGAATCCTGGCTTGCTTGAAAGCCAGGGTGCAAGCCGCCAGGGTGGCATGGCTTGTGGCCACAACATACAGCTGCGGCTTGCGCCCTGTTTGCGAAGGCTGGATGGGGATCTTCATCCACGCCAGATCAGCGTCATCCACCGGAAAATCCACCATCGAACTGATCG
The DNA here is from genome assembly GCA_002424865.1 of Rhodocyclaceae bacterium UBA5602. Taxonomy (GTDB): domain Bacteria; phylum Pseudomonadota; class Gammaproteobacteria; order Burkholderiales; family Rhodocyclaceae; genus Rugosibacter. Next base: position 84,440 of record DILC01000034.1, on the reverse strand, counting down.
CCCAGCGCACACTGTGGGCCATTTCATCCGTCTTGACGGGCGGCTCGTCCACCACCAGTATCCGATAGGCTTCACGATCCAGCACTACGGTCCACGCACACCCTGGCACGGCAATGGATTTGGCCAACTGCATCAGCGCCTCGGCATTCAGTTGCCCGCCGGCAACAGCGCCGCAACTGACGACTTGCGGCCGGTCTGTTGGCAACTTGGGCGCCAGCACGCTAACCCCATACAGGCCATCCGGCATAGTGACCACCGCAGTCCAGCCGATCTCGCGTCTTTTGTTTAGCCAGCTTGCCATATGAGGAATTTGCTCTCGTGGATTACTCGGAAAAGCAGAAAATAAGCTGAATCCATACTAATGCGAATGGAATTTCACCAAAATGGATGCGAATATACACGGATGCCATGCCTGATAGGTGTTTGGGAAACTTTCGGTGCTACATTCTGCTTCCTGTGCCCTTGTATGGCTTAGATCTCTTGTTTATGGCCAATAATTTTGGCAAATATAGCAACAAAAACAGCAATAACCAGCCAATAAGCTTTTTATGCCAAGGCCTATCCACCCTGGGGCTGTGTTAGCATCAATGCATATGCTTCCCATCTGGTGCGGGTTGCCCCAGATGTGTGCTGCGGCGAATGGGAGCATATCGGTGGGCTGCGGCTCATTGTCCATTAACGAAGTTGATTTCTCCAAGGAGCAATTCATGCGTCAATTTTCACACAAGCTTTCCAGCAAACTGGCTGCGAAGCAATCCGGCTTCACCCTGATCGAACTGGTCATTGTCATCGTCATCATCGGCATTCTGGCAGCGGTGGCGATTCCCAACTTTAGCAATGTGAGCGACGATGCTAAAAAAGGAGTCGCCGATGGTATCGCTGGTGCCTGGGCTTCTGCCGCAGCAACCAACTATGCTGCATGCCAAGGAACCGGTTTAAGCGGCTGTATAGTGCCGCTTGCCAACGTTAAATGTGACAAAACAACCTTGGATCTGATGGTGCCTGGCTCTGGAGCATCCGGCGCGGGCGGTACTGCACCTAACTGTACCGTCACCAATAATGGCCAAACAAGTGTTGCGGTTTTGATCAAGGGGGCGACATAATCTAACCCCAAAAGCCAAAAAGCTGGCAGGCAGCTTTCTGCCAGCTTTTTTATTGGTGTTCGTCCTTGCAATGACTGCCCGACATTTCAACTTGACGCCGCAGGCGGGTTTCACCTTGGTTGAATTGGTGATGACTGTTGTTATTCTTGGCATACTGAGCGTTTATGCCTTCATGAACAGCACGTCATCCGCCGATCTCTCCCTGCCATCCCAAGCGCAGACCATGGCCGCCGATCTACGTTATACCCAGATGCTGGCGCATACCTCAGGCAAGCGGATGCGCCTGAAGATTACCTCCGGTGCCAATGGCAGCTACAGTGCGGGCTGCGTGAGTGGCGCTTGCGCGCAAGCGTTTAGCGCATCCTTGAAACAAGGCGTCGTATTGAATGGCACGGCAACGCTGGATTTCGATACCCTGGGGCAACCTTCTTCAGCCGCCAGCTACACGCTGAAATCACCCGAGGGGAGCGTCAAGACAGTGACTGTAGCGCCGCTCACCGGCTTGGTGACGGTTACCCCCTGATATGACCAAACGCGCCGATCATTGGCTAAAGGCCTCTTCACACAGAAACCAAGGCTTCACGCTGATTGAGTTAGTCATCGTGGTGATTACACTGGCCATTGCCGCGCTGGGCATAGCGACGCAATCGAGCCATATTTTTGATAGCCAGGACGCTAACAAAACCTTGCAGGTCGGCTTGCAACTGATGAATGAATGCGCCGAACAGGTGCTGGCCACGAGCCGTGCCGGTGGTTTTGCCACAACACCCGTTTGCAACCAGGCATTTACCGGGTTTAGCCCTCCTGCGGTGACGACAACCAGTCCATACACAGGCGCTGCCTGCCCGAGCGGCAGCGCTTGCAAGCTCGTCACTATTTCCATTTCGCCGGGCTCTGGCGGCAGTTTGACGCCCATCACGCTGCTTTTGGTCGGGCCTTGACATGGCGATGCTTTCTTCCACGCTTCCGATCGCATTCCAGCCCATGCGCAGACAGCGTGGCTTCACCTTGATTGAGTTGATTATCACCACTGTACTGCTGGGACTGCTCGGCGCAGTGGGCACCTCGATGATTTCCGACAGTTTCGACACCACGCGCATGGTCGATGCCAGCCAGGTCAGCGCAGCCCAGGCACGCTATGCACTTGAAAGGCTGGAACGCGAGATCCGCGAAACCCAATACACCGGCGGCGCTTACACCATCAGCACCATGACGGCTACACGACTTGTCTTTACCAGGAATGATGGCGTTACTGTCACGATAGACAAAACCGGCAGCAACCTGACGCTTGGCTACTCGTCACCTGCCACGACATCCACCTTGACCGATCAGGCCAGCGCATTGACATTGAACTATTACAGCATCGATCCAGGCACAGGCGCCGCCACATCAGGCGCGACTGCCAGTAACGTCCGTCTTGTTGAAATTGCGTTGTCATTGCAAGATAAAGCCAGCGGACAAACCCTTTCGCAGCGTACCCGGGTCGGCTTGAGGAATGCTGGATGAATACACGCCTCCGCCCTGTTCCGCGTTTCCGCCAGCGCGGCATTATCAGCCTTGTGGCAGTAATCATTCTGATTGCCGCAGTCATGTTCGTGTTAAACCAGACCTACGGCATTATTGGCATCACTAGCCTGTCCAACGATTCACAGAGCGACAGCATCGCGGCTTTTTTTCTTGCTGAGAGCGGCCTGGAGCGCGGGGGCGGCATAATCAAGGCGGCGGCCGATCCGACGGCCAAAAGCGCATGCGCAACCAACATCACAGGAACCATCCCACTGGGCAGAGGCTCGTTTAGCCTGAGCGCTACATCAGCCGGTTGCGATGGCAGCAACCTGAATTGTACGAGTTGCACGATCATCTCGACGGGCAAGGTGGGCGCGGCGTCGCGCGTTCTCCAGAGAACATTCAGCCTGACTGCGGGAAATGGTGGTGTCACATGCAATCACTTGACAACTGATTGCAGCAATCAAAGCGCAAATCCACCGGCTGTTCCACCCACATGGTCTCTGACCACGAAGAACACTTCCGCCAACCCAGCGATTGCGTTGTTGCACCTCGCCGCTACCCGGCAAGGCAATACAAGTGGCGCAAGTTGTACTGCCCAGTCAAATTGCAGCCTGAAATGGAACATCAACTCCCAGAACGGCGCCAGAAGCGTGCTTAGCATGGGCAATCTGTACACCCTGAATAGCGGTGCAACGCTGGACGCTGTATACCAAAGGGTGGCTTCGAGCCAGCCTGAAGATGTCGTCGAGGCTGCCGTACTTTTTCCGGGCACATCGGCCCCAACGGTCATTGGTGCCTACTGGAACGATACGAACAGCGGCTCGGGTGGCACGCATGGCGAGAATAATGATGCGTCTGGAACCACCAATTATGGTACAGCTGCCACTTCAGTTGCTTGTACCAACCCGGCACCCGGTACCGCTCAACAGTGTACCAATTGGTGTACGGGGGGAGACACGCTGATTTTCGGGTTTTCCGGCGGTTCAAGCTCTGGCTTGTCAGATACTCTCGGGAGCGTTTTATTCAATACGGCGGGCACGCCCGCGCAAAATGTTCCACTGACAAAACTGGTTCATTTTCCAACTGCATCCAACGTGGGTGCGCCTGCCAATGTCTATACCGAGATCTGGTATGCCCAAAACCCGAATCTCTCACCTGCGGCCAACGCCTTGCATGTTTCATCCTACAAAGGCAACGGTAGCGGCACTATCGGCGCTACGTGGACAGGCGCTGGTAATTTGATTTTGGGTACGATTTTGACTGTTGCTACCATCAACTACCCGGTCAATATTATTTCTGTTGGGGATACCATTGCCAGTTCTGGCGGTGTTTCAGGGAATATCACCGAGACACCCACGATTGTCTCTCAATTGACCAGCACTGAACCTGGCGGGGCGCTGGGCGGGCGAGGCACTTATCAACTTAGCTCAAGTCAAACTGTGATCGACAATACTGGCCGCACTTGGACCTCAGCCTCGACGGTATTGAACGTGTCGGCATGCACTGTCTGTTTTTTTGCGCCCAACGATGCGGTGTCGGGCATCATTTCCGGACGCTCCATTAACGGGCAAGAATCGCTGCGCACGGGAGAAACAGCCGGTGGTATCGGCAGGTATGTCCTGAGCGGCACCACGCAAACAACAGTTGCCGCTGCGTCACCGGTCAAGGCCGGCACGCCAGGCACGACACTCTATTTGCCTTCCACATCGAGCATACCCATCGTGAGCACACCGGCGATGCGGATTGCATTGGTGGCGGGTACCGGTGCATTCGACGATACGACCGTGACGACCGTGAGCGCTGTTGGCGCGCCCAATCCACAGACCCGCTCATTTACTGTTTCAGTCATTCCGAAAACGCCCCTTGACGATGCGACGATGTGTGGAGGAACCTGCGCTTTCTTTAATCAATCGAGTGCTACCACCGGTTTTTCGATTGGCAAGCCTGCCAATACGGATTACTGGGCATCAGGATTCGCGTGCCTCCACGGCGCCAATCTCCCTGCAATTGTTGCCACGGGTTCATCAGTGCAACCCGCCGCTTGGCATGAAGTAGTCTATTGAAGAACGCGGGAGCGCCCTATTGGGCGCGGCCAGCCGAGGTTTCCAGCTGTAGGAGCCCGATTCATCGGGCGATGGACCTGGTGGTATCAAAATCAACGCCGTCCCGACAGCGCCGATTTTTTCGCGAGGACACCGTCATCGGTGTTTACCATGTCCGATGACGCTCGGTTTTCTGCCACAAGCTGTTTTCTGCTCATGCACCGGCCATCCAGGCGGCGGCGATACAAGCCAATCCGAGCAGGGTCAGCAGAATGCCGATTGGCCGTGTCGTGCCCAGTCTGGGCAGCGGCAGTTCTATCCAGCGGTTGGAGATGGCTTCAACGCCTTTTAAAACACTGGGCCTGATGAACATGGCAATGCCGATAACCAGCACAGCGGTAGCTATTGTCCATGCTGCCAATTCGGCCACATGCACACCTGGGCCAAGGGGTTGTGGTTGCATGCCGGGCAAGCGGTTATGCCATGAATACAGCAGCCCCAGGAGGGTGAGCGCACCGGCGCTGATGGTGCCGCCAAACAGGCGGTGGTGCCGGTAAACGAAGCGCTCCACTTTCCATGGGCGGGAACAGAATTCCCAAAAATCGTGGTTCAACAGCCAGCCATGCAGCGTATCCAGCCAACCTGGCCTGCCATTTTTCCGCACCAAGCCCAGGCCGGCAATGACCAAGGCCACACCGGCGATTGCCAAGCATAATTTGAACCAGAACAAGGGGCTCTCACCAAGCAAAAGGGGCGTATGTGCAGTGCGCATATCAGTGCCGCCCCCTGACAGCGGCACCGAGTTGCCACATCGGCAGGAAAATGCCCAGCATGAGGATAAGCACCAATATGCCCAGGGCGGTCATGACGATGGGTTCGATGGCTTCACTGAGCCGTGCGATATCGTATTCAACGTCTTCCTGGTAGATGTCTGCTACTTTGGCGAGCATGCCGTCAATGTCCCCTGTTTCCTCGCCGACCGCAATCATCTGTAATTCAAGCGGCATAAAGATGCCAGATGCCTGCGAGACACGCAGCATGCTTTCGCCACGCTCGATGCCGGCGCGCATGGACAGGATGCGATCTTCATAAAAGGCATTGTCAACCACGCGGGAGACGAGGGTAAATGCCTGTATCAACGGCACGCCGCTTTTGCTTGCCGTCGACAGGGCGCGGCAGAAACGCGATAGCGTCGCCTTTTTCAGGATGTTGCCGGCGATGGGCAGGCGCAGCTTGAATTTGTCCCATTGATAGCGGCCTGCGCGTTGGCTGACAAATAGCCTGAAGCCATAAAAACATCCCGCGGCTATGCCCAGCACAAACCACCAGTAGTTCAAGGCGAAATTGGAAGCCACGATCAAAACCCGGGTCATCAATGGCAAGGTAGCGCCAAACTTGTCAAAGAACGTGGCGAAGACGGGGATGACAAAGAGGGTCAGGATGCCGACCGCAATGGCGATGGCGATCAACACAAAGCTGGGGTAACGCAAGGCGCTTTTGATCTTTTTTTGCATGTGGTCTTCGAACTCGATCTGGGCAGACAGCCGACGGAAAATTTCTTCAAGTTGGCCGGAGTTCTCGCCAACACGGACCATGGCGACGTAATACTCGTTGAAGAATTTCGGGTGTTGGGCCAGGGCGGTGCTGAGGTCAGCCCCTTTTTCCAGGTCGGCACGCATGCCGCGCAGGATGCGCACCAGCGTCTTGTTGATGGTTGACTTCTGAATGCTGGCGAGCGACTGGATCATGGGTACGCCGGCCTTGATCATGGTCGCCATTTGTCGGGTAAATAGCAGGAGGTCGCGCAGTTTGAACGTGCTGCTCTCAATGATGCGCTGCAACCACTGGGGCAACTCGCGCGTGCTGTCGCTTTGCAGGTTGATGGTGATCGGGGAAATGCCGGTGGTCAGCAACCACTGGGCGACCGCATCCCGGCTGGGTGATTCAATCGTGCCGGTCATGATCTCGCCATGATTGTTGCGGCCTTTGTATTCGAAGACTTCCATGACGGCCTTTCTGTCGTTGAATTAGAACTCGGTGGAGGTGACAACTCTCATGGCTTCGGCGATGGTGGTTTCCCCCCGTGCCACCAGGCTGAGCGCGCTCATTTCAAGGCTATGCCGACCGAGCGATTGGCGCGCTGCAATTTCAAATGCAACATGGTCGCCTTGGTTAAGAACGGCGGTGAGGGTAGGGTTCATTTCGAGAAGCTCAAAGACGCCGACACGTCCCAAAAAACCGCTGCTGTTGCAGCGGGCACAGCCTTTCCCCTTGCGGAAGGCAGCTTGCGAGAGCTCGTCGCCAGGATAATAATGCCTGGCCCAGGCCATTTCATCGACAGAGGGTTCGTAAGGCTGGGCGCAGTCAGGGCAAATTACGCGCAGCAGGCGCTGCGAGACAACACCGAGCAAGGTAGAGGAGATTAAAAAACCGGGCAGCCCCATGTTGAGCAGGCGCCCCGGCGTGCTGGCGGAATCGTTGGTGTGCATGGTGGAGAGCACCATGTGGCCGGTCATGGCGGCGCGGGTAGCAATTTCTGCCGTATCCTGGTCGCGGATCTCGCCAACTAGCATGATGTCGGGATCCTGGCGCAGGAAGGAGCGCAACATGCGTGGAAAGGTGAGGTCGATTTTTTCATTCACCTGAACTTGGGTGATACCGGGGATGCGGTATTCAACCGGGTCTTCAATGGTCAAAATCTTGACGTTGCGCTGGTTGAGAATGCCCAGTGCGCCATATAAAGTGGTGGTCTTGCCAGAACCGGTAGGGCCGGTGACGAGTACGATGCCATGGGGTGACTGGATGAGTTTCTTGAACCTGTGCAGCATGTCAGGCGGCATGCCCGATTGATTGAGGTCGCGCAGGCCCTGGCTCTGGATCAGCAGGCGCATGACGGCTGATTCACCGTGCAGCGTGGGAATGGTGGATAAGCGTATATCTACACGCTGGAAATTGCTGATCATCGAAATGCTGCCGTCCTGGGGCAGGCGTTTTTCGGCAATATCAAGGCCGGCCATGAGCTTTAACCTGACCAGCAGCGCCGTGGCAATCCGCAAGTCAGCCTGGACTTGCTGGTGGAGCTCGCCGTCAATGCGGAAACGCACGGTCAGCCGTTTTTCTTCCGGTTCGATATGAATATCCGAGGCGCGCATCTGAATGGCCTCTTCAAACACAGTCTGCAGGAATTTGATGACGGGGGCATCGGCGTCATCAATGGAAAACTTGAGCTGATTAAGGTCAATGACGTCGCTTTCACGTTCGATTTCGCGTTTGGCTTGGTTGGCGTATTCATCCAGCTGGTCGGTCTTGCGGTATATCCGGTCAGCGGTTTTGCTGAACTGCTCATTGGTGATGACGGCGACATAGATCGGCCGCCCGACCAGCTTGGCCAGTTCATCCTGGTCGCGCAGGCTGGTGGGATCGGTCAAGCCAACCAGATAAGCATCGCTACGGTCTTCGAGAATCAGCGCCTTGTAGCGGCGGGCTTGAACTTCAGTCAGCACATGGACAAGTGCGGGCACAACCTCGAAGCGGCGTAAATCAACAAAGGGGAGGCCTTGCTGCTCGGCAAGCACCCGCGCCATTTGCTCTTCGGTAATGAAGTTGTTTTCAATCAGGACGCGGCCCAGCATGCGCCCGGTGCGCTTTTGTTCGGCCAGCGCTTCGGTAAGCCGTGTCTGTGTCAGGTAGCCGTGCTTGATGAGCGCTGCGCCAAGTTGTTCTGTTTTTGCTGCTGTCTTTATTGCCTGTATGGCTGTCATTGCAAATACCCCAATAATATTTGTTGTTATGTGAAAACCACGCAAATCCAGCCGCAGCGATCATCGCAATCGTCGCGTATGTACTTGTTGTACATACGTCGTCACCCTGTCGGCCTATTTTATCAATCCACTGTGCTGAATTGGCTCATGAACACACGCTTACAGCATACTCGCCGTCGTGCCGGCGCCGACTTTTTTGCGCGCTTGATATCACGCTTCCCATCACGCTTGACATCGCGCGCACGTCCGCGCGTTGGGATAGCGGGAGGGTTTCAGGCTTTATCGCTATCCTGTCCTGAGTGGGTGATGGCGTTCTGCAGTATTTCCAAACCACGCTCGCTATCAAATTGATTGACGGCCGATTGCAGCTCGGCAAAATGCCTGGGGAAGGCGGCCTGGAGCAAATCGCCATGCTCTTTGACCAGGCGTTCCGCATTGCTGTCACTGGCCAGCAGGGTGCTCAATTGCTGGCATACGGTGGCGAGCTGTTGCGCGTCCCCGGCTTGGTGCGTTACTGTGGCAGCGGTTGATGGCAGCGCCGAGAGGATGTCTTTTATTTGCTGCGCGAGGGTGGCTTCCAGCGCATCGAGCAGGACATCCAGCGTGCCATCGGCATTGCCGTCACGCAGCGCGTCATCGACTGCCTTGGCGGCACGCTGTAAATCCGCTGCCGCGATATTGCCAGCCAGCCCTTTGAGCGTATGTGCCAGCCGTTCGGCCATCTTGCTGTCTTGCGCCTGCAGCGCTTGCCGGATGTCCGCTACCGCCTGGGCCTGGGTGTCGGCAAACCTGCGCAGCATGGAGATGTAGCGTAATGGCTTGCCCAGTACTCTGCGCAGGCCTTCGGCCTGATCCAGTCCAGGGATGGCGCGTGGCAAGGTTTCTTCGGTTTTGGGCGGTTGCGGAACTTGGGGCGCCTGGGCTTCAAGAGCAAGCGGCGTGGCGGCAATGTTGTTGTCATTGAACCGCGGTTTGATCCAGCGCAGCAATGCGCGGAACAGGACATCCGGATCGATTGGTTTGGGAATGAAGTCCACCATGCCGGCGGCCTTGCACTCTTCCTGGTCGGAAATCATGGCATTGGCGGTCATCGCAACAATCGGGATGCCGGCGCCGAATTTTTCGGCGCGGATCGCCCGCGTGGCTTCTATGCCATCCATCACCGGCATTTGGATGTCCATCAGGATCAGGTCATAGGGGTGCAGGCTATTGGCCTGGGCCTGCGCTTTCTCGCAGGCAATGCGGCCATCTTCAGCAACATCCACCACCATGCCCACATCGCGCAGTATCTCGCAAGCGACTTGCTGGTTCAGTTCATTGTCTTCTGCCAGCAGGATGCGCGCGCCGTGAATGACGCCCAGCGCCTCTATCGTGACAGCGCCTGTGCTGAATTCAGCCTCATCCCGTGCGCGCGGCGTGCCGCCCATCAGGTCAATCAAGGTGTCGAACAGGCTCGATGGCGTGATGGGCTTGTCCATCACTTTGGCGATGCCTGCTTTATTTGCTTCCTCGGCAACGCCTTCGCGGCCATACGCAGTGAGCATGAGCAGTTTGGGTGGATGGATGAGCGGCAGGGTTTGCAGGCGTTGCGCTGTCCCAATGCCATCCAGAACGGGCATTTTCCAGTCCAACAAAACGATGTCATAGGGGATATCGCTTGCGTCGGCGGCTTGCAGCTGGCGGATTGCATCCTCGCCGCTGGCGGCAAGGCCTACCTGAAAACTCATGCTGGTGAGCATTTCGCCCAGCACCCGGCGGGCGGTATCGAGATCGTCTACGACAAGAACCCGGCGGCCGCGCAGGTCTGGTTGCGGGCGCAATTCGCGTGGCGAGGCCGTGCCAACCGCCAGACGGGCGGTAAACCAGAAGGTGGAGCCCTGCCCGTAGTCGCTGTCGACGCCGACCTCCCCGCCCATTTGATTGGCGAGTATCTTGGTGATGGACAACCCCAAGCCGGTGCCGCCATATTTGCGCGTGGTGGAGACATCCGCTTGCTGGAAGTTCTGGAACAGCTTGCCCATCTGCTCGGGGGTGAGGCCGATGCCGGTGTCGCGCACGGAAAAGCGCAGCAGGATGCCATTTGCATCGCGCTGATGGACGCGCACGGCAATGTCGATTTCGCCGTGTTCGGTGAATTTGACGGCGTTGTTGGCGTAGTTGATGAGCATCTGTGACAGGCGCAGAGCATCGCCCTGCAACTGGTCGGGCACATCCTGGGCGACATCGAACAATAGCTCCAGCCCTTTGCTGCTGACCTTGTCGCTAATGAGATTGCCGACCTTGATCAGCAGCTGCTCAAGGCTGAATTCGGCAATTTCAAGCTCAAGTTTGCCCGCCTCGATCTTGGAGAGGTCAAGGATGTCGTTAATGATGCCCAACAGGTGGTGGCCGGATTGCTGCACCTTGATCAGATAGTCGCGCTGCTGGCTATCAAGCTTGGTTTTGAGCGCAAGATGGCTCATGCCGATAATGGCATTCATCGGGGTGCGGATCTCATGGCTCATGTTGGCCAGGAAGGCGGATTTTGACGCTGTGGCGTCTTCTGCCTTCTTGCGCGCCTCAACAGTTTCATTCAGTGAAACCTCAAGTGCTTCTACCATGCGGGTATTGTGGATGGCAATCGCGGTATGGGACGAGAGCGCACGGAAAATCACTTTCTCGGGTTCGCCATAGGCAGAAGGCCGGGCAGCTTCGATGGCCATCACGCCGAGCAGGCGGTCACCCACCGCCAGCAACGAATAAAGGCCGCTGTGCGATTTGCCTTTTGCTGGATCGGGATGAGTGTTTTTATCGCCCGCCCGCTGCTTATCAGCCACCTGACGGGATGCGCCTGCCATCTGCGGATCCCTTTCGCGGGCTATCAGGTCGCAGCGTTCGCGAATTGCGCGGGCTACATAGGAGGTTCCATCATGGCGGCTGACGGTGGCGGGTGTCTGAGTCAAGTTTTCACCGGCATGAAAGACGTTTGTCAGGGTCATGCCATGATCATCCAGCAAATAGATAGTGAGGCTATCCACGGCAAGATGCGCGCTGCGGTCGTGAAACAGGTACCGCTTCAGCGCGGCAAACACGGCTGCACGGTCGAGGCTGGCAGTGAGTTCGCGCCCGATGTTGCCCAGGGTTTCAATCGTCAAGCGCGTTTCTTCTACGGCCTGGGTGCGGTCAGCGATGCTTTTCTCAAGCAGGCGCTCGTTCTGTCGCAAGCTTTCGGCAATGTCCTCCTGGGCTTTTACTTTCTCTTGCCATGCCTGATTCAGGCGATCGCCAAGCGCTATGGCCAGCAATACAACTTGCAGGGAGACAAAAAACTGCGTTGCGTTGCTGACCAGGAGGTTGCCAAGCAGCGGCCCGATCTCACCTGACGTGCCGATCAGCAAACCTAGGCTGCGCATGTCCGTCAAGGCAACACCCAATAAAGGCATGGCCAGTGCTGCCAACAAGTAATAGGCGCTACGTTCCCGAATAAAGGCGCAAACCAGGCAGACAGCAAGCGCCATGGCTACCGCCATGACATAGGATATTGCCGCATATTCAGCGAAGGCCTGTGGCGCAACCACGGCCAGGAGCGGGGAGCACAGGTAGAGCCCCGCCAGCATCTTGAGGATGCGATCGGGCTTTGGCATCCGTTGGCGGGTGCGCAGCAGTGTTCTTGTGAAAAACAGCAGCGTACCTGCGCTGAGGACAAAACCGATGGGCATCACAAGGCCCGGCCAGGGCGCCGAATCAGGCCAGAGATATGCCGTGACCAGAATATTCCGCGATAAGAGCGTCAGCGCCAGCGCAGCGATAAAACTGCCATATGACAAATAGATCACATCGCGACGCAGCAACATGAAAGCCAGAAGGCTGAAAAATATCATCGCTGCCGCCGTGCCCAAAAACCACCCGTGTACCAAATGTTGCTGGTTTTCAAAGGCATGGAGAGCCGCTGGCGTCCATAGCCGGAGCGGAACCAGCTGCGAAGACTTGGCTTGAAGCCGCAGGAAATAAACCTGCTCGGTGTGCGCGGGCAGGGGCACAGCAAAAACAAAGTGCCGGTCGGGATACGGGCGCGTAAAGGGCATGGCCAGATTGGCCGCTGTTCCGCCAGACGGCTTTGCCTGTGCGGCATAAAAATCCGCATGGAGCAGCTGGTTATTGGCCACCTCAAGCATTCGCTCTTGCGGATGGTCAGTGTCATTTTTCAATACAAGGCGGAACCACCAGGCTGAACCCGGTTCGCCAAAATGCAGGGTCTCGGCCGTAAAGGCATTTGGCTTGAAAATCTCTGCAATCCTTGCCGATTGGACATCGGTTAATGTCAGGTTCAAGTCGGGATCGTTCAGGACAGTGGAATACTCGGTCAGGGAAACTGGCGTCTGGCCCATTTGGCTGACGTCGAGCGCTGTGCCCTGCGCCATGGCAAATGCGGTCAAATGGAAAGCGCACAGGAAGGCTGCCAAAAACGCGGCCAAAAGGCCAGTCAGGCTGCAGCGTCTGCCAAACAGCAGTGAATCAGGTTTCATGCAATGCACCTTAAGAAGATGGACTTTGGCAGTGATTCAGGGGGCAGGTGCATCCATGTTAACTTGTCCTGAGCCACTGCGCCTGATGGGGTAATGTCTATCGGGAATTATAGAGTGGCGGCATGCAGCGCTGCTCGCGACCAAGTGCGGTTCAGGGATGGTCAATGCGCCGCACGGTCATAAAACTCGCCGTCCCGCCAGCGCCGACTTTTGGGTTGGGACTCATAGGGGGCGCTGACGAGTTTTACGATAAACGAATTAGCCTGGCGCAAATTGCCGGCAAACAGGCGTGCCAGTTTTTCCAGCAGCTTTGATTTGAGCTGGGGGTAGGCATAGATCAGCTCATTCAGCGCAGTTGCCGTGAAGACCCAGCAGGAAATATCGCTGTCAGCCTGGATGGTTGCGGTACGCATGGTTTGGCCGAGCAAGGCCAGTTCGCCAAAAATCATCCCATGGCAAAGTGTGGCGATGCGTTGCCGATGGCCATTTGTGGTGTCCATCAGCACGCTGACTTCGCCAGACAGCAGCAGGAATACGCGCGGGTCATTCAGGTCGCCAGCGCGGATCACCTCTTCACCAAACGCAAATTGGGCGGAGGTTAGCAAGCCTTTCAGGGCGAGTTTTTCTGCCGTATCCAAGCCATCGAAAAAGCTGAAATCATCCAGCGATATTGCCTCGCGAGTGTCTTCCTTGTGACCCAGGATTTCCAGCAGGCAGTTTTCACACCATTCGACTGCCAGATCGTCGTCTTCAAACATCAAGAAGCCGCTTTGCTGCGGCAGCAAGGCTTGGCGCATGGCTGGTTCGAGTCCGGCACAGTACTGCATGTGTGAAAACACCAGGTGGCCGCCTTCTGCGCTGATATTCCTGCGCAGCTCCTGTAGCAGCCGTGCTGCGGATGCGGTGATGGAGGTCACGCGATGCATGCTCAATACACCCAGCCTGATGGCGGGGCCATCGGCCTGGCGCCGGTTGAGAAAGCGGCGCGCCACCCGGTCGATGCCGTCAACGGTGAGTTCTCCTTGCAGACCAATGATGCGGATGCGGTCAGCATTTTCCTGCAAAAGCCGGGTGGCCTGCGGTGCGCGAAAGCGCTTGGAGGGCGCTTCGGCGGCACTGTATTCGCTGGCCATGACAAGATCGCTATTGTGCATGGCGCTCATCATGTGCAAACCCAGGTCGCGCGATACCTGGCGGCATACGGCAATGCCGCGCACGCTGTTGCCCTTGGCATCCAGGGGCGGTGAAAAAGTCGCTACCGCGAACCGGCCAGGCAGAATCGCCAAAATGCCGCCACCCACGCCACTTTTGGCGGGTAGGCCAACATCATATAGCCAGCTGCCGGCAAAATCGTACATGCCACAAGTGCTCATCACGCTGAGCGTGGCTTCTACCTGCTCAATATCCACGACACGTTGACCGGTCAGGGGGTTGATGCCGCCATTGGCGAGCGTGGCGCCCATGATGCCCAGGTCGCGGCAATTCACCAGCAGCGAGCATTGGCGAAAATAATTTTCCACCACGGGCATGGGATCGTCTTCAATGATGTTGTTATTGCGCAGCATCCAGCCGATGGCGCGATTGCGAAAACCGGTATCGCTCTCGGACTGATAAACACGTTCATCGACGGTGAGTGGCCGCCCGGCAAAGGCAGAGAGGGAAGATGCAATGCGCTGCCATTGTGCCGCCGCGTTGCCGCCGCCGACCAATCCGGCGATGGCAATCGCTCCCGCGTTGATCATGGGATTTAACGGCGCGCCGGAGACAGGGTCCAGGCTAATGGAATTAAATGCTTCACCAGAGGGCTCGACGAGTACCTTACGCAACACTTTGGTGCGTCCCGAGTCCTGCAAGGCGGTGGCATAAACGAAGGCTTTTGAAATGGACTGAATGGTGAAGGTCTGATCGCAATTTCCTGCGGCATAGATCGTGCCATCCGTGGCGACCAGGACAATACCGAAATGGTCCGGGTTGGCTAGACCCAATTCGGGGATGTAATTGGCGACTTGCCCGTCCCTTAGCGTGGAAAAGCGTGCGTGCAGGTTGCGAACATAGGCAGACAATGGATGTTGCATAGATAGCCTCCGAAAATGCAAAAGTTGGAATTTGCATCATGGCCGGGGCATAAGAGGTGCTGATCCTGAACTCAGCATTGCCCTATGGTTACCCCACCATTAAGCGCAAAGTCAATGCAGTGCAAACGACTTCAGTACCAGGATGAAACCTTGAAATATTGAAGCACGAGCCATGCCAGCCTTCCGCCCGAACCCGCCATCGGGCGCGTCCTACGGTAGTTTCAGGCTGAATTCCTGGGTTTTGGTGCGGCAGGGGGGGGATTTAGTCACACCGGGCGGCGCTTGGTGCCGTTGTGTTTTATCAGCGCCAACGCGCGGCGACCTGTCAGAAGCTTTTCTGCCGGGGCTGGCGTCGATCCGCGGCTAATGGGTAATTTGCAGGGCAAGTTGCGCGCGGTAGCGCTCGGCATTCGCGACGTACATCTGCGCACTGCGCAAAATTTTTGCGACGTCCGCATCGGTTAGTTCGCGAACCACTTTGCCGGGCGAGCCCATGACCAGCGAGCGGGGCGGAATGACTTTGCCTTCGGGAACCAGCGAATTGGCGCCGATCAGGCTGTGCTCGCCAATGACGGCGCCATTCAGGACTACGCTTTTGATGCCAATCAGCGAACCATCACCGATCGTGCAGCCATGCAGCATGGCCAAATGGCCGACAGTGACGTTTTTGCCAACGGTGAGCTGTATGCCCGCATCCGTATGCAGCACCGAGCCATCCTGGATATTGCTGTTTTCGCCCACGCGCAGTTGATCGGTGTCGCCGCGCAGGACGGCGTTCCACCAGATGCTGCTGTTATTGCCCAGGATCACGTCGCCAATGACTGTGGCGTTTGGCGCGATCCAGGCGTTGCTGCCGATCACCGGCTGTCGGTTAGCCAGCGAGTAAATCGGCATGCTTGTTTCCTGTTTGATTCCATTGCATACGGACAGGTTTCAGGGCTTTAGCGGTCGCGTTTTTTCCATTCCGGCTTTTTGTCGCCACCCCGAAAGTCCGACTTGCCGCCCCATTCCTTCTTTGCCCGAGGAGGCCCCGCAGGACGTGGCGGGCGGGTATCCGGGTATTCGCCAGGTTCGGTAATTCTCGCCTTCAAGGCAAACTGGCGCACGCGCAGGCGCCGCAATACGTCCAGGACATCGGCGGGCAAGTTGGCCGGTAATTCAACGGTGCTAAAGTCGTCAAACAGGTTGATCTGGCCGATCTGCTTGCCGTCAATGCCGCCTTCATTGGCAATCGCGCCGACGATTTCTTTCGGTAGCACGCCTTGATTGCGGCCAACTTCGATGCGATAGCGGGCTAAATCGCCAGCAGCAAAGGTGCGGCGTTTTTCAAGGATCTGCTCGCGGTTTTCGCGCGGGGGGCGGTCATTGCCCCGGTCAAAACTACGCTCGCCCCGGTCACTGCGGTCGCTGCGCTCACTTTGGCGGTCGTGGCGTGCCGGTGGCGGCGCTAAATCAACAGCGGATGCGCCGGTGAGTTGCAAGGGGCGTTCGCGTTGGGATAGCCAAGTGAGCGCGGCGGCAATTTCACGGGCGCCGATGTTGTGGTCGGCTTCCATGTTGCTGATGACGTCAAAAAAGAAATCGAGTTTTTCGTTTTTGAGCGTGTCCAGAATCTGCTGGGTGAATTGCGCTACGCGCCGATTCGCCACTTCACGCGGGGTGGGCATGGCGAGTGGCGCGATCTTTTGCCGCGTGGCGCGCTCGATCACTTTCAGCATGTGCATTTCACGCGGGGTGATGAACAGGATCGCCCGTCCGGTGCGGCCTGCGCGACCGGTGCGGCCGATGCGGTGCACATAGGCTTCGGTGTCGTTGGGCACGTCATAATTGATGACATGACTGATGCGCGAGACGTCAATGCCGCGTGCGGCAACGTCAGTGGCCACCACGATGTCCAGGCTACCGCTTTTCAAGCGCTCAATGACTTGCTCACGCAAGCCTTGCGTCATGTCGCCATTCAATGCCGCAACGGCATAACCGCGCGCTTCGAGCTTGTCGGCAAGTTCAACGGTGGCAAGCTTGGTGCGCACAAAAATAATCGCCGCATCGAAGTCAGCTTCAACTTCCATGATCCGCGTCAAGGCCTCGATCTTTTGCCCGCCGTGGGTTTGGCAGTAAAACTGCTGGGTCGTGGTGACGGTGCTGGTTGCGGCACGGATTTTGATTTCTTGCGGATTGCGCAAATGCTGGTGCGCCACGCGCCGGATCACGTCCGGCATGGTGGCCGAGAACAGCGCGGTCTGGCGTGAAGCCGGGGTGTGTTCAAGGATCCACTTCACGTCGTCAATAAAGCCCATGCGCAGCATTTCATCGGCTTCATCCAGCACCATGAACGTGAGCTTGTCCAACGTTAAGCTTTTTCTTTCCAGATGATCCATGACGCGGCCTGGCGTGCCGACGATCACATGCGCGCCACGCGAGAGCTGGCGCAATTGCACGACCATGCTTTGGCCGCCATACACAGGCAAGACATGAAAGCCCGGCATGTGCTTGGCATAACGTTGCAAGGCTTCGGCCACTTGAATGGCCAGTTCGCGCGTAGGCGTCAGGACCAAGGCTTGCGGCACAGGGCGCGTAACATCAATTTTTTGCAGTAAGGGCAGCGCAAAGGCGGCCGTTTTGCCGGTACCGGTTTGCGCTTCGCCGAGGACGTCATGTCCTGCCAGCAATGGCGGAATACAGGCGGCTTGAATGGGGGAGGGACTCTCGTAGCCAACTTCGGTTAAGGCCGTGAGCAATACGGGCTTTAGCCCAAGCTGTTCAAAGCTGATGGGGGTGTCATTTGTTGTTGTCATGGTGTTTCTGCGTTGCGCAGAGAAAGGCAGATGGAGGCAAAAAAGGCAATGTTGGCAGGCAGCCAAGCCTGGAAGCAATGCAGCCTAAGTAAAAACGGAAAATTCAGAGGTAAAAGCTAAAGAAAAACCTAAAGAGATAAAATCCAAAGATTGAAATCAGCGGTCAAAACCCATCGTTTAGCCGGTTTGGCTAACATTATCGCAGATTACCAAGCCAAATCATAGGGTTTGGCTTGAATTTGTCCACTGTTCGTGATTACGATGAGATGTGGGGTCCATGCAAACCGGGCGTCACAAAAAGCATAAGTTACACGCGCAAGAGCAATACTTTCAAGGGTGGTTCGCCATCCATCGTGGGGAAGTCGGCTTCGGGGGCAATCCATTCGAATTCATGGATTGTTCGTCCGGCTTTGGTGGCGCTGCGCTGTAACTGATCCAGCCAGACTTCGCGGGAAACGCTGGCGACGTGATTGGTGCAGATCAAGGTGCCGCCTTCATTGGTGCATAGCAAGGCGGGTTTGAAGACCGTGGCGTAGTCGTTCACCAGGTCGACCACGCCAAAAGGGCTCTTGGCATAGGTTGGGGGGTCGAGAAAAACGCAATCAAACTTTTGCGTTTCGAGTTTTGGAAAAGGCGGCATGCGTTTGCCGCGCACAAACTCGGCTTGGCCCAGGCCGGAGAACTGGCGCATGGCGGCAAAGGCATCGCTTTTAATGAACCGGGGGCGCACGGGCAGGGGGTTATAGCGGGCGTTTTCCTTGCCGATTTGCAGGCTGGATTCAGCAAAATCCACATTCACGACAAACCGCGCACCCGCCTTGGCCGCCGCAATGCCCACACCACAGGTATAAGCGAACAGATTGAGCATGGATTTGCCGGGAATTTCCTGCATGACACGCCGCCGTGCCGCGCGCAGATCAAGGAACAGCCACGGGTCTTGCCCGGCATGACGGCCTTGGATGCGGTAGGTGACGCCCATTTCATGCGCTTCGCGGGGTTGGCTGGCAAGGGCTAATTGTTCCCCTTCCAATTTATTGGCAATGCGTGAATTGGCCTGGCTGCGGTCGTTATAAACCAAGCTCAGGCCGGGTAGTTTTTGCGCATAAAACTGAGTTAATTCAGCCAGTTGTCCTGAACTTAGCGGGCTATGAAAGCATTGCACCAGAAGTAAATCGCCATAACGGTCAATCGTTAGCCCCGGATGGCCTTCGACCGTACCATGGAACAGGCGGTAGGTATCGGTATTTTCAGCATGCAGCTGTGCCATGAGTTGTGCCCGGTTGGCAAAGGCAGTGACAAGATGGGTGGTGATGGGTTCAGTCATGGAGATGTCAGCGGAGCGCAAAGCGAAGGGCAGCATTCTACGTGCTTACGCGCTAAATCGCTGTGATTATTGGTTTATTAGCGTGAAAACAGAAACGGAGCCCCGTGTGCTATCGAGCGCAGCGAGCGATTGGAAGCCCCGCCCTGGGGCGGGGTGTGGGGTATGTTTGCGCACGTTTTCATCCTCGTGGGTGGGCGCTGGCGACCATGCGCGTTAGCTTGTCTGTGCGAAGTGGTTCTGCGCTTGCGCCGTCTTGCCAGCGCCGACTTTTTTACAATGATCCATTCGGGAGAGGATTTATGCGTTGAAGTTTTTATTTTCATTGCTTGTACATCGTCTTGCTCAAGTGGGTAAGGGGCGAGGCGAGCAATATCACGCCCTGTTTTCCATTGGCGCACTGTAAAATAATTCGCAGATTCAAGTTTCAAGTTACAAACGCTAATGCTAATTTATTCAAAAAAAGGGGGGTGTATGGCCGAAAAACGTAGCTTGGCATGTGATTTCCTGATTGTTGGCGCAGGTTCAGCGGGTTGTGTCATGGCGAATCGCCTGAGCGAAAAAAGCGCCGACGAAGTGATCCTGCTGGAAAGCGGCAAAGCGCTGGATACCTTGCTGTTGCGCATGCCCAAGGGCTTTGGCAAGCTGATGTTCGATACCAAATATGTCGCTCGATTTGAAGCAGAACCCGAGCCTGGCACGGGCGGGGTGGCGGATTCCTGGCCGCGCGGCAAATTGATGGGTGGCAGCAGTGCGGTGAATGGCTTGTTTTATACGCGAGGCCAACCAGAGGATTTCAATGACTGGGAGGCGCTGGGTAACAAGGGTTGGGGCTGGAAAGACATTGCGCCTTGCTTTAAAGCTTTTGAAGATCATGAACTGGGTGCGGATGAGGTGCGCGGCGTGGGCGGCCCCATGCCGGTCACCGGGCAAAAAGAGCGCCATCCGTTGTGTGACAAGGTGCTCGAAACCGCTAAGAACCTGGGCTTGCCTGTTCGTGAAGATACCAACCGCCCTGAGCAAGAAGGGATAGGCTATGTTTCCTATACCGCCAAAAACGGTCGGCGCATGGATGCGGCTACGGCCTTTGTCACGCCGATCAAGCATCGCCCCAATTTGCGCGTGTTGGAGCAAACCGAGGCCATCAGGATCATTTTTACCGGTAACAAGGCGACGGGCTTGCTGGTCAAAGACGCCAGCGGCACGTATGAAATTACTGTGCGGAAAGAACTGGTGGTAAGTGCCGGCGCGCTTGAATCGCCTAAATTGCTGCAGCTCTCTGGCGTGGGCCCTAAAGATTACCTGCAGAAATTCAACATCCCCGTCGTTGTTGATCTGCCAGGCGTGGGGCAAAATCTGCACGACCATCGCTTGCTCTGCGTGCAGTTTCGCATCAACCAGCCGTTGAGCATCAACAATGAGCTAAAAGGGCTGGGCTTGATCAAGAATGTACTGCACTACATGTTGTCGTCAAAGGGCGTGTTGTCTTCGGGGCCGCATGACCTGATCGCGTTTCTTAAATCCGAGCCGGAACTTGACCGCCCGGACATGGAGCTCATCATGCGACCTATGTCGATCAAGCCTGGCAAGCTGAACATGGATGTCGATCAAGGCCACGGCATGATGTTTATTGGCTATCAACTCAGGCCCAAGAGCCGTGGCGAGATCATGATCCGCTCTAATAATCCTGGCGATAAGCCGATCATTCGGCCGCATGCGCTAGCGCATCCCGAAGATATTGCATACGGGCCAAAACTCATTAAAGCCATCCGTAAAATCTGCGCAACCAGGCCCTTGGCTGACTTGGTTTCCTTTGAGACTTTTCCGGCAGAACAAGTCAAAACCGATGCGGATGCGGAAAAATACTATCGTGACTATGGTGGCACGGTGTACCACCCGGTGGGCACCTGCATGATGGGACAAGGTGCGGATGCCGTGGTCGATGAGCGCTTGCGCGTGCGCGGCACTGAGGGCTTGCGTGTGATTGATGCCTCGGTCATGCCGATGATCGTCTCCGCCCACACCCATGCGGCGACGATGGCCATTGCCTGGCGTGGCGCACAGATGATGGCAGAGGACTGGCAGCAGTAAAGTTTAGAGGTTTCCTTTAAAATGCTTTCCAATCATTTGAAATTAAATTGATTTATTATATTAAATATTCCGCTTGGAGGGCTTTGTCCAGGTTAATTGACCTTGTCTTTAACCTCACTATTTGGTGGCGAACCGCTATAGAATCATCCTGCTTTAAATAAACCATAAGACAGAGGATAGTAAATGGATACCCAACGCACGATGGAATGTGATTTTCTGATTGTCGGTGCCGGCTCGGCGGGTTGCGTGCTGGCTAACCGGCTCAGTGAAAAAAGTACGGACCAAGTCGTCATTATCGAAAGTGGCTTGGACCTGCATAATTTTCTGTTGCGCATGCCCAAAGGTTTTGGGCAGCTCATGTTTGATGATAAATATGTGGCGCGCTTCGAGACCATCCCGGAGCCCGGCACAGCCGGTGTTTCAGACTCCTGGGGGCGGGGCAAGCTGATGGGCGGTTGCAGCTCGGTGAACGGTTTGTTTTACACCCGTGGCCAGGCCAAAGACTTTGACGACTGGGAAGGCATGGGCAATGCAGGTTGGGGCTGGAAACACATCGCCCCCTGCTTTAAATCCATGGAAGACCACGAGATGGGCGAGGATGAGGTGCGCGGTGTTGGCGGCCCGATGCATATCGCCAAACATCATAACCATCACCCGATATGCGACGCCGTGATCGACAGCATGGTGAATATGGGCCTGCCACGCCGTGAAGACACCAACCGTCCCGATAACGAAGGGGTGGGTTATGCCTCTTACACCATCAAGGATGGCAAACGCATGGATGCGGCGACAGCCTTCATTAATCCCATCAAGGGGCGCCCAAACTTCAAGGTTTACTCAGAAACAGAAGCGCTTAAGGTTCTATTTACGGGCAACAAGGCTACCGGCGTATTGGTTAAGGATTCCAAAGGCACTTACGAGATCAAGGTTCGCAAAGAGGTGATTGTGAGCGCAGGTACGCTGGAGTCGCCAAAATTGCTGCAATTGTCTGGCGTAGGCCCGAAGGCGCATTTGCAGAAGTTCAACATTCCGGTGGTATCCGATCTGCCCGGGGTGGGGCAGAATCTGCATGACCACCGCATGCTGGCTGTGCAATACCGCATCAATAAGCCAATCAGCATTAATCCTATGCTAAAAGGTCTTGGCTTGCTCAAGAGCCTGCTGTACTACGTATTCACCTCCAAAGGCATCATGTCTACCGGCTCACATGACGTCGTGTCGTTCCTGAAGACGGATCCAGCACTGGACCGGCCGGATATCGAAATCATGATGGCGCCACTCTCCACCAAGCCCGGCAAAGTCAGCATGGATGTTGAAAATGAACATGGCATCATGTTCCTGGGCTATCAGTTGCGCCCGCAAAGCCGTGGCGAAGTGATGATCAGTTCCGCTGACCCGAAAGACAAGCCCACGATACGTCCCAATATGCTCACGCATCCGGAAGACTTGGCTTATGGCCCGAAACTGGTCAAAGCCATTCGCCAGGTGGCCGCGACCAAGCCGATCGCCGATCTGATTTCTTTTGAGACTTATCCAGCGGATACGGTCAAGTCGGATGAGGATGCGAAACAATACTATCTTGACTACGGTGGCTCGGTGTATCACCCGGTGGGCAGCTGCAAGATGGGGCAGGGTACGGATGCGGTTGTCGATGAGCGCTTGCGCGTGCGTGGCACTCAGGGATTGCGGGTGATTGATGCGTCGATTATGCCGGTGGTTGTTTCGGCCCACACGCATGCCGCCACGATGGCCATTGCCTGGCGTGGCGCACAGATGATCGCTGAAGACTGGAAATAATCACAGGAAACTAAAAAAGCCTCCCGCTCAGCTGGCTGAGCGGGAGGCTTTTTTTGGATCCTTTTTGCATTAAAACGTCACCACTGAACGAATCGACTTGCCTTCGTGCATCAAGTCAAAAGCATCATTGATCTGCTCAATGGGCATGACATGGGTAATCAGGTCATCAATGTTGATCTTGCCGTCCATGTACCAATCCACAATTTTCGGTACATCCGTGCGGCCTCTGGCGCCACCGAAGGCTGAGCCCTGCCAGACGCGGCCGGTGACCAGCTGAAAGGGGCGTGTGGCAATTTCCTTGCCCGCACCCGCCACACCGACAATCGTGCTCACCCCCCAGCCCTTGTGACAGCATTCCAGGGCTTGCCGCATCAGATCGACATTGCCAACGCATTCAAAGGTGTGATCTGCGCCGCCTTTGGTGAGATTCACCAGATAAGGCACTAAGTCACCCTCGACTTCTTTGGGATTGACAAAGTGTGTCATGCCGAATTTTTCCGCCAGCGCCTGACGTGCGGGGTTGATATCCACGCCGATAATCATGTCGGCACCCACCATGCGCGCGCCTTGGATGACGTTGAGCCCTATGCCACCCAAGCCGAACACCACGACGCGATCCCCGGGGCGGACTTTGGCTGTATTAACCACCGCGCCAACGCCGGTAGTCACGCCGCAGCCGATATAGCAAACCTTATCGAAGGGGGCGTCTTCACGGATTTTGGCAACGGAAATTTCCGGCATGACCGTGTATTGCGAGAAAGTTGACGTGCCCATGTAATGAAAAACCGGCTTGCCGTGCAAGCTGAAGCGGCTGGTGCCATCAGGCATGACACCCCGGCCCTGGGTCGTGCGTATTGCCTGGCACAGGTTGGTTTTTTGCGATAGACAGTATTCACATTGACGGCATTCTGGTGTGTACAGCGGAATGACATGATCCCCTGGCTTGACGCTGGTCACGCCCGCACCGACTTCGACCACAATGCCCGCACCTTCGTGGCCTAGAATCGCCGGGAAAATGCCTTCGGGATCGTCTCCAGACAGGGTAAAGGCATCGGTGTGGCAAACGCCAGAGGCCTTGATTTCAACCAATACTTCGCCCGCCTGGGGGCCTGACAGGTCGACTGTTTCTATAACCAGCGGTTGCCCTGCCTGATAAGCGACTGCAGCTTTTGATTTCATTATTACTCCTAAGAAACAGCAGGTTATTTAATACATTTAATGTTTTACATGATAATTGAAAGCGGCTTGCTAACAAGCTAGGCGGGCACTGTGATGACCACTTTTCCTATCTGCTGATTACTTTCCAGATAGCGGTAGGCCTCTACCACTTGATCCAGCGGAAAGGTTTTGGCAATGCTGGGTTTAAGGCTGCCATCTTTCAGTCCAGACAGGATGAATTCGCACGCCGCCGCATGTCTTGCCGGAATGGACATGTCCGGAAAGATGAGATAAGGCCGCAGGGTGAGGTTTTTTCTCATCGCTTGCATGTAAGGGTAGGGTGTTTGATGCCCCTGACCACTCAGGTTGCCATAAATGACCAGCACGCCACCCACACCCAAGGCTGCGGCCAGATTGGTAACGCCGGATCCTGCAATCGGATCAAAAACCATGCGTGCACCATTGCCTTGTGTGATCTGCATAACACGGTCGGCAATATTTTCTGTTCCACTCACAATCACATGCGGTGCACCCGCTGCGAGCAAAGCCGCGCGTTTGTCTGCTGTGCGGGTGATGGCAATGGGCAAGGCACCCAGGCGATGCGCTACCTGAATAGCCGCCAAGCCGACACTGCTGGAAGCGGCTGTAACAACAACCGCATCGCCTGCAGCAAACGGGGCGCACGCGCTAAGTGCACCCCAGGCCGTCATGTAGGGCATCCAGACGGCGGCAGCTTCAATTTCATTGAGTTCTGCCGGACGCTTCATCAAGGCTGCACTTGGCACGATCGCTGATTCTGCGCACACGCCATATTTCGTCATGGAAAATTCAGGCAGAATGCAAACGGCATCGCCCACCTTAAACGGACTATTGGTGTCGCCCAAGGCTTCGATGATGCCTGCGGCCTCATAGCCAATACGCGATGGCAATACGGGCTGCTCAAGGTATGTTCCCGACCGAAAAGCCGCCTCGGCGCGATTAAGGCCGATGCTCTGGATGCGGATACGCGCTTCGCCAGAAGCTGGCTCGCGTATGGTTTCATTGACCAGCGCTAAAACATCCGCACCACCGGTTTGATTGAACCTGACTACTTGGGCCATTATTGTTTGCTCCTGATACAAGAATAATTAGCTGCGGATGCATATTTAGATGCCATTTAACTAGGCAATGAAGTCATTTTGCAGCAGTTGTTCAAACTGCGCCACGGGTAAAGGTTTGCTGAAAAAATATCCTTGAAAGTTAAAACAACCTTCATCGAGCAAAAAGTTTTTTTGCCCGATGGTTTCCACACCCTCGGCTATGACATCAAGATGAAAGCTTTTTGCAGTGGCAATGATGGTGCGCACGATCGAACGGTCTTGGGCATTTGTTTCAACTTCACGGATAAAAGATTGATCAATTTTGAGTTGATTCAATGGTAATTGCTTGATGTACTGGAGTGAGGAATACCCCGTGCCAAAATCATCCAGTGCAAAGTGGATGCCCAGGGCTTTCAATTGGTTCATTTTGCTCACAATATCGTTGATATTCGCAATCAAAACACTTTCGGTGAGCTCAAGTTTGATGCCACGGGGGTTAATTGCATGCTGCTCAATTGCCCTGCGCACCTGCATGACAAAATCAGCGTGAAGGAATTGCCGTGCACTGACATTGATTGCCAGAACCAGATGCTGCATGGTTTCTTCCTGTTGCCAAAGTTTTATTTGCGCGCAGGCTTTATGAATTACCCATAAGCCGATCGGGACAATGAGCCCGGTTTCCTCTGCTATCGGGATGAATTGCAATGGCGAGATAGCGCCTTTTCCAGGGTGATGCCAACGCAGCAACACTTCAGCACCTTGAGCAAAGCCTAGCTGGTCCATCTGCACCTGATACACCAAAGCAAACTGATTTTTTTCAAGCGCGTCATGAAGATCACTGGCGAGACTGGCTTTTTCTGAAATGCTGGCTTCCATCTGTGGATTAAAAAATGAGACCGCATCGCGCCCTGCCTGTTTGGCGTGATACATCGCAATATCTGCTTGTTTTATGACATTTTCTGCAGAGAGATCATTACTGCTTCTGAACACAACTGCACCAATGCTGGGCGTGCTTCTTTGCTCTTTATCCGGGAGCAAATAAGGTGCCCTTAGTGTGGTTAGAATCTTTTGGCTAGTCGTTTCTGCCTGAATTGTTGCGGTGATAGGGTCATCGCGCAAGTTTTCTAACATGACGACAAACTCGTCCCCCCCGAGTCGAGCAACCGTATCTTCCGTCCGAACGCAAGACCGTAGGCGTAACGCGACATTGTGCAGAAGAACATCACCTGCGGCATGGCCTAAAGTATCGTTGATGCTTTTGAAGTTATCCAGATCGATGAACAGGAGTGCAGCATATTTCCCAGTGCGTGCGTTGGCTGCTAACACCTTGTTTAAACGCTCCATGAGCAACCGACGATTGGGCAAGTTGGTGAGCTCATCGTAGTAAGCCAGGCGCAACACCTGCTCTTCCATTTTTGCGCGTTCGATCGCTATACCTGCGAGCGTTCCTGCCTGATTTAAAAGAGATACATCTGCTGGAGATGGCTTGCAGGCTTTACCAAAGTAAACAGCAAAAGTACCTAACACTTTGCCTGTGGAGGAAAAAATTGGCTGCGACCAGCAGGCAATCAAGCCAAAGCTGGTTGCTAGCGGCTGGTAGGGAGCCCAAGTGGGATGCGCAGAAAAGTCTTCCACAATGACGAGCTTCCCCGAAAATGCCGCCCTGCCGCAAGGCGTAGCCTCTGCGCCGATGGGGAGGCTTTCCAATGCAGCCGCAAAAGAGGCTGGGAAATTGGGCGCCACGCTGTGCGTTAAGTGTTTACCTTCACGATCGACCAAAAGAATTGCACACATGGAGCCAGTGATCCGCGCTTCAACACCCAGGACTATCGCTCCCAGAGTATGTGGCAGAAGTAGCTCTTGCGTTAAAAGCTCAAGGATTTCACTACGGAATTTTTCGTTTCGCTCATTTAGTTTGCGCTCGGAGATGTCCCGAATGGTCGTTTGAATACAGAGTCTTCCATCTAACATCAAGGTGTTAAGTGAAATCTCCGCAGGAAATGTTTGCCCATTGTCAAGCCGCTGATGAATCCATTCAAATCTACAGGTGTTGCTATCCAGGGCGCATTGAATATATTCATTGGCAAGGGCTGTTGAAGCGCGGCCACAAGGCTGGGTAGGCGGTGAAAGCTGGCCAGGGTGCAGGCCTTGCAATTCATTAACCTGTTGGCAGCCAAAAAGCCTTGCCCCTGCCATATTGCAGTCAAAAACAACTTCATGATCAAAAAGCAGTACTGCATCATTGGTGGATTCATAGAGCGAGCGAAATCTTGCTTCTGATTTGCGCAAGGCATATTCAGCTTGTATTCTGGCCGACAGGTCACGCCATAGA
Organism: Rhodocyclaceae bacterium UBA5602; assembly: GCA_002424865.1. GTDB lineage: Bacteria > Pseudomonadota > Gammaproteobacteria > Burkholderiales > Rhodocyclaceae > Rugosibacter. The sequence continues at coordinate 56,872 of DILC01000034.1, read as the reverse complement.
AAGTAAATAAGTTGTTCACCATCGATAACCATTACGGTTAGTTTTACTTCAACAAGGATGGGGCTTCCATCCGCGCGTAAATACGTCCACTCAAAATGATGAGAACCGTTCTTGACTGCCGTATCGATCATCAACACTTCTTTTTCAGTCGACGATGTGCCATCAGGCTGAAATGATGGTGAAATTTCACACGGTTGCCGATTCAGCAGCCGGGGTGGATCTGGATAACCCAGCACTTGCAGTGCCGCATGATTGCAGTCAATAATCCTTCCCTGCCTGACTAAAAACGCAGGATCGCCCATTGATTCAAATAGGGCACGAAAAACAGTATCGTGTGGTTTGTTGTATTGTTTCATGGACATCCGAACAAGCAGTGCAGAACTAAAAACCGACCAAATTAGAATATGGCGTGGGATTTGTAACCGTGCTTAGTATTTCAAACTGAGAGCCATCCTATAAGTCGCAATACTGCTGCAAATAGCATGCTTATCTATATTCAACTTGGTCATTTCATTTAATCGCCGACTTTAAAGGCTAAGGCGAACGGATAAAACTAGCGTAAAACAGCAACTCGAGTGAGCGTATTGAATCAAATAAAATTAATGTTAATATTTAATTTTATTCAATAACTAATTGATTTAATTATTTTAATATAAAAGGTATAAATATGGCTATTGCTTTACTCTGTGTCGCTTTGTTGGGTTTTTTGGTGTTTGGTTTGGGGTTTGTGGTCTCGATGACGCGGGGCAAAACCAACACCTCCTATGGTTACGCCATTGACCCAGCGGACAGGCTTTACAAAGCGGTGCGCGCCCATGGCAACACCACGGAATATGCGCCCATGTTAGCGGTGCTGATTCTCACGCTGGGCATGGTTTATCCCGCGCCTTGGGTGTTGTGGTGCATGGGCTTGGCGACGCTTTCGCGCTATTTGGTCGTGTTCGGCATTGCATTTTCCAGCACACTCGCCAAGCCGAATCCGTTACGTGTGATAGGCGCAATGGGTACCTATGCTTTCGGCGTTTCACTGTGCCTGGCGCTGTTTATTCGCGTGTATCCCTCGTTGCTGGCGATGTTTAACGCAGTACCGCAGTTGTAATTAATTACCGTTTTTAGCGTGAAACAACATTTGATGCCGACTCACGCCACTCGCGTGGCGCGCCAGACAATCTTCTCCCCCGCGCGGGAGAAGCTGGGGGGCGGGTCTTTGTGATGCCTTTCGCGTGTTTCATCATCAGCGGGTGGTATTTGCTTACCATGGGCGTTAGACCACAGTTTTTACTTGCTTCATTTTTCAGCCAGCCTGCCAGATGACTTTCTTTGGCAGGCTGGATAAGCCAAAAGACAGGCGGGCAGGCGGGTTATAATTCGCGCCCTCCTGATTTTTGCTGAGATTTCGTCCTGCTATGGCTGAGTTCCTTGCGCTGCGCGGCAATGCCGCTTTTTCGGTTTCCCGATTAACCCGCTTGCAGCAGACTTTACGCAAGATTAGCCCCAAACTCACACTTGCTGCCGAGCATTGGTATTTCATCAGCATGAATGCCGCCTTATCGGTGGATGAAACCGCGCGACTCGCTGCGTTGTTGGGCATTGAAGCCGGGGGGATAACAAAAAAATCACCGGCGGGTGAATTAAGCCTTGTGGTTCCGCGTCTGGGCACGATTTCACCCTGGAGTACCAAGGCCACTGACATTGCGCATCACTGTGGCTTTGCCCAGGTATTGCGCATCGAGCGCGGCACGGCTTTTTATGTCGATGGTGTCGCGGATGAAAAGTTATGCGAAGCGGTATCCAGTCGGACGGCGATGGCGGTACGGCGTGGTTTATACGATCGCATGACCGAGTCGGTCTTGACGCGCTTTGACCAGGCCGAGGCGCTATTTGAGCAGGCAGCGCCACAGCCGCTAACCAGCATTGATATCTTGAATGGCGGGCGTGCTGCCTTGGCTTCCGCCAACCAGTCGCTGGGCTTGGCGCTCTCGGACGATGAAATCGACTATTTGCTGGACAACTTCACCAAGCTTGGCAGAAATCCAACAGACGTTGAATTGATGATGTTCGCCCAGGCGAATTCTGAGCACTGCCGACACAAGATTTTCAACGCCACCTGGACGGTGGATGGCCAGACGCAGCCCTTGTCGCTGTTTGGCATGATCCGCGAAACGCACAAGGCCAATCCGGCGGGTACGGTCGTGGCGTATTCCGATAATGCCGCGATTTTGGAAGGCGCCAGGGTTCCGCGCTTCATGCCGCAGGCCGATGGCCGCTATATCTGGCGCGAAGAAATGACGCATTTTCTGGCCAAGGTAGAAACGCATAACCACCCCACGGCTATTTCGCCTTTCCCGGGAGCTGCCACCGGTTCGGGCGGCGAGATTCGCGATGAAGGCGCCACGGGGCGTGGCTCCAAGCCCAAAGCCGGTCTGGCAGGGTTCTCCGTGTCCGATTTGCATATTCCCGATTATGAACAGCCGTGGGAGTCCACGTATGGCAAGCCGGATCGCATTGCCTCCGCGTTAGAGATCATGATCGAAGGGCCGCTGGGTGCTGCGGCATTTAATAATGAATTCGGGCGACCGAATCTGGCGGGTTACTTTCGCACCTTTGAGCAGCCGTTTGATGGTGAAGTACGCGGTTATCACAAGCCCATCATGCTGGCCGGTGGCGTGGGCAATATTGCTGATCGCGATGCGTTCAAAATCCGCTTTCCGGCAGGCAGCCTGCTCATCCAGCTGGGCGGCCCCGGCATGCTCATTGGTTTGGGGGGGGGCGCTGCCTCGTCCATGGCAACGGGGAGCAATTCGGCTGATCTGGACTTTGCCTCGGTGCAGCGCGGCAACCCCGAAATGCAGCGGCGTGCGCAGGAGGTTATCGACCGCTGTTGGCAAATGGGCGAGAAGAATCCTGTTTTAGCCATCCATGACGTGGGTGCGGGGGGATTATCCAACGCCTTGCCGGAACTGGCGCATGACGCAGGCTGCGGCGCGGTGTTTGATTTGCGTGCCGTGCAAACGGAAGCGCCCGGCATGAGTCCGCGTGAAATCTGGAGCAATGAAGCGCAAGAACGCTATGTGCTGGCTATCGCACCCGAACGCCTGGACGAATTCCGCGCCCTGTGCGAGCGTGAACGCTGCCCATTTGCGGTGCTGGGGCGGGCCACGGATGGCGACCAGTTAACCGTCACCGACGCGCATTTTTTCAATAATCCCGTGGATATGCCGATGGAAGTGCTGCTGGGCAAGCCGCCACGCATGCACCGTGACGCACAGCGTGAGGCGGTCAGCATGCCGCCCTTGGCGCTCAGCATGGATTTTGCTGAAACGGCGCACCGTGTGCTGCGCTTGCCCAGTGTGGCGTCCAAAAATTTTCTTATCACCATTGGCGATCGCTCGGTAGGCGGCATGACGACGCGCGACCAGATGATTGGCCCCTGGCAGGTGCCAGTGGCCGATGTGGCAGTGACCACGGTCAGCTACAACACTATCCGTGGCGAATGTTTCGCGCTGGGCGAGCGTACGCCCTTGGCCTTGCTGGATGGTCCGGCCTCGGGGCGCATGGCTATTGGCGAAGCCTTGACCAACCTGGCCGCAGCGGACGTGGGTGATATTGCGCGCATCAAGCTATCCGCCAACTGGATGGCAGCCGCTGGCCACCGCTATGAAGATGCGGTGCTGTTCGATACCGTCAAGGCCGTGGCGCTGGATTTTTGCCCAGCCTTGGGCGTGGCGATTCCCGTGGGCAAGGATTCCTTGTCCATGTGTACCCGCTGGGAAGATGCGGGTGAGCAAAAACAGGTGGTTTCGCCCGTCTCGTTGATCATCACGGCTTTTGCGCCGGTTGAGGATGTGCGCCGCACCTTGACGCCGGAATTGCGGCGTGATGCCGATGTGGGCGAAACCGAATTGCTGCTGATTGACCTGGGCGAGGGGCGCAACCGGCTGGGTGGCTCGGCCTTGGCGCAGGTCTATGGTGCGAGTGGCGATACGGCACCCGATGTGGATGCCGCGCTGCTTAAGGCGTTTTTTAATGCCATCCAGCAGCTCAATCGTGCCGGGAAAATCCTGGCTTATCACGACCGCTCGGACGGCGGTTTGTGGGCTACGGTATGCGAAATGAGCTTTGCTTCTCGCGTTGGCGTCTCGCTCACGCTGGATGCCTTATGTTTTGACACGCTGCTGAATGACGTGGATGGCATGGAACGGCGGCCGGATATGCTGGCGGGCAGGGCGCAGGACAAGTTGCTGGCGGCGCTGTTCAATGAAGAGCTCGGCGCGGTGCTGCAAATTCGCCATGCTGACCGCAGTGAGGTGATGGCGGCCTTGCGCGCGGCAGGCTTGGGGCATGTCACGCATGGCATTGGGCATACCAACGCGAATGATGAGATTCGCGTCTGGCGCAACGCAAAACGTGTGTTTTCAGCACCAAGGCACGAGTTGCAGCGCACGTGGAGCGAGGTGAGCTTCCAAATCGCGCAATTGCGCGATGATGCAATCTGCGCTGAAGAAGAATTCGCCGCGATCCTGGACCGTGATGATCCGGGTTTGTCCGCGCATTTATCGGATGAGCTCAAATCGACGCTGGCAGCGTCCTTGTTGACGTCCCCTGTGGTGGCCACTGGCGCTCGTCCCAAAATGGCGATTTTGCGCGAGCAGGGCGTCAATGGGCATGTTGAAATGGCGGTGGCGTTCGATCAGGCGGGGTTTGAGGCCGTGGATGTACACATGTCCGACGTGCAAGCCGGCCGTGTCAAGCTCGCCGACTTTAAAGGCCTGGTCGCTTGCGGCGGATTTTCGTATGGCGACGTGTTGGGCGCGGGGCAAGGTTGGGCAAAATCCATCTTGTTCAATAGCCAGCTAAGGGATGAGTTTGCGGCCTTTTTTGCGCGCCAGGATAGCTTTGCGCTGGGCGTGTGCAACGGTTGCCAGATGATGGCGCATCTGGCGCCGATTATTCCGGGAGCCGATGGCTGGCCGACTTTTCAGCGCAACCGCAGCGAGCAATTTGAAGCGCGCTTGGTGATGGTGGAGATTCCCGAGTCACCCTCGATTTTCATGAGCGGCATGGCTGGTTCGCGCCTGCCGGTAGTGATTTCGCACGGGGAGGGGCGCGCGGTGTTTAACCACGAAAGCTTAGAAAAGTCGGCGCTGGCGAGACGGCATGACATGACGGCCTTGCGCTATATCGACCATCGCGGGGCAGTCGCTACGGCCTATCCGGCAAATCCGAATGGCTCACCTGAAGGTCTGGCCGGGGTGACGACAGCGGATGGCCGCTTTACCATCATGATGCCGCACCCCGAGCGGGTGGTGCGCGTTGCGCAAATGTCCTGGCATCCCCGTGATTGGGAGCAGCGTTATCAAGGCGCATCGCCTTGGATGAATTTGTTCAGGAATGCGCGGCGCTGGTTGAAATAAGGCGGTTTTAATCCCTTGCGCAGGGCAACAGCAAAACATTAACCCACACCTGTCAGGCTGCAACAGTCTGATGGGTTTTTAATGCCCGCGCAAAACCAATGCCTACCAGCAGTATCAGGACGCTCGAAATAAGCAGGATAGGCGGTATGCCTATTGTTTCAACAATCTGCGAAGCGGCCGCAATGCCGATGGATTGGCCGACAAAAAAGACCGAGACTGTGAGCGAGATCGCCAAGCCGCGCGCGGTTTCGGTAATGGCTGTAGCACGCGTCAGGATGGTGCTATGCAGCAGATACATGCCAAACCCGGCCAGCGCCATGACCGGCATGACATAAAACCAGGCGGGCAGGCAGTACAGCAAGAACATGCCGATCGCAATGCAGCTACTGCCCAGCAAGGCCAGGCGACTGACCGAAAAGCGCGTGGTTAAGCGCTTGGCGTTATAGGAATACAGCAATCCCCCGGCGCCATAGGCAATGATGGCCAGGCTCGCTTGGGTCATGCTGATGCCAAAATGCGTGTGCAAATGCAAAGGCAGAAAAGCCAGCACGGAAAATACCGCCATGCCTTCAAAGCAAATGGCGGCAAAAACAGGCCAAGCCCTGCGTGATTTAATGACGGATAAAAGATCGCGCGCCACCGAAACAAAGGGATTGCCCGGCGGGGGGGCTTTTTTGGACGGTGCGCCGACTGCGAGCTTCTTCGCCTGGCCCAGCAACAAGCTGCCAAAGGTGAGGTAGAGCAGGGCAAGCGCTGCAAATGCCCAGCGCCAGCCTAGGGTATCGACAAAAACGCCACCCATGACCTGGCCTGACATCATGCCGACAATCTGCCCGCTGATAAAACGCGCCAGCATTGCCTGCCGGTGGTGCAAGGGTACGCGATCGGAAATCCAGGCCACGCCTACCGCAATAATGCCGGCCGAAAATGCACCCGTCATGGCGCGCGAGGCGACCAGCCAGAAGTAGGAAGGGGACAGCGCGCAGGCCAATGAGCCCAGCGTGCACGCCAAGGTGGAATAAGCGACCAGATGGTAACGGTCGACGCGGTCGCCCAGAGGGCCAAAGACGAGTTGAAACATGCAGTAAGCGACAACAAAGGCCGTAATGACACCTGACGCGGCACTGATGCTAACGCCAAAACCGCTGGCCAGTACGGGCAGGAATGGATCGCAGACGCGGAACGAGGCGGCGCTTGCAAAGGCGGCACCGGCGAGAATTAACACCGCGCGATTAAGGTCATTTTCGGTCGTGGATGGCATAAAAGAGGAAATCAGGAGAACTCAGCAAAAGTCAAAAGGTAAATATATAAGTGCAGGTTATTGCTTTTTCCTGCCAATCAACCAGGGACGAAAGAGGCTGGTCATCACGGGCATGACAACCCAGGTCATGAGGGTGATCATGAGTGCGGTAAAAGCGGTGGCCTGCAACAAGAATGGCCATTGAGCGATCAAGGGGAAAATGGTGAACTGCAGAAAAATAACCGTGGGGAACACGCCCAGCCATGAAATGAGCGCCATCTTGAGCCGTGGTGGCGGCTTGATGCCGGGCATGACGGTCGGTGCAAACCAGGCTTCCATGCCGGAGAGCAGGCGATATTCGGGATCGCCTTCAGCAACATCATTCAAGCGCTGTAACCATTGCCCGTGAGTGGTTGAGGCATCCCAGGCGTTGATGGTTCGCTGATTTGCCCAGCGGAAAATGAATTGATACTCTTCTTGTGGTGTGGCCGGGGGAATGATTTCAGCACCTAAAAAGCCGGGGAATTTTTTCATGTCTTCGACCATTCCGCGCACCAAAGCCTCAAAAGCTGGGCCGCACTGGGGCTTGGCTTGACGATAAACAATTCGACGCACAGGTTCATCCGCTGGGATATTGGTTATAGCGCGCTGTTTTTTCATGGCGGGTTATGGGTTTGATGCAGGGGAGTGCAGTAGGGATTGGTAGGAACTCAATCTGGAAACCTCAGTTGGACGCACCATCGGGCGTGTAGCGGAATCACCTGACCGGTGAGGGGCGCAAAAGAGGAAAAGTTCAGTATTCATCAGCGGTTCAACAAAATTGGAAGCGGAAAACGGAGGTTTCCAGGTTCTGGCGCTTACATTGCGTATGCTTGGGTATTCCCGAGGCAAAAACAAAAACGGGAGCCCTGGCTCCCGTTCTTTTGGCAGCATTAACCAGTTTATTGAATCTTTGCCTTGGCACGCAGGCTGTCCATGTGCTTTTGCACCAGGCCTTGTTGCATTTGCTGTGCAATTTGACCTTTCGCTTCTTCAAATGGGGGGATCTTGGTGTCGCGTGTGTCGTCCAGCTGAATCACGTGCCAGCCAAAATCGCTCTTGACAGGGACGCTGGTGTATTTTCCTTTTTCAAGTTTGGTCATCGCGTCAGAGAAGGGCTTAACAAAAGCGGCAGGACTGGCCCAGCCCAGATCGCCACCACGCTCTTTAGAGCCTGGGTCTTTGGATTGTTTGGCCAAATCATCGAACTTTTCGCCTTTTTTGAGTTTTTCGATAATGGCTTTTGCATCTTCTTCTTTATCCACCAGGATGTGACGCACTTTGTATTCCTTGTTGCCCACTTTGGCTTTTAAGTCGTCATATTCTTTTTTGAGTTGCGCATCGCTAATAGGATTACGCTTCACATAATCTTTGAGGTAAGCGCCAATCAACACGCCCTGGCGAGCCATATCCATTTGCGCCTGGACTTCAGTTGATTTATCCAGACCCTTTTGGGCGGCGGCTTGAGCCAGGACTTCGCGGCGGATAAGCTCTTCTTTCACAGCTTCACGCAGCTCAGGGGAATCAGGCTGGCCTTGCGCAACCTGGGCGGAAACGAGCATGTCAGCACGGCTTTTAGGCACGGCCTTGCCATTAACAGTCACAATCGCTGTTTCGGCGGCGAAAACAGGAGTGCTGCCAAGTACAGAAGCAGCCAAGGTAATCATGAGGGCACAACGTAGCGAGTGATTCATCGTAATTCCTGAATTAAGTTGAAAGATGAAGTGAAAATAACTAAAAATACGGTGATTTTTATAATTTGTTTGCTTAACTTGAGTTTGCCGGGGTTTCATCGGGACAACGGGCATCAATGCTCAAAGCATGAATCTCACGCTGCATGAGGGAACCTAGCGCATCATACACCAAGCGATGTTTTTGCATCGTGCTGCGCTGGGCAAATTGCGGGGAGACGATCGTGAGCCGGTAATGCCCGCCGCCACTGCGTGAACCCGCATGTCCAGCATGTAGTGCGGAGTCGTCAATGACGGTTATGGCGGTGGGTTTTAACACGGCCAGGCGTTCGTGGATCAAGTCGATGGTATTCATTGTTTGCTGGGTTTGTTGATCAGGGCGCAGGCACTACCTGGCGGAAAGGTTTGACAAAAATCTGCGAGAAAACGCCTGCGGTCACAAACGGGTCAGCATCCGACCAGGCCTGGGCTTTTTCCAGCGACTCAAACTCGGCAATGAGCAAGCTGCCAAAATAACCGGCTATTTGACGATCAGGACTATCGTTAGCCAGGCACGGGCCGGCGAGAACGATATGACCGCCAGCTGCCGTAATGTTTTCCAGATGACGCATATGCGGGGCAAGGGTTGCACGGCGAATGGCTTCGCTATTGGGTGCATCTATGGCCATTATGATGTAAAGCATGGCTATGAATTCTCCTGTGGCATATGCTTGGCAAGAAAAACACCTTGCGCAAGAATGAAAAGCAGCATCAAGCCCATGCCGCCAAAGAGCTTGAAGTTTACCCAGGTGTCAATGCTGAAATTAAACGCGACATAGAGATTAAGGACGCCCATGCAAGCAAAAAATGCAGCCCATGCGTAATTAAGGTTTTCCCAGAGGCGATCGGGTAATTGAACCTGTTTTTCCATCATCGTGCGGATAAGATTGCGGTTGAAAAACTTGGCAGAACCGAGCAAAAGCAGCGTAAATAGCCAATCCAGTAGCGTTGGCTTCCATTTGATAAACGTTGCGTCATGCAAAACAAGCGTCATGCCACCAAAAACAGTGACCAGAACCAAACTCACCCAGAGCATGGTATCCACTTTTCGGTGGCGATACCAGACAAAGGCGATTTGCAAGGCCGTAGCCAGAATGACTACCAAGGTGGCAACCAAAATGGGGGACTGGTCCGGCACGAATCCACCTGCAAAACCTAAACTATTAAATAGCTGATTGAGCAGTGTGGCAGCCGCTTCTTTATGTGCTTCGTAGTATTTGAAAGCACTAAAGAAGAGAAAAATTGGCAGTAAATCAAAAAGAAATTTCATGGTTGCGGTAGAGGGGCTGGGCTGGGCAATAAGGGGTTGGGTAATGTGGGGCGGACTTGCTGTCCCGATTGTTATTTTGTCGCAGGGAGTTGCTCAGTGGCGTAAACAGTGGCGTAAATAAAGAACAAGGGACAGAGAAGTGAAAATAAGGAGAAAGTTCTGTTTTTTTACTTTTCTTTTTTCAGATCGACTGCGGCTGAGTTGATGCAATAGCGTAAGCCCGTGGGGGCTGGGCCATCGGGGAAAACATGACCCAGATGCGAATCGCAGCGGCTGCAGGTGACTTCTATGCGGCGCATGTTAAGGCTGGTGTCGATGGTTTCGCTAATGGCTTCTTCGTTTAATGGCGCCGTAAAGCTTGGCCAGCCGCAGCCGGAATCAAACTTCGCGTTGGCATCAAACAGGGGTTCGCCACAGCCGATACAACGATAAACTCCGGGTTCTTTGCAATCCCAGTACTCTCCAGTAAAAGCGCGCTCAGTGCCTTTTTCGCGGGCGACGTGATATTGCACAGGGGTGAGCTGCTCACGCCAAGCGGCTTCAGTTTTGACGATTTTGGGTTTATTGCCCATTTGGGTGCTCATAGGGATAAGAGTGAAATATGCGGGTGGTTGGCGGCAGATAGGATTAAAGCAAATGGGGTTAAAGAATGGGTTGCATTGTCGCAGTCCCGTTGGCATTGCGTTGCTGCGCCACGCTGAGGCTGGATAAGTCCTGACTATAATCGACTCGCAGGTGTTTGAAAAGCCGTGAATTGTTATTGGGGCTGACTGTTTTTGGGGTAAGCAAAAAGTGAGTATCACTCTGGAATTGGAATAATTTGATGCAAAACGTAACCATTTTGGGTGCGGGCGTAGTTGGCGTGGCAGCAGCCTGGTATCTGGCGGCAGAGGGTTTTGATGTCACCGTCATTGATCGCCAGCCGTCTCCTGCGCAAGAAACCAGTTTTGCCAATGGCGGCCAGATTTCCGTGAGTCATGCAGAGCCTTGGGCAAATCCGGAGGCATTGCGCCGGATTGTGAAGTGGCTGGGGCACGAAGATGCGCCACTCTTGTGGCGGTGGCGGGCAGATATGGATCAATGGCGTTGGGGGCTGGCGTTTTTGCGTGAGTGTTCGCCAGCAAAAACCCGCGCCAATATTCGCTCGATTGTGCAGTTGGGATTGATGAGCCGAACGGAGCTCGGTATTTTGCGTGAAGCTTTGGCTTTGCAATATGATCAGCTCACGCGCGGGATTTTGCATATCTACACGGATGGCCGAGAGTTCGAACATGCCTTGCAGCAAGCGGCCTTGATGCGTGAGTTTGGCTGTGACCGGATGCCCAGGACGGCCGCTGAGTGCCTGTTGATTGAGCCCGCCCTCAAGCAATCCACTTTGCCTATCGTGGGCGGGACTTATACCGCCACTGACGAGTCGGGGGATGCGCAGCTATTTACCGCACGCCTTGCAGAAAAAGCGGCGGCAGCAGGCGTGCGGTTCCGCTTTGAAGAAACGGCGACAGCGCTCGTGACAGCAGGCAGCCGCGTCACGGGGGTACGCCTGGCGACAAATGAGGTGCTTGCTTCTGATGCTGTCGTTTTGGCTTTGGGCAGTTATTCCTCCTTGCTGCTGCGGCCTTTGGGTGTGCGTTTGCCCGTTTACCCGGGCAAGGGCTATTCCGCGACATTTCAGTTGTCTGCTGATCAATCGATAAATGCCAACAGCGCTACCCCTGCTATCAATGCAGCGCCTTCGGTTAGCTTGACGGATGATCAGGCAAAAATTGTTTTTTCCCGTTTGGGCAACCGCTTGCGGGTAGCAGGAACAGCCGAATTCACGGGGTACGATCTGAGCTTGAACTCAGCGCGCTGTGCGGCGCTGGTCAGGCGCACGCGACAGATTTTTCCTGGCTTGCCAACGACGGGTGATATTGAATACTGGACAGGTTTGCGTCCTGTCACGCCTAGCAATGTGCCGCTGATCGGCAGCATGGCGCATGTTGGCATGGAGGGGTTGTGGCTTAACACCGGACACGGCACATTGGGTTGGACGCTCGCGTGCGGTTCGGCGCGCTTGCTGGCCGATTTAATGACAAAACGCATGCCCGCCGTTGATGCAAGGCCATATCAGTTTTAAAGCACAGTATCAAGGTGGTTTAAAGTGCTTATCCGGATGGGATTACTGCACGCCTGACGCCTTAAAAAGTCGGCGCTGGCAACACGGCGATTAAAAAGACAGCCTTTAGTGCAGGTGGCGCATGCTGCCCTGGTCCTGATCTTCCGGCCATTCAATATGCACAACCTCACCTTCCGCATCGGGATACAGAGCCGCCCCGCAATCATCACAGTATTCAATCGGGAAAATACGATCCAGCAGCACCACTTTTGACACACCAGCGGCATTCAGGGCAGCTGTTATGTCCGTTGTCATACTGCCGGATTCCTCTTCCGAAGGCAGGAGTGGCCAAATGACCCCATAGACAACTGTGCGGCTCCCACGCAGGATCAGGCTGATGCGATATTCATCCTCATCGCCATCCTGAAAACGTGCCACGACGGCAAAAAGCGCGTCAGGCGCATGGTTTAACAAGGTATGCAAAAACGCCACAGCGGCGTTGATAGACCAAGGGCGAGAGGCGCGATCAGCAGCCAACAAGGCCGCGTGATAAGCCTTCACGGGCTGCAACTCGAACGCGCAAGCGGGAAGCAAGGCGGCGAGTGGTTTTTTGCAGGCCTCAACCCAGGCAGACAAGGCAGCGGGTGACATTTTCCCTGGCGTTTCTTGTTTGATAACTTCTTTTGCAATAGCTTCTTTTTCAGCCGCGTCTTTCCCATCAGCCTCTTCTTGCCAGCGAAAGAGCAGGGTGCCTGCCGTATTTTTAGGGGCGCAGATGGCCGCAATCAAATAGCGGCTATCTGATAAAAACCGCGTGTTGTCGCTGGATTCCTTGATTTTAATGGCCAGATCGCTGTCTAACCTCGCAGCTTGCATGACCTGGTCGGCAAAAAGCGCTGCTGCAACGTAGGTTTGCGGTAGTTGATCCGGGCTAAACAGCTGGTTGCACAGGCTGAGCTTGACGTTTGAAGCCAGAATATGCGTTTGCAACAATTGACGGAATTCCTTGAGCAAGGGCAATGGAATCCCCCCCCTGGGAATGGGAAAACGCGACCAGGCGAGAATGGGGATGGCGATCAGCAGCGTGTCTTGGCTGCTATCCTTTGGGCCATGTTTGGCAACGTCAGGCGCCATGCTAGCTGGCCAGGTCTTGCTCTCAATGCAGGATTCAATCGTGCCAACAAGCGCGCTATAAGCCATGGACGTGTCTTGATATAACGGTTCCAACACGGTGGTGAGTGTATTTTCAACCGCTTGGGCGCTGTTTGCATCCTTTTTGCCGAAGGCGAGCAACTGGTTGACTTCCGTGGTTAATCGTACATCCCAAAAGTCGTCTTCGAGTCGGCTGGATGACTCATTCAACGCTTGGGCAAGTTCAATTAAGCGTAGCGCTTGGGCAGTTTGTTTAGGCTTGGCGCGGGATGGTTTCATTCAGATAGGCGATAAAAAAAAGGGGGGGCTTGAAAAACGATCTTGAAATTTTACTGGCTTGCCAAAAACAAAAAGACGGTAGGGCGCTTGTCAATCTCGGGCGGGGGCTGCTTTTTCCATTCCGCAACCGGGCGCGTCACGATCATTTCTTGAGCCAAAGTGAGATCGCAAGCCAGGCATAGCAAGGTATGCGGATGGGCTTCCTTGATGAGCGCGGTAAAAAGCGCCAGATTGCGATAAGGTGTTTCAATAAAAATTTGTGTTTGCTGCAGATGCAGGGATTCTTTTTCCAAAGCAGCGATGCGTTGGCTGCGTTCAGGCTCCCTGGCGGGCAAATAACCATGAAAGGCAAAGCGCTGTCCATCCAGGCCGGATGCCATGAGTGCCAACAAAATAGAAGAGGGTCCAACCAGTGGCTTGACGCACAAGCCAAGCGCATGGGCGCGCCTGACCAGCAAGGCGCCCGGATCGGCAATGGCCGGGCAGCCGGCTTCAGACATCAGCCCGACATCGCGCCCGGCCAGGAGGGGCGAGAGCAATTGATCAATGGCTGCCGTTTCTGTGTAGCTGAGTTTTTCCGGCAGTTGCACAATATTGAGCTCGCGCAAGGGAATGGGGTGTGCCATGCGCTTTAATTCAGCGCGCGCTGTTTTGGCATTTTCAGCAATAAAATGGGACAATTGGCAAGCCGCGTTGCATGTTGCAGGTGGCAAACATTGTTGCCATGGAGTGTCCCCCAGAGCGACGGGCAAAAGCCAGAGTGTCGCTGTCATGGTTTACGGCATGGCTACGCCAGCATGGCGTAGCATGTCACACAATGCAATAAGGGGCAGGCCAATGAGCGCCGTGGGATCATCTCCCCGCTGATAGCGCAACAATGAAATGCCCAGCGCTTCCGATTTGGCGCTGCCTGCACAATTCAAGGCGTCTTCCTTGTCCAGATAGGCGTCAATTTCTGCATCGGTAAGGTCACGAAACCCGACATGGGTTGGCACGCACTGGCGTTGAACCTGGCCTGTGGCGCTGTTTAAAAGGCAAAGCCCGGTATGGAAGATGATTTCCTTGTTGCGCATGTAACGCAGTTGCTGCTGGGCATTTTCTCGCGTGCCCGGTTTGCCAAAGCGCTGCTCGCCACAGGCAGCCACTTGATCTGAGCCAATAATCAAGGCACGGGGAAATTGTGCTGCCGTTTGCTCTGCAACTGCCTGTGCCTTCGCTTGTGCCAGTCGTAACGCAGTGGCTTCCGGGTGTTCGCCGCTTAGCGGGGATTCGTCGATATGCGGCCCTTTAACGGCAAAGGGAATTTGCAAACGCCGCAAGAGTTCATTGCGAAAAGATGAAGTAGAGGCAAGAATAAGAGGCTGAGCCATGTTTCAAGCTTGAAAAACAAAGGCTAAGCATGATAACATTCGCAGCTTATGTCGCACGAGACTTCTTCTTTGCAAACTGATTTATCCGATTTTTCCGATCAGGCGGGTGACGCGTCAAGCGCTCTGGCTGCGGAAGGCTTGCTGGTTAAGGCGGCTGATCAAAAACCAGTTCGCCCTTGCCCTTTGGCGGTGGCGACGATAGATAGTCTGGGGTTTGCTCGCGACGGGCGATTGTTGGAAGGGTTTGTTCCGGTTGTGCGCTTATTGCGTTTGGCGGATCAGCTGTTTTCTGCCCTGGATAGTTCCCTGTCAATTCGCTTGCAGGGTTTGCGGGAAGACGGCAAGTCATTTTTGCGTCTGCAAATTACGGGTGAATTGGTGATGAATTGTCAGCGTTGCCTCGGCGGTGTGGCTGTGCCGTTGCAAGTGGATAGTTTGCTGCAGCTGATTGCCGCAGGTGAGGCGTGGCCTGATGAGGAGTTGCTGGATGATCAGGTGGATGCAATTGAGGCAAGTGAAGTCTTGGATGTGATGGAGTTGATTGAAAGTGAATTGTTGTTGGCGCTGCCCCTAGCGTTACGGCATGAACATTGTGAGTTGCCTCTGGCAGCGATAAATAACCACGGGTCAGCGGCTTTTGCAGCGTTGGCCGCTTTAAAGAAACATTGAAACAAGGAGCGTCAAATGGCTGTTCAGCAGAATAAAAAATCCCCTTCCAAACGCGGCATGCATCGTGCACATGATTTTTTAACCGCACCTCCGCTAGCTGTTGAATCCACTTCCGGTGAGGTTCATCTGCGTCACCATATTTCGCCTTCCGGCATTTATCGCGGCAAAAAAGTCATCAAGACTAAAGCTGAGTAAGTCTTCCCTCTGGATGCGGCCGGATACGTTCTTCGTATCCGGCTTTTTCTTGTCAGGAAGCCTGAATCATGGCAATTACCCTTGCGATAGATTGTATGGGGGGCGACCACGGCCCCCTGGTCACGCTACCCGCGACATTTGATTTTCTGCGTCAAAACCCTTCTTGTTCCGCCATTTTGGTCGGGCGGGAAGATGTTTTGCGTCCGTATATTGCGGATGCTGCGATTGCGGATGAGCTCGGGTCGCGCTTTGTCATTCGTCACGCCAGTGAGGTTGTGGCGATGGATGAGCCCGTGGCCAGTGCCCTGCGCAGCAAAAAAGACTCCTCCATGCGGGTGGCTATTGACTTGGTCAAGGTCGGTTCGGCTCACGCTGCGGTTTCTGCTGGCAATACCGGCGCCTTGATGGCTATTGCGCGGTTTGTCCTGAAAACTTTGCCCGGCATTGATCGGCCAGCGATTTGTACGGTTTTGCCCTCCCAGCGTGGGGCGACTTATGTGCTGGACTTAGGCGCGAATGTTGATTGCAGTGCCGAGCATCTGCTGCAATTCGGCATTATGGGCGCCATGTTGGCCTCAGCCTTGGAGCATAAGGATCGACCGAGCGTTGGTCTGCTGAACATTGGCGAGGAAGACATCAAGGGTAATGACATTGTCAAGCAGGCGGGCGAACTCCTGCGCCAGAGTGACTTGAATTTCTTTGGCAATGTGGAAGGCAACGATATATTCAAAGGGACGACAGATGTTGTGGTGTGCGATGGCTTTGTCGGCAATGTGACGCTCAAGGCGTCCGAAGGCCTGGCGCAAATGATTTCCAGCGGGCTGAAGGAAGAGTTTTCACGCTCGGTGTTTACCCGTTTGGCAGCGCTCATTGCCATGCCTGTTTTAAAGTCTTTTCGTCGCCGGTTTGACCATCGCCGCTACAATGGCGCGAGCTTGCTGGGTTTGCGCGGCATTGTTGTTAAAAGTCATGGTTCGGCAGATCAGATGGCTTTTGCTGCGGCGCTTAATCGGGCAGCAGAGGCGGCTCGGCAAGACTTGCCGAATAAAATTGCGGCACGCATGGTCGCCTTGTTGCCTCTGGTTAGCGGCAATCCAACAATGGCAATCAGTCCGCAAAACGTCTCGGGCAACTCGCCGGACGCCGTGTTGCCAGCGCCTTGCTTGCCCTGCACTACCTTCGAGCCGCCTGCGGGAACTTTTTGAAGCTATAAAAACATTGAAATAACTCGCATTGAGGGACCTATCTTCATGATCCATACGCGCATTACCGGAACGGGGAGCTATCTGCCGGGGCAGCCTGTCAGCAATGCAGCGCTGATTGCGCAGCATGGGCTGGCGTCCTCTGATGAGTGGATTGCCGAGCGCACGGGCATCCGCTCTCGGCATATTGCGGCTGCGGGTGAAACCAGCAGCGATCTGGCGCTCAAGGCCAGTCAGCGTGCCTTGGCTGCCGCAGGAAAAAATGCGAATAATGTTGATCTGCTCATCGTGGCGACCTCAACACCGGATTACATTTTCCCCAGTACTGCCGCCTTGCTGCAGCGAAAACTGGGCATCACCAACGGTGCGCCTGCGTTTGATGTGCAAGCCGTGTGCAGCGGTTTTGTGTATGCCTTGAGCGTGGCAGAAAAATTCATTCAGTCTGGCTCGCACCGTTGCGCGTTGGTGGTTGGCAGCGAGGTTTTTTCGCGCATCATGGACTGGTCGGATCGCGGCACGTGCGTGCTGTTTGGTGATGGCGCAGGGGCTGTGGTGCTGGAAGCATCCGATACGCCGGGAATTTTGGTCACGGCTTTGCATGCTGATGGCAGTCATGCCGATACGTTGTCTGTGCCAGGGCAAGTCAGCGGCGGACAAGTCACGGGCGACCCGTTTTTACGCATGGACGGCCAGGCGGTCTTTAAGTTCGCCGTGAAAGTGTTGGTTGAAGTGGCCAATGAAGTGATGGAGGCAGCGCATATCACCATTGATCAGCTGGACTGGCTGATCCCGCATCAAGCCAATGTGCGCATTTTGCAGTCCACCGCCAAAAAATTGGGCTTGCCACAGGAGAAATGTATTGTCACGGTCGATCACCATGGCAATACCTCCGCTGCGTCCATTCCCTTGGCGCTGGACGAAGCGGTTGCGCAGGGAAAAGTTCAGCGCGGACAACGTTTATTGCTCGAAGGCGTGGGCGGAGGATTCACCTGGGGCGGCGTGCTGCTGAATTTTTGATCCATGTTCAACTGAGCGAAAGAGGCAGAGGTGATGACAGTAAAATTTGCGTTGGTTTTTCCGGGCCAAGGCTCCCAATCCCTGGGCATGATGGCAGCTTATGGCGATGCCGCCATTATTCGCGCTACGTTTGCTGAGGCATCAAATACCCTGGGGCGGGATTTATGGCAATTAGCCACGAATGGCCCGGCAGATGCCTTGAATCAAACGGTCAATACGCAGCCCTTGATGCTAACAGCAGGTGTGGCAACTTACCGCTTATGGCAAGAAAAGGGCGGTGGGCTGCCCGCTGTAATGGCGGGGCATAGCTTGGGAGAATACGCAGCGCTGGTGGCTGCAGGCGTGATTTCCCTGGCCGATGCCGTGCTTCTGGTTGAGTTGCGGGCACGTGCCATGCAAGAAGCGGTGGTTGCAGGCGAGGGCGCCATGGCGGCAGTGTTGGGACTGGATGCCGCAGGCGTGATTGCCGCTTGTGAAGAATCAGCACAAGGCCAAGTGGTACAGGCCGTGAATTTCAATGAACCCAAGCAAACCGTGATTGCTGGCCACAAGGCAGCGGTTGAACGGGCGGCAGAGGCTGTCAAGGCCAAAGGCGCCAAGCGTGCGGTGATGTTGCCAGTCTCGGCACCGTTCCATTGCTCGCTCATGTTGCCAGCGGCAGAAAAACTGCGTGTGCGTCTGGCGTCTGTTGCCTTTTCAAGCCCGTCGATTCCCGTCATCAACAATGTGGATGTCACGGAACTGACCGATCCGGAAGCGATTAAATCATCCCTGGTCCATCAGGCCGCCGCACCCGTGCGCTGGGTTGAAACGATGCAGGCCATGCGTCGGATGGGCGTGACCCACGTGATCGAATGCGGTCCCGGCAAAGTGTTGTCTGGCTTGGCTAAACGCTGTGACGATGGGCTGGTGGGCATGGCGATGAGTGACATTGCAGGCATGGACGCAGCGTTGGCTGCAATAACAACGGGATAAGGTGCGTTATGGGTAATACACAAAGTGGGTTGCAAGGGCAGGTTGCGCTAGTGACCGGCGCTTCGCGCGGCTTAGGCCGGGCGATTGCGTTAGCGCTGGGCGCGCAGGGTGCGACGGTCATCGGCACGGCAACCTCAGCCACGGGTGCGGCGGATATTCAAAAGATGCTGGATGAGGCAAAAATCACGGGTTTGGGTGCGGTGTGCAATGTGACCGATGCGGCGGCTTGTGAAGCGTTGCTGGGTGACATCGAAGCGAAGTTTGGCACTGTGGCCGTGCTCGTCAATAACGCTGGCATCACACGCGATAACCTGGCGCTACGCATGAAGGATGAGGAATGGGATGACGTCATGGAGACGAATTTGAAGTCTGTTTTCCGTTTGTCCAAACTGTGTATGCGCGGCATGATGAAAGCGCGTTTTGGTCGCATCATCAATATCACCTCCGTGGTCGGTGAAGCCGGCAATCCAGGCCAGGCCAACTATGCCGCAGCAAAAGCGGGTGTGGCAGGCATGAGCCGCGCCTTGGCGCATGAATTAGGCAGCCGCAACATCACGGTGAACTGCATTGCGCCAGGGTTTATTGATACGGATATGACGCGAGCATTGCCGGATGCGCAGCGCGACGCCTTGCTCAATAAAATTCCTCTGGGCCGCCTTGGGAGGCCGGAAGAAATTGCGGCGACAGTGGCATTTATTGCTTCGCCGCAAGCTGGTTACATTACAGGCAGCACCATCAATGTAAATGGCGGGATGTACATGGCCTGATTTCTCTCCAGGAGTCAGTGCTTTTTTTTGTTAAACTAGTCGGGTTTTTTAACACCCGATCAATTAGGGAAGGAGTTTCACTATGGATAACATCGAACAACGCGTCAAGAAAATCGTGGCTGAACAACTCGGCGTCAATGAAGCCGACATCAAGAATGAATCTTCATTTGTAGAAGATCTCGGCGCTGACTCTTTAGATACTGTTGAGCTCGTGATGGCCTTGGAAGAAGAGTTCGAATGTGAAATCCCGGACGAAGATGCAGAAAAAATCACTAGCGTTCAGCAAGCGATTGACTACGTTAATACGCATCTGAAGAAGTAAGCCTTACTGCATCATCACCTTTCATTTCGGGAGTCACGTGTGTCGAGACGTCGCGTAGTCGTTACTGGTTTGGGTCTTGTGTCGCCTGTGGGCAACTCTGTTCCTGAAGCCTGGGAAAACATCGTTGCTGGCAAAAGCGGCATTGCGCCGATCACCCGGTTTGACGCTTCGGCTTTGTCTGTGCGCATTGCTGGCGAAGTGAAAGGTTTTGATGTCACCACGTACTTATCGGCCAAGGAAGCGCGCCGCATGGATGCCTTTATCCATTACGGCATGGCCGCAGGCATTCAGGCTATACGGGATTCCGGCCTGGAAGTGATAGACGCCAATGCGGAGCGCATCGGCGTGAATATTGGTTCAGGCATCGGCGGCTTGCCGATGATTGAAGAAACCCATAACGATTTTTTAAACGGTGGTTCGCGCAAAATCTCGCCCTTTTTCATTCCCAGCACCATCATCAACATGATATCCGGTAATTTGTCGATCATGTTTGGCATGAAAGGACCGAATATTGCGGTTGTGACCGCCTGCAGCACAGGTCTGCACGCCATTGGCCTATCTGCCCGCATGATCGAATATGGCGATGCGGACGTAATGGTTTGCGGTGGCGCTGAAGGTTCAGTCACGCCCTTGGCCGTCGGTGGCTTTGCTTCGGCCAAGGCGCTATCCACACGCAATGACGATCCGGCAACGGCGAGCCGTCCGTGGGATAAGGAGCGCGATGGTTTCGTCTTGGGTGAAGGCGCAGGCGTGATGGTGATTGAAGAATATGAACATGCCAAACGTCGTGGCGCGAAAATTTACGCGGAGATCTCGGGTTTTGGCATGGCGGCCGATGCATTTCACATGACGGCGCCAGACACCGACGGCCCCAGGCGCAGCATGCAAAATGCCATGAAAAACGCCGGGCTGAATCCTGATGAAATACAGTACCTCAACGCCCATGGCACCTCCACGCCGCTCGGCGACAAAAACGAAACCGAGGCGATTAAATTGGCTTTTGGTCAGGATGTGGCTAAAACATTGGTCGTTAATTCCACCAAGTCGATGACCGGGCATTTGCTCGGTGGTGCGGGTGGCATTGAATCTATTTTCACCGTGCTGGCCGTTCATCACCAGATCAGCCCGCCAACGATCAATATTTTTGATCAAGACCCGGAGTGCGATCTGGATTACTGCGCCAATATCGCGCGACAGATGAAAATTGATGTCGCGATGAAAAATAATTTTGGCTTTGGCGGCACCAACGGCACCTTGATTTTCAAGAAGATTTAAGCCCTTCAGGCTCCAGCTTACAAGACCGGGCGTGCGATGAGACCCGTCGCCAATCGAACCCTCGTCGTTGTCCCTTCAAAGCGTCTCAAATATCTTTTGTATGCTGCCCATGCGGTGGCAGCTTGCAGCGTTTTTCTGGCAACGCTGCCGTTGGGTGTGCGTGCGGTTTTATTGCTTGCAGTTTTGGCTTCCTGGATAAGCTATATGCCTGCGGTTTTAAATGGCTTGCCACCCAAAATAAAGCACCTGTTTGAAGCCGGCTTTTTATTTCAATCCAACCCGCAATCGGGTGCTGTTTTACTTGTTTTGGGCGGTGATGGCCAGCTTAAAAAAGTTCCTGAAGGCATGCAAAAAGTCGGCTCTGGCAAGACGGTGTCTAAGAATTTTTTGCTGTGCCCAGTATCGGGCAAGCCCGCTCTTGCGACGTCCAGCCGCGGTATAACGGCTACGCCGGCAGTTGATGATGGCAATGCAGAAACCATCACCTTGACCTTGCAGCCACAAACCGTGGTATTGCCATTTTTGGTGGTTTTGCTTTACCGCCAGGCCTCCAGACGCCGTTTGCAAGCCTTGCTGATCCTGAGCGACAGTTTGTCAGCGGAAGACTTTCGCTATCTCAGGATTTGGTTGCGCTGGCAAGTGAAATGGCGTGCCGGGACTGAGTATTAAGCCAACCATTTAAGTGGGTGAATTAGGGTGCAGCACTGTGTCAAGTGCGCGGGGCAGGGTGCTGGGATAATCCCTGCTGAAATGCAGGCCACGGCTCTCATGGCGTCTTTGGGCGCTATTGACGATAAGATGCGCGGTGAGGACGAGATTGCGCAGTTCAATCAGATCGTTGCTGACGCGAAACTTTTCATAGTACTCGGTAATTTCTTTTTCCAGCAGGATAATACGGTGCAGCGCACGTTCCAGGCGTTTGTTGGTGCGCACGATGCCGACATAATCCCACATGAAGCGGCGCAATTCCGCCCAGTTGTGCGAGATGACAATTTCTTCATCGGCATCGCGGACGCGGCTTTCATCCCATGAAGGCAAGGCGGGCAAAGGCGGTACCGCCGCTTCAGCAATGGCTTTGGCGGCGGATGCAGCAAACACCACGCATTCGAGCAAGGAATTGGACGCCAGGCGGTTTGCTCCATGCAAACCGGTGTAGGTGGTCTCGCCAATGGCGTAGAGATTGGGCAAATCAGTTCGCGCAGAAAGATCAGTCACGATGCCGCCGCAGGAGTAATGGGCTGCGGGAACCACGGGAATAGGTTGTTTGGTGATGTCTATGCCCAATGCCAAACAGTATGCATAAATAGTGGGGAAATGTTCTTTGAGAAAATCGGCTGGCCTGTGCGTCATGTCCAGAAAGACGCAGTCCACGCCATGGCGCTTCATTTCAAAGTCGATGGCACGCGCCACAATATCTCTAGGGGCTAACTCGGCACGTTCGTCATAGGCGGGCATAAAGCGCGTGCCGTCCGGCAAGCGCAATAAGCCGCCTTCGCCGCGCAGGGCTTCGGATATTAAAAATGACTTGGCGTGCGCGTGATACAGGCACGTGGGGTGGAACTGTACAAACTCCATGTTGGCGACCCGGCACCCTGCGCGCCATGCCATGGCGACGCCATCACCTGTGGCAGTATCCGGGTTGGTGGTGTAAAGGTATACCTTGCCTGTGCCACCTGTTGCCAACACCGTGTGGTCTGCGGCTATCGTGATAACAGTGTCGCCTTTAATGTCCAGCAAGTAGGCACCCAGGCAACGATTGGGCGTTACCTTGGATGGATCTTTATCCGCTTGTTCAAGCTTATGCGCCGTGATGAGATCAACGGCAATGTGCTGCTCAAAAATCGTGATGCGCGGGTGCTGTTTGACCTGTTCGGTCAGCGTGGTTTGCACCGCCAGGCCGGTGGCGTCCGCTGCATGAATAATCCGGCGCTGGCCGTGGCCGCCTTCGCGCGTCAAATGAAAGCCGAAGGCGGAGCTGTCGCGCGTGAAAGGCACACCGCGCTCAATCAGCCAGCCGATAGCGTCATGGCTGTGCTCCACCACAAAGCGCGTGGCGACCGGGTCGCACAAGCCGGCACCTGCGGTCAGCGTGTCGGCAATATGGGCATCTACTGTATCGCTTTCGTCCAGCACGGCAGCAATGCCGCCTTGTGCCCAGGCGGAGGCAGAGTCGCCCAGGGTCTTTTTGGTCACCAAGGCGACGCGATGAGTATCCGCCAGGCGCAGGGCGAGAGACTGGCCGGCCAGGCCGCTGCCAATAATCAGAACATCAAAATGGGGGGTGGCTTTTTTTTTCATAATTCGGAAATATATCACTTATCGTGCAGCCGACTGTCGGGAACTATTACGAGACAAGGGGGTCATCGCTAGACAAGAAAAATGGATGGATGTCAATTGTGCTTTTTCAAGCAGGGTGGTTGGAGGTGACCAGGTGTTAAAAGGCATTAACAGGTGTTAGCTTAAGGCGAATTAGAGGCGTGTGATATGAACCGAACTGAGCGGCTTGCTATACTGACCAATAGCCAATTTAGTGGCGATATTTTGTATTTAGGTGAAATCACAACAAAAAGCCCATGGGAGATCGTGAAACAGATCGGGTACTCGTTGAACGTGTTCAAGCGGGTGATAAACAAGCGTTTGGGCTCTTGGTTACGAAGTATCAGCGCAAGCTGGCGCGTTTGGTCTCGCGCATGGTGCGCGACCCGGCCGAGGTAGAGGACATCGTGCAAGACAGTTTTATTCGCGCTTATCGCGCGCTGCCTGGTTTTCGTAATGACAGCGCGTTTTATACCTGGTTGTACCGGATCGGCGTGAATACCGCTAAAAACTGGTTGGTGACGCATGGCAGGCGCGCGCAATTAACATCAACAACCGATGATGATGAGCGTGAAAATCATGATGAGCCGGAGTTGTTGCGTAATCATGAAACACCCGAGCGCTTGCTGATGACGAAGCAGATTGGGCAGGCCGTCAATAACGTAGTCGAATCGCTCCCTGAGGATTTGCGCACGGCGATTACCTTGCGCGAAATTGAAGGGCTCACCTACGAAGAAATTGCTGAAGTGATGGATTGTCCGATCGGCACGGTGCGTTCCAGAATTTTCCGTGCACGCGATGCCATTGCCTTGAAGTTGCGTCCTTTGCTGGATACAGCAGCAGACAAGCGCTGGTGAGAATGTGGCTAACAGCGGGGTTAACGGATGAAACTCAGCCATGATCAAGAACGCAGAAGCGCACAAAAAAAATTTATCGAGGACAAGACCATGAGTATTCATATTTCAGCACTCATTGATGGCGAGCTGGATTTGCATGAGATGGCGCAAGCGATTGCCGCGCTGCCCAAGGATGACGAGGGCAAGGCAAGCTGGCATTTGTATCACGTGGCAGGTGATGCCATACGCGAAGCCATGGATGAAACGTCTGAACTTGATATTGATGTTAGCCGCAACGTGATGGCCGCGTTGTCTTTGGAGCCGACCATTCTTGCACCCCACGCAATGTCTGCACACCATAAATCGCCACGCTGGCAACGTCCTGCCCTGGCACTTGCAGCGTCCATGGCAGGCGCGGCCTTGGTAGCTTGGGTGGCGTTGGCACCAATCAAAAACCCTTCAGGCGATATGAACCCTGTTGCTCGATTGGCCAATAATCCCTTGACGCTGGCATTGAAAAATCCGTCGGATCAGGCTACCGAGCCTGCCGCTCAATCGCCTGATCAATCCGTGCTGGTCGCATCGCGCTCGGCTGGCTCCTTTGTGCCGCCCAGGGCGGGGTTTGAGTCAAACAAGCCTGCGCCTGCGGTGAATGGAGCGGCTGCGAGCTCCCATCAAGTGGTCAGCGCAAATAAAGTACAGCTGACCGCGGTTGAGTCAGCCCAAGTTGCCCGCTTGCAGGAGTATCTTGCCGCACATCGGGCGTATCACGGCAGCGTGCTGGGCGGTAGTGCGAATCCTATCCGCACAGTTTCGGTTGCCGTCTCGGTTGCCAATGGGCAGCGTTGATGTTTAGCGTGAATCCCTTGATCGCTTTGGCATCCCCAGGCCGTGGGACGCGAGTGAGTCCGGTAAAGCCAGCAACGCATGCAAAACGGGCAACGCTTGTCCGCTTTGCCGTGCCGTATCGTCATTTGGCTAGACAGTTAAGACAGTATTATGCCCGGCATTGCGCGCTTTATCGCTCCATAATGGGCTGCATCGCCGTCTCGCTAGCGCCGACTTTTGCAACTTTTGCTTATGCCGAGCCGAATTTGGCCGCATTACACAAAATGGCGCAAGCGGCACACCAGCTTACCTACGAAGGCGTATTTGTCTCCAGCAGTGCTGAGCGCATGGAAACTTCGCGTGTGGCACATGCCTTCATGGATGGGCAGGAAGTAGAGTACATGGAAGTACTCGACGGGAGCCCGCGCGAAATGATTCGTCGTGGTGACGAGACAATCAGTTTTTTTTCTCAGGAAAAACGCTTGATCATTGAAACCGGGGTCAGGCAACGGCAGTTTCCGTCGCTTTTGTTTAACGGTCTGCGCCAGTTGCATGATCATTACGCCGTGCGTTATGTCGGGCAAGGGCGTGTGGCAGGGCTGGATTGCCGAGTCATCGAACTCGTGCCACGCGATGCTTTGCGCTACGGACACCAGTTTTGGCTGGATGAAGCCAGCGGTTTGTTGTTGCGCGCGACTATTTTGAATCGTGGCGGTGAAACACTGGATTCATTCAGTTTTACCCAAGTCAAGATTGGCAGTCCGCTGTCTCGACAAGTCTTCAAGCCCAAGTTCCCCAGCGAAGGCTTGTCTGTCCAAAAGATCGTTGCCACCGAGGTTTCCCCTGAACATCTGGGCTGGGTTTTTCAAAAGAAAATTCCCGGCTTTCGCCGTGTTCATGTCATGAGACGCGAGTCGGATACCGAACAGCCAGCATTGCATGTCTTGTTTTCTGATGGCGTTGCCACGATCTCCACGTTTATCGAGGCTGCGCATGATGTAGCGTGGGATGTGGCTCAAAACGCCGCCAAATATCCCGCCACACTGCAATCTGCCAGGACCAAGAACGAGCAAGGGGGCACAGAGATCATCAATCCATCCCGTATCGCGCGCATGGGGGCGTTGAATGTCTATCATCGTGAAGTGCATGGCCATATGGTCGTCGTCATGGGAGAAGTGCCTGTATTATCGTTGAAGCAATTCGGCGACGGCATTGTCTGGAGTGGCCAATGATGCACTGTGAGGCCAGGGTTCTCAGCACCACACCCGAGGAGGTGTGCGTTGAAATTGCCCCTCGGCAAGCGGCTTGCGCGCACTGTCCGACCCCTGTGCTTTGTCAGGCAGGCATGGCGTCTGCGGCAAGAAAATTACGGCGCTATCACCTACCCAACACGATGAACTTGACTGCAGATGACGCAGGTAGTTCGGTCGCTATCACCGTGGCAGATGGCGCAGTTTTCAGGGCGGCATGTCTCTCTTATGGATTGCCCCTGTTTTTGATGCTGGTTTTTGTCTTCGCCGGACAGTTTTTGGGGCGTGACGTGGGCGCAATGCTAGGGATGTTGTTCGGCGTGGCCCTGGGTTTTCTGGTAGTCAAGTATTTCAGCCCCTATGGGCGTCTCCACCGCAGACAACGCCTTTTGGGCATGCAGCCGCTTCCAGCGGGCCAGATTAAGACGGGTATTCTTGACCCAGCGCTTTCCCTGGGTAAATCCACGAATCCTTTCCATCCGCCAGCGTAAAAAGGATTTTTCTGATACATCTTCTTTAAGGAGCGAAGACGCAACATGAGGAATATGACGAAATTATACCGAAGCGCATTCACTGCTGTTTTTGTTTTTTTTAGCGTTTCCAGCATGCCAGGCATGGCACGGGATTTACCGGACTTTACGGCGCTGGTCGAGGCGCAAGGCCCGGCAGTCGTGAATATCAGTACGACGCATATCATCAAGCAAAATTCTCAAGGGCAGCTTACCCCGTTTGATGGCGATGATCCGGCGCTAGAGCTGTTTCGGCGTTTTTTCCCCGGTCAAGTCCCGGGTATGCCTGAACAGCGGGACGCACCGGGCAGGGCGCCTCGCGAGTATAAAAATCAATCGCTAGGCTCAGGTTTTATCATCAGTGCCGATGGCTACATTTTGACCAATGCCCACGTGGTGGATGGCGCTGATGATGTGACGGTCAAGCTCACTGACAAGCGGGAATTCAAAGCCAAAGTATTGGGCGCTGACAAACGCACCGATGTGGCTTTGCTCAAAATTGACGCCAACCGATTGCCTGTTACCCGCTTGGGCGACCCAGAAAAGCTCAAAGTGGGTGAATGGGTTGTGGCCATAGGTTCGCCTTTTGGTTTTGAAAACACGGTGACCGCAGGAATTGTGAGCGCAAAAGGACGCTCTTTGGCACAGGAGAATTTTGTGCCTTTCATTCAAACCGATGTCCCCATCAATCCCGGCAACTCTGGTGGTCCGCTATTTAACATGCGTGGCGAAGTGGTTGGCATCAACTCGCAGATTTATTCACGTTCAGGTGGTTTTATGGGCTTGTCGTTTGCCATTCCCATTGATTTGGCCATGGAAATCCAAACCCAGTTAAAAGCCAAAGGGCGTGTGAGCCGTGGCCGCATGGGGGTGGTGATTCAGGAAGTGGATAAAGAGCTTGCCGCTTCATTCGGCTTACCCAAAGCGCAGGGAGCCTTGGTGTCTGCGGTTGAAAAGGGGGCGCCTGCTGCTGATGCTGGCATTATTGCGGGTGACATCATTTTGCAGTTTGATGGCAAGCCGGTGACCGAAACCAAAGACCTGCCACGCCAAGTCGGCGCCACCAAGCCTGGTGTTAAAGTGCCGGTGCAGCTTTGGCGCAAAGGCAAAACCATGGAGGTCATGGTGACAATGGGACAAATGCCGGATGATCAAGTGGCTTTGAACAAGCCCGGCCGAAAATCCGCAGAGTCTGCCAAGGCCAATCGTTTAGGGATTGTTCTGTCTGCCTTGTCTGCCGAACAAAAGCGTGCGTTAGGCGTCGCCAATGGCTTGATTGTTGAAAGTGTCAGCAGTGACGGTAGTGCAACGGGCCTTAGGCCGGGCGACATTTTGCTCTCGTTGATTTTTCAAGGCGCGCAAGTGGAGCTTAAAACAGTTGCGCAATTCAATGAAATGATCGCGACAGTGGGTAAAAACGAGTCCCTCACCTTGCTGGTGCGCCGGGGCGATGTGCAGACCTTTGTCATCATCAAGCCGTTAAAAGATAAAAGTGATAGATAAGCGTGGTTTGTGAAATGACGGATCCGGCTCGCTTATCCTTTCAGCAAGCGCTGCCCAAATTCAGTTTATTGAGCCGCAGCTACTGCCACTTGTGCGACGACATGTTTATCGCCTTGCGTGAATTGCTTGAGGGATACGCACAGGAGACCAGGCTTGATGCCTTGCGCGATCTGCGCATTGACGTGGTGGATGTTGATGCCGATCCGCAACTGGTTGCGCAATATGATGAGTTGGTGCCGGTTTTATTGAGTGCGGAGGGCCAGGTTCTATGCCATTATTTTCTCGATACCCCGAAAGTCCGTGAGTATTTAAGCGCTTTCCGTTAAAATTCAAGCTCTTTTTTTAACCGTTAAAGGTGCTCTGCCTGGTTCGAGCGCCTTTTTTATTGGTTGTTTATGAAACACATCCGTAATTTTTCTATCATCGCCCACATTGATCACGGCAAATCCACGCTGGCCGATCGCATTATTCATAAATGTGGCGGTTTGTCCGACCGCGAAATGGAAGCCCAGGTACTTGACTCAATGGATATTGAGCGTGAACGCGGGATTACGATCAAGGCGCAGACTGCCGCGCTGAGTTACAGGGCACGCGATGGCCAAATTTATAATCTCAACCTGATTGACACTCCTGGGCACGTCGATTTCTCTTACGAGGTCAGTCGCTCATTATCTGCCTGTGAAGGCGCGCTTCTGGTCGTTGATGCCTCGCAAGGCGTCGAAGCGCAAACCGTGGCCAACTGCTACACCGCCATTGAACTGGGCGTGGAAGTTGTACCCGTATTGAACAAGATCGACTTGCCCCAGGCTGATCCGGATAACGCGCGGCAGGAAATTGAGGATGTCATCGGCATTGATGCGACCGATGCGGTGCTGTGTTCAGCCAAAACCGGTTTGGGCGTTGATGATGTGCTCGAAGCCGTCATTGCGCGCATCCCCCCGCCGCAAGGGCAGCT
Organism: Rhodocyclaceae bacterium UBA5602; assembly: GCA_002424865.1. Classification (GTDB taxonomy): domain Bacteria; phylum Pseudomonadota; class Gammaproteobacteria; order Burkholderiales; family Rhodocyclaceae; genus Rugosibacter. Next base: position 27,664 of record DILC01000034.1, on the reverse strand, counting down.
GGATGCGCCGCTCAAGGCGCTGATCATTGATTCCTGGTTTGATAATTACGTCGGCGTGGTGATGCTGGTGCGCGTGGTGGACGGCATGGTTCAGCCCAAGGACAAGTTGAAATTCATGTCCACCGGTAGCGTGCATTTGTGTGAACAGGTGGGTGTGTTCACGCCCAAGTCCTTGCCACGCACCGCGTTAAAGGCAGGCGAGGTGGGCTTCATTATCGCCGGTATCAAGGAGCTGCATGCAGCAAAAGTCGGCGATACCATCACGGCGGCAGATAAACCCGCTGCTGAGCCTTTGCCAGGTTTTAAGGAAATCAAGCCGCAAGTGTTTGCCGGCCTGTATCCCATCGAAGCAAACCAGTATGACTCGCTGCGTGATGCGCTGGAAAAATTGCAACTGAATGACGCCTCCCTGCACTACGAGCCGGAAGTATCCCAGGCATTAGGATTTGGCTTTCGCTGTGGCTTTTTGGGCTTGTTGCACATGGAAATTGTGCAAGAACGCCTGGAGCGCGAATTTGATCAGGATTTGATCACCACCGCGCCTACGGTGGTGTATGAAGTCCGTTTGCGCGATGGCACCGAAGTGTTGGTGGAAAATCCGTCCAAACTGCCGGAACTGCCAAAAATCGAAGAGATTCGGGAGCCAATTATTACCACGGTGATTTTTGTGCCACAGGAATACCTCGGCGCGGTGATTACCTTATGCGAACAAAAGCGTGGGCGGCAAATCAATATTGCTTACCGGGGCCGGCAAGTGCAGCTGACCTACGAGATGCCCATGGCCGAGGTCGTGATGGATTTTTTTGACAAGTTAAAGTCGGTCTCTCGCGGCTATGCCTCGCTGGATTACGATTTCAAGGAATACCAGGCGGCCGATGTGGTCAAGCTCGATGTCTTGATCAATTCGGAAAAGGTAGATGCATTGTCATTGATTGTTCATCGCGCCAACGCCGCTTACAGAGGACGCGAGCTGGCTGCCAAAATGCGCGAATTGATTCCGCGGCAAATGTATGACGTAGCGATTCAGGCGGCGATTGGCGCTACCATTGTTGCGCGCGAAAACGTCAAAGCCATGCGCAAGGATGTGCTGGCCAAGTGCTATGGCGGGGATATTTCACGCAAGAAGAAATTGCTGGAAAAACAAAAGGCTGGCAAAAAACGCATGAAACAGGTTGGGCGGGTTGAGATTCCTCAGGAGGCTTTTCTGGCGGTGTTGCGGGTTGGCGACAAGCAATAGGCACGGAATAGGCACGGCTCCTTGGCCTGGCGGTTCGGTTACGCAGGTTGTTTCATTTTTGATTGATATTGCTTTGATATGCCGCCTTGACGACGGTTTCACGGAGATTCCATGAATTTTGCGTTGATTTTGTTTTTATTTGTTGTGCTCACCGGAATTTTGTGGGCCTTCAATCATTTTTGGGCTAAAAAGAACCGCCCGGCCCATGCCAAGGATCCTTGGTGGGTTGAATATGGCGCCAGCTTTTTCCCGGTCATCCTGTCCGTGTTTGTTTTGCGCTCATTTGTTGTCGAGCCCTTCAAAATACCTTCGGGCTCAATGATTCCGACTTTGCTGGTGGGTGACTTCATCCTGGTGAATAAATTTACCTATGGCATTCGCTTGCCAGTAATCAATAAAAAAATAGTCGAGTTGAATCGTCCGCAACGTGGCGACGTGGTTGTTTTTCGCTATCCACCGAACCCTTCTTTGGATTACATCAAGCGCGTGGTCGGCCTGCCAGGTGATACAGTTGAATACCGCGGTAAGCAATTAATCGTTAACGGTCAAGTGATCAAGCATGAAAGTGCGGGTGATTACCTTGACCCGGCGCATCTGTATTACACGCCAAAATTCAATGAGTCTTTGGGCGCTGTTCAGCATGCCATCCTGATTGATCCTGACACAATGAATGCTTCACGGCCCATTGTGTCTTACCCCCATGCGGATAAATGTCATTACAATCATGAGGGCATAACATGCCAAGTGCCTGCAGGTCATTATTTCGTCATGGGCGACAATCGCGATAACTCGCAAGACAGTCGTTATTGGGGATTTGTGCCGGACACCCATTTAGTTGGCAAGGCATTTTTCATCTGGTTTAACTTCAGTGACTTAAAGCGTATTGGCGCTTTCCATTAGGAGGAAATATGAAATTTCAACGTGGTATGGGTTTGAATGGCCTGATGATCGGCGGGGTGATTTTTGCGCTGCTGGCCCTGTTGACCATGAAGGTTTTGCCTGAGTGGGTTGAATACGGGAAAATTGTCAAAGTGGTTAAAGCCACGGCGAATGATGGCAACTTGAAAGATGCCTCGATTGCCGATGTGCGTGCGGCTTACGATAAACGGGCTGATATCGACCTGATCAAAAGCGTGAGCGGGCAAGACTTGGATATCACCAAGGAAGGCAACAACTTGAACATTGCCTTTGCCTACACCAAAAAAGTACCCCTGTTTTATAACGTCAGCCTGGTCTTTGACTTTGAGGGCCATAGCGCCTCTAAATGAAGCGCCAGCGTAACCAGGCGATTCTGGAAGCGCAGCTCGGCTATCAATTTGTCCGCGCTGAGTTGCTCCAGCAGGCCTTGACCCATCGCAGCTTCTGTACACCGCACAACGAGCGGCTTGAGTTTCTGGGCGACTCGATCCTGAATTGCGTTATCGCGCACGCCTTGTTTTTGCGTTACCCGGACTGTGCCGAAGGTGAGTTATCACGCTTGAGAGCCAGTCTGGTACGGCAGGATACCTTGGCTGAAATTGCCAATACCCTGCAGCTGGGCGGTTATTTGCGTCTGGGCGAGGGTGAGCTTAAAAGTGGCGGTGACAGTCGCCCATCAACCATGGCGGATGCACTGGAAGCCTTGTTTGGCGCGATTTATCTGGATGCGGGGTTTCTTGCTGCACAGCAAGTAATTGACCGTTTATTCTGCCCTTGGATTGCGCGCATAGACCTTAAAAGCTCGGGTAAGGATCCCAAGACTTCATTGCAGGAACTCATGCAGGCAAGGCGTTTGTCTCTACCAAGTTATGCTCTCGTGGCGCTGCGCGGCGAAGCCCATGCGCAAGAGTTCGAAGTGTCCTGCGCCGTGCCGGGTTTGAACATTTCCTGTGTCGGCAAGGGCAGCAGCCGACGCATCGCCGAACAGAATGCTGCGCGCCTGGCGTTATCTTATATTGAACACAATAATTGAGTACCCCAAACCAGAATAAACCACATGTCTGAAAATTTTCGTACGGGCTATCTTGCCATCATCGGCCGCCCCAATGTGGGTAAATCAACGCTCACCAACCGCTTGGTGGGCGCCAAAGTCAGCATTACGTCGAGAAAAGCCCAAACCACGCGGCATCGCATTCACGGGGTGCTGACCACGGGCAGCACGCAATATATTTTTGTCGATACGCCAGGTTTTCAGACCACGCACACCAATGCCCTGAACCGCTTGATGAACCGTAGCGTGACCTCATCCTTTGCGGATGTCGACGTGATTTTGCTGGTGATCGAAGCCGGGCGGTGGGGCGCGGGTGAAGAAGCGCTCTTGGCCATGTTGCCTGAAGGCAAGCCGGTTATTTTGGTCATCAACAAAATTGACCGCTGGGAAGACAAGGGACAGTTGCTTCCTTTTATCACCAGGCTCTCAACGGAGCATCGATTTGCTGAAATCGTGCCCTTGTCAGCTGAAAAGGGCATGGGCACGGAAGCGCTGTTGAAAACGGTGGCCACCTATTTACCCGTCATGCCGCCGGTGTTTGATGCAGACGACATTACCGACCGTTCCGAGCGATTTTTGGCGTCCGAAATCCTGCGCGAAAAGCTGTTCCGCAATTTGGGCGAAGAGCTGCCTTATGGCTTGGCGGTCGAGATCGAAAAATTCGAGCAAGAAGGCGATTTGCGGCGCATTTTTGCGGCGATCATCGTTGATCGCCCAGCGCATAAGGTGATGGTGATTGGCAAGTCTGGCGAACGCTTGAAACGCATTTCAACGGATGCGCGCCGCGATATGGAAAAGCTTTTCGGCGGCAAGGTGTGGCTGGAAACCTGGGTCAAGGTCAAAGCCGGCTGGGCGGACGATGAGCGCGCATTAAAGTCGCTCGGCTACGATTAAACACGCGGTGAGTAGCAAAAAACGCATTGATGGGCAGCGCGCGTTTGTCTTGCATGTCCATCCTTACAGTGAAACCAGCTTGATTGCTGATGTGTTTTCCAGCGACTACGGCCGCCTGGCTTTGCTGGCGCGTGGTGCGCGACAGCCGCGCTCGGCGGTGCGCGGTTTGCTGATGGCTTTTCAACCCCTGGAGCTGGGCTGGTTTGGGGCAGGGGAGGTTAAAACCCTGGCCAAGGCAGAGTGGCAGGGCGGCATGCCCTTGCTTAACGGACGCTGCTTGCTGTTGGGGTATTACCTCAATGAATTGCTAGTCAAAATGCTGCCGCGCGAGGATCCGCACACGGCTTTATTTGACGCGTACAGCGCCGCTTTGCATGCCTTGGCGCTGGGGCAGGCGGATGCTCCAGAATTGCGCCGGTTTGAGCGAACTCTTTTACAAGAGCTGGGCTACGGCCTGACCCTGGATCGGGATGTGGCCACGGGCGAAAATATCCTGCCGGATGCGCATTATGACTTTCAAGTCGAGCGCGGTCCGATTAAAAAAGTCGGCCCTGGCGATACGGCGAATAAGCCTTTTTTACGTGGTAAAACGCTGCTCGATATGGCCGCTGAAGACTACAGCGACCCGCAAACCCAACAAGAGAGCAAATTGCTCATGCGGCAACTGATTGCCTATCATCTCGGCGGCAAACCCTTGCAGTCGCGCCGCGTTTTTATGGAGTTACAAGCACTGTGATTAAGCTGGGCGTCAATATCGACCATGTTGCCACGATCCGTCAGGCGCGGCAAACCTATGAGCCTGATCCCGTCTGGGCTGCGGTAGAAGCGCAACTCGGCGGGGCCGATGGCATTACCATCCATCTGCGGGAAGATCGCCGCCACATTCAGGACGCCGATGTGCAGCGCTTGAAAGCGCTTACCCACGTGAAGCTCAACCTGGAAATGGCCGCCACCGACGAGATGGTGGCCATTGCCTGCGAAGTCCAGCCTGATATGGCCATGCTCGTGCCGGAAGGCCGCAATGAAGTCACCACCGAAGGCGGCCTGAATGTCGCTGCACATGCGCAGCGCTTGCAAACGGTGGTTGCGCGGTTGGCGGACGCCGGTATTCAAGCCAGCGTGTTTATTGATGCGGAAGCGCAGCAAGTCGACGCCGCCGCGAAAATCGGCGTGCGCGTGTGCGAACTGCACACCGGCCCTTATGCCCATGCCTTCCATCAGTCTGGCCGCGATGATCAAGGCACGGCCGTTGCGGCCGAATTGGAAAAACTGCGTCTGGCAGGCGCTGCAATTGTTCAGGCGGGCATGCAGTTAAATGCGGGGCATGCCCTGAACTACGTTAATGTCTCCAGGATTGCCGCGCTACCGAATATCCGTGAATTGCACATAGGCCACGCCATCGTGAGTCGCGCGGTGTTTGTCGGCATGCGGGAAGCGGTGCGTGAAATGAAACGCCTGATCTCTCCATCCGTTGCAGCATGATTTTAGGGATAGGCACAGATATTGTGGCAATCCATCGCATGGCCGATTTATGGCAACGCCACGGCGAGCGTGCGCTGGGCAAAATACTCTCGCCGCCTGAACAAGCGGATTGCCTGCTCAGTGCCGACCCGGCACGCTTGTTGGCCAAACGCTTTGCCGCCAAGGAGGCCTTGGGCAAAGCGCTGGGCACAGGCATTCGCGCTCCTGTGCTGTTGCCGGAAATTACCGTGGCGCATAATGCGCTGGGCAAGCCAGAATTTACTTTTTCCGCTGAATTGGCGGCCTTTTTGGCGCAAAAAAACATCATCTCCCATCTATCGCTGAGCGACGAGAGAGATTACGCCATCGCTTTTGTGGTGTTGGAAACGACTTAAACCTTTATTCAAGTTTGCTGATCAAAAACGATATGAAAACTATCCCCCTTGGCCCTTTGATGATAGACATTGCCGGGCATGGCTTAAGTGCGCTGGATATTGAGCGGCTTACCCACCCCTTGGTGGGGGGCGTAGTTTTATTTACCCGCAATTATGTTGACCGTGCGCAACTGACCGCTTTATGTGAGGAGATTCATAACTTGCGCGCCCCGCAACTACTCATTGCCATTGACCACGAAGGCGGACGAGTGCAGCGCTGCCGGGAACAATTCACCCTGGTGCCCGCCATGCGCAAACTGGGTGAAATGTGGGATAAAGAGGCAAAACAGGCATGCGAAAAGGCGCAGGCTATCGGCTATCTGCTGGCGGCAGAACTGCGCGAATGTGGCGTGGATTTCTCCTTTACACCCGTGCTGGACCTGGATTGGGGGCAAAGTGGGGTGATTGGCGACCGGGCGTTTCACCGCAACCCGCAGGCCGTGGCTGAATTAGCGGGCGCCTTTATCGAAGGGCTGCGCGTAGCCGGTATGCGCTGTTGCGGCAAGCACTTTCCCGGACATGGTTGGGTGGCAGCGGACTCCCATGTGGCAATTCCTGTGGATGAGCGCAGTTTGAACCAGATGCATGACGATCTCTTGCCTTATCGTCAATTGAAACTGGATGCCGTCATGCCAGCCCATGTGATTTACCCGGCAGTGGATAGCCAGCCCGCCGGGTTTTCCTCGCTCTGGCTCAAAAAACTGCGGGAAGAGTTTAACTTCGATGGTGTGATCTTTAGCGATGATTTATCCATGCAAGGCGCCAGTGTCGCAGGTGATATTTTGGCGCGTGCCAATGCCGCCTGGCAGGCAGGATGCGACGTTTTGCTGGTGTGCAACGCGCCGGATGATGTGGCTATTTTGCTTGATCGTTGGCAGTCTGCATCGACAAGGCCTGTCGGCACCAAGCTGAAAAATGCTGAAGACAATGCCGCTAAAAATTTCCAGGTTCGCTTGTTAAGTCAGTTAATGCCGGATGTGCCTTGGCGCACAGACGAAGTGAAGTACGCGCAGGGTGCAGCAGCAGTGGATGCTGTATGGATTGGCGAAAAAGCAAGGTTGGCGACGTAGAATGCCATCGTTGCAAGGCGATAATGAAATATAAAAAACAAAATATTCAAGGAGGTTAAGCATGGATTTTCAAGTAATGCTGAAACAAAAAACCATTACGGCAGCCACGGCAGCCGCAATGGTTGAATCCGGTTGGGCAGTGGATTATGGTGCATCCTTAAATCAGCCCGATGTGTTTGATGCTGCATTAGCGGAACGCAAATTGGCGCTGCGCGACGTGCGGATTCGATATTTCCTGACCACAAAGCCGCGCAAAGTATTTGAAAGTGATCCAGAGCAACAACATTTTCATGGTGAAAACTGGCATTTTTCTGCCTACGACCGCAAGCTTTATGACCAGGGCGTGGCCAGTTACATCCCGTTCAACTTTGGCGAAGGCCCCAGGCTTTATCGTGATTACATTGACGTGGATTTGGCGGTGATTAAAACCACGCCCATGGATAAACATGGCTATTTCAACTTTGGCGCCTCCACCAGTCATGTACGTGCCATTTGCGAAAAAGCCCAGCGCGTCATTGTTGAAACCAGCACTGCGCTACCGGTTTGCTATGGCGTAGAAAATGTTATCCATATTTCCGAAGTAGATGCTGTCATCGAAGGAGATAATGCTGCCCTGACGCAACTGATGAGTGCACCGGTAACGCCAGCAGACATAAGCGTTGCGAATTTGATTATTCCCGAGATTGAAAACGGTGCTTGCCTGCAAATTGGCATTGGGGGCATGCCCAATGCAGTTTGCAGCGCTTTGGCCACAGCACCGATCAAGGATTTAGGCATCCATACGGAAATGTTTGTGGACGGCATGGTCGATCTTGTCCTCGCGGGCAAAGTTACCGGCACTTATAAAACTACCTATCGCGGCAAGATTGTCTATACCTTCACACAAGGCACCCAGCGCACATATGACTTTCTGGATGGCAATGAAATGTGCATCAGCTTGCCAGTCAATGAGACCAATTTGACCGAAAATATCGCGCGTAACCGCAAAGTCGTGTCGATCAACAATGCCATGCAAATTGACCTGATGGGGCAGGTTGCATCGGAAAGTGCGGGCTTTAAACATCGCACTGGCACAGGCGGGCAACTCCAGTTTGTGCGTGGCGCATTTATGTCGGAAGGCGGTAAATCCTTCATGTGCCTGTCGTCCCGTTACATGAAGGGCGATCAGCCACGCTCCCGCATAGTGGCAGGACACCCGCCTGGAACGACCATCACAACACCGCGAACTGACGTGATGTACGTGGTGACCGAGTTTGGAATGGTGAACCTGAAGGGGAAAAGCATTCCTGATCGCGTGAATGCCTTGATCAGCATCGCGCATCCAGAGGATCGCGAGGGACTGGAAAAACAGGCCAGAGGGAGTGGCTTGCTACCTAGGCGTTTTCTTTGAGGTGTTAAGAAGCTGCGTTTGAGGTGCGGTTCGTTTTTGCGTTTTTCTAAAAACGGTTTGAGACTGTCCCGATCAATTAAACCGTGTGGTTTGAACCTGGAAACCACCGTTGGATCCGTCCGATGGTGCGTTCGGGCAGATGGCTGTTCACCGCAGGCGCATGCCTGCAAGGCGGAGCGAAAAAGCCGCACGGGCGTGTCAGCAGGCGCGTAGCGGAATCGCCGTGAAAACAGCGGCGTCACAACGCTTGCTCGATCTGCATTCAGGGCATGCACTGTGCCAGCACTGCCAAAGAGTGCTTCAGGTCATGCGTCTCTCGAGACTTTTGCAGGGAGGACTGAAGAGTGGCCGGTGTTGATTGATCCATTTAAACCCATGAAGTCGGCAAAAGTTGAAAATTGAGCTGGTTTTATCTAAACCGAGTAAAGTTAATTCTTTATTTTACATAATGCAAATTATGCGAACTATAAGAAGCAAATAAAAAGAACCCAAGAAACTGAACAAACCAAACAACCAAATAAACGCTGAACAAAACCGGGTAGCGACACAGCGTCAATAAAGTCCCTGAGTGAAGATGCCATTACTCCAGCCAAGCTGCGACATTTGTATTGTCTTTTTCTAAAGCCAATTGCTTGGCTGTTTTGCCATCGCCATCAGTTAAATGGACATTTGCCCCAGCTTTAATTAATTGCCGCACCATGGCTTCGTGCCCGTTTTTGGCCGCGAGCATCAATGCAGTTTGCTGGTTTGGCGCACGCTCATCAATCCTTGCACCAGCGGCAAGGAGCAAATTCGCTATTTCGACGTGCCCTTTAAATGCAGCGTAATGCAGTGGCGTCCAAGCTTTGATATTCACTGCGGCGGATGCATTGATGAGTTGTTTGACAATCTCTAGCTGGCCTGAATACGCGGCCAAGGACAAGGCGGTTTCGCCAAAGCGATTGGCATGATTGACTGATGCCCTCAGTTTCAGCAAGGAATTCACCAGTGCAAGATTGCCGCTGCGTGCGGCCAGCATCAGCATCGTCGAACCATTGGCATCGGTCGTATTCACATCCATGCCGCGCTCAATTAAATCCATCACGGTGGCATTGTCGTTATTTTTAATCGCGATCAGCATGTCGTCGTAGCTACCGGCATGGCTGATGTGGCTAAATACAATAAATAATAAAAAAAACAGTTTCTTAAATCTCATTTTTAATAAATAACTTGAAGAAGTTCCGGGTGGTGGCAAGGGCTAATTCGTTAGTGGATATGCTCCGTAACTGGGCTACCTCATCCGCCACATGACGCACCCAAGCCGATTGATTGAGTTTGCCACGATGCGGTGTTGGCGCAAGATACGGGGAATCGGTTTCGACCAGTAAACGGTCCAAGGGCACGAAGGCTGCGACTTCTTTAACCTGGATGGCTTTTTTGAAAGTAACAATCCCCGAGATCGAGATATGAAAACCCAAATCCAGTGCGGCTCTGGCAACGTCGAGGGTTTCTGTAAAACAATGGAAAACGCCCCCCACTTCATCTGCATTTTCTTCTCGCAAAATGCGCAAGGTATCTTCTGCCGCCTCCCGGGTATGGATAATCAGAGGCTTTCGGGATATTTTCGCGGCTTGAATATGGGTGCGAAAGCGATTCCGCTGCCAAGTTAAATCGCCGCTGAGGCGATAGTAATCCAGGCCCGTTTCACCAAGGGCGACAATTTTCGGGTGCGCCGCCAAGGCTAACAGGCGCTCGACCGTTGGCTCCTCGCCTGTTTCGGTATCAGGATGAACGCCAACCCCGGCATAGAGGTTGGGGAATCGTTCAACGAGAGATAAAACCCCCGGAAAACGCTCTAGCGTGACGCCTGCTATCAGCGCCCAACCAACATGATAGGCTTGCATCGCGTCGAGGTAGGCTGCCTCATTTCCGCTAAAGTCAGGAAAGTCGAGATGGCAGTGGGAATCGACGAGCAAGGGGGTTGCTGATTCTGCTTGCGGGTCAAAGCGAGGCGTCGTTGTGCTGGTGATCATTTTTACAGTGTTTTTTTAAGTCGCAGGTTTTAGCGCACGCAGATAGTGGATGGCGAGCGACTCAAGAAATAGCAGGGGGTTGAGCGGATGCCTTGCGCTCCGTCGATAGGCATTGATTTCGCGCCATGCGCTGAGCAAGGCGAAGGAATTAAGCTGCTTTACTTCACGCGGGCGTGGCCAGCCCGCATGATAGCGAACCTCGCCTGTGGCTTGTTCCAGGGCCAAATCAAACAGCCAGCACTGTATGCCTTCGACGAGATTTTCCATTAAAAAGGGATTTTCGCCCTTCGCTTTAAGCAATCCCTCCCAGCGCGAGGCCAAGGTGATCGGGTCAGTGGTTGTGTCGCTGGAAGCCAGGCTTTCAATGAGTGCATCAATGGCGGCTAATTGATCATCTGTTTTCCATTGCATGACGCGTAAAGGCGCCCCGCCCGCCCGGTTGAGATAACGCGCAGCCTTATCCCCTAAACCGGCCTCTTTGAGCCATTGGGTTGCCGTGGCGTGATCAGGATGCGAGAACAGCACTACGCGAGAGCGGCTGCGCAAAGTGGGTAGCAGGGATTTTTGATGATTGGATATCAATATAAAATAGACATTTGAAGGAGGTTCTTCAAGTATCTTGAGAAGTGAGTTGGCCGCGGGAATCGTCATCAATTCCGCTTCATCCAGCAAGATCACGCGGCGCGCATTGCGATGGCTACCGACAAAAACAAACTCTTCCAATGCGCGAATCTGGTCAATGCCAATACTGCGTGATTTCTGCTTTTTCGCTTTGTCACCTGATTTTTCAGCGACTTTCTCGCCCCCGCCCTCGCCGCCTGGGCTGTCTTCACTGCCTGCATCATCCAGTGAAATGCGCCGAAAATCGGGATGGGTTCCGGCGGCCATCCAGCGACAGGCAACACACTCGCCACAAGCGTGATGCTGTGGGGTGACGGCTTCGCATAACAAGGCTGCCGCCAAATGTTCGGCCAGGGCACGCTTGCCGACGCCGCCTGGGCCAGCAAAGAGCAAGGCATGCGGCAAGCGGTCAAATCCCTCGTTGATAAGCGGGGAAATAACATCATAATTTATCAATAGATCAAATGCTTGCAATTGACTTCTCTAGTAGTTTATTGATTATTTCAGGCTCCTGGGTAGCATCAATCAAAATGACCCGCTGTGGATTTTCTTGTGCGATGCGATGATACGCTGCGCGGACGCGCTCAAAAAAATCAGTTTCTTCCTGTTCAAAGCGGTCTCGCTGCTGATCCAGCTGCGCTAGGCGCGCTTGCGCAATCGCAACAGGTAAATCAAAAATAAAGGTGAGATCAGGCCCAAAATCGCCCAGCGCCCAATTGCGCAAGGTTTCGATTTTTTCCCACGCCAAGCCGCGTCCGCCGCTTTGGTAGGCAAAGGATGCATCAGCAAACCGATCGCAAACCACCCATGCCCCCCGGGCCAGTGCCGGTGAAATCACTTTATCCATATGCTCCCGACGCGCCGCAAACATCAATAAAGCCTCGGTTTCGATGTGCATGGGTTGAGATAACAAGAGATTGCGCAATTGCTCCCCCAACGGGGTGCCACCCGGTTCGCGCGTTGCCACAACGGCTTGCCCCAGTGCGCGCAAATGCGCAATCAGCCAGGCATGTTGGGTGCTTTTGCCTGCGCCATCAATCCCTTCAAACGTGATAAATCGTCCGGTCATGCCGTTTTCCAATGCGGTTTTCTTTCGTTATTGCACAGTGCTTGTTTTATTGCTGCGCTTTTTGATACTTTGCCACAGCGCGATTATGTTCTTCCAGGGTGCGTGAAAAAACGCTCATGCCATCACCTTTGGCTACAAAATAAAAGTTGTCACTTGTCGGCGGATTAGCTGCCGCTTGCAGTGACGCAAGTCCAGGCATGGCTATCGGTGTTGGCGGCAGTCCCCGGCGTACGTAAGTATTCCAGCGCGTGTCGGTTTGCAAATGCTGGCGGCGCAAGTTGCCGTCAAACTTTTTCCCCAGCCCGTAAATCACTGCGGGATCGGTTTGTAACGGCCAGCCCGCGCGCAAGCGATTGATGAAAACGGAAGCAATCATGCCCCGATCACTGGCTTTTCCCGTTTCTTTTTCAATCAATGAGGCCAAAATCAATAACTCATAGGGGGTTTTGATGGGCAGGTCAGGGTTGCGTTGTGCCCAAACAGTCGCCAGATGCTGCTGCATGGCCCGGTAGGCACGTGTTAACAGATGCAAGTCACTGCTGCCTTTATCAAATAGATAAGTGTCCGGGTAAAACAGCCCTTCTGGCGAGCTCGCTTCGGCTAACAGGTTGTCAGGCAATACGGCGCCCGGGGCTGGCGCGTCTTGGCTTGTCTTTCCCTGGCTGGCAGAACCTTGAATTGTGGCGCCATCGAGCTGGCTCAGCAATTCGGCGGGCGACAAATTGATGGTGTCATGCCGCAAGTCAGGATGGGCATTGAGTTCGGCCCTGAAATCATCGAAAACCCGCCCTTCAATCAGCACGATTTGTACTTGGCTTACATCACCGCGGGTGAGGCGACTGAGCAAATCCCAAAGCGTCGTATTGCCTGGAACCTCATAATTGCCCGCTTTGATTGCAGAGGCCCGGCCAAGCACGCGGCCAATTAGCTCTAACTGCCAGGCAGGCAAGGCCAGCGGCGAGTTTTCTATCACTTGCGCTGCGCGCCGTAAGCTGGCTCCCGGCGGGATGGAAAATGCGACCATGTTCGCTGCGTCAGCTGATGACTTTGTTAATGGGCGAAAAGCCATCCATCCACCGGCCATGATGAGCAGAATGACGCTCAGGAGCATGCCTGCAAAAAACTTGCGTATGCGGCTGATTCCCTGTTTCTTTTTCTTGGCTGGCATGAGTTGAAGACTGGCTAAAAGCTAAAGCCTGACAGTCGCTGTGTTTGATCTGGTTATTAAATAGGCAATGCGCAACTTGAATTTAAGCTTGATTGAAAACCCAAAATCAAGCGCTGGGGCGCGATAATACACGCTCTTCATATGGCTTATGGGTGCGCATCATGACGCAAGAATGGACAAATTTTCTGGCTGAACAAGGATTAACGCCGACGCCTGAAACGAGCAGCCTGGACGAAAGACACGAACTGAACGGCCTGCAACTCGCACAAACAGCTGCGACCATCACGCCTTTGAGCGATCTTGGCCTGATTCGTGCCAGTGGCGAGGAAGCAGCGGGCTTTTTGCATAATCTGGTGACCAATGACATCATGGGACTGGACACAGCAACGGCACGCACCGCGGGATTTTGCACCGCCAAAGGCCGTCTGCTGGGCATTTTCCTCATCTGGCGCGAAGGCAATGATTACCTGCTGATGCTACCGCGCGAGATTTTGCCGCCTTTGCTCAAAAAACTGTCCATGTATGTGCTGCGTGCCAAGGTCAAACTGAGCGATGCGACAGAGGAGCGCGTTTTGCTTGGCGTTTCCAACTTGGCCCCCATCCCCCAAGGGGACTTTCCAGAAACGGACTCAAGGCTTCGCGGCGTATCACCAGCACCGACTTTTCTGAACGCCACCCTGCCCATTCATGGCGTGGCTGCAACCGAGGGTGGACAGCTCATACGCCTCGATGCCACGCGCTGGTTGATGTCACTGGCACCGGCAGAAGCCATCCAGCGCTGGCCGGAACTCACCGCAAGCGCGAGCCCCACGGGGCTGGATTCATGGCACTGGCTGGAGATTGTCGCTGGCCAGCCGCGCGTGGTCGCCGCCACGCAAGAAGTCTTCGTGCCGCAAATGCTCAATATGGAATTGCCCGCCATTGCCGGCGTGAGCTTTACCAAAGGCTGTTATCCCGGGCAGGAAATTGTTGCCCGCACGCATTACCTGGGCAAAGTCAAACGGCGCACTTACCGCGCGCAGTTAAGCCGGTTTGCCGCACCCGGCACACAGGTTTTTGCGCCAGAAACGGGCGATCAACCCTGCGGCGCCTTGGTAAGTATCGCCCCAGCACCGCAAGGCGGCTTTGCATGCCTGGTGAGCGTGCAAAGCACCGCCGTTGCCGCAGATGAAGTGCATATGGGCGCACCGGATGGCGAACAACTTAGTTTTTTGCCCCTGCCCTACCCGGTTGATTAACCCTGCGTTTATCAACGTGAAACAACGCCATTTGATGCCGACCCACGCCGCTCGCGTAGCGGGCCAGACAGAAACCTCCCCGCGAGGGGGCGAGGCGGGAATTCGCGACGCATGCATCGCGCCGCCGCAGCCGGCTGGCTGTGCAAAGCCAGCCGGCTGCGGCCGCCTCGCGGATGGGAGGGGCAGGCCTTGATGCCGCCTTTCGCGTGTTTCATCATCAGCGGGTGGCATTTACTTACCCTGAGCGTTAGCTCAATGCTTGAGCATGCCAGCCGATGTGCCTGATTTTGCTTGCCTGGCAAGTTCACCCTGATTACCCGCTCATCGTTGCCGCCAACCGCGACGAGTTTTTTGCTCGGCCAACGGCGCAAGCCGCGTTCTGGCCTGAATCGCCGCAAGTGCTGGCTGGGCGGGATTTGCAGGCGGGGGGCAGTTGGCTGGGCGTGACGCGCAGCGGCCGTTTTGCCGCGCTCACCAACTATCGCGACCCGGCGAAAAACCAGCAGTTGCCCTCGCGTGGCAGATTGGTCGCCGACTTCCTGACAGGAAAAGAAATCCCGGAAAACTATCTGGCGCGCATCGCCGCCAGCGGCGTTCGCTATAACGGCTACAACCTGCTGCTCGGCGATGGCCAGTCGCTATGGTGGACATCCAACGTTAGCATAGAGAAAAAACAACTTTCCCCCGGCATTTACGGCATCTCGAACGACCTGCTCGACACGCCCTGGCCAAAAGTCGGCGCTGGCAAGACGGCGATGCTGCAAGCGATCGACCGTTTACCCGACGACGGGCCGCTGTTCGACCTGTTGCGGAACGACGCAATCCATCCCGATGAACACCTGCCAGCGACCGGGATTCCGCAAGAATGGGAACGCCTGCTCTCCGCCGCCTTTGTCAAATCGCCCACCTATGGCACGCGCAGTTCGACGGTGTTCTGCCAGCGGCGCGACGGCTGGCTGACCTTTGATGAACAAACCTGGTTGACGGATGCGCAACGTGGTGGGCGGGTGCGCTATCGCTGGAGCGATTTACGCTAAGCTTGTTCGCTGATGCGTGCGCCACACGAGCCCGAACGATGCGGTGAGAGATGCTGTTTTGGTAAAGTAACAAAGGGTTACGGAGTGTTTCTTAATAAACGCTCATGAATAAACCGCACTACCCACAATCACCAGGCTGACCCCGACCAGGCCAGTGCCAACCACACGTTGCCGCCACCCGTCGCGTTCCCTTAACCACAGCACGCCAAGGAGGACTGTCAAAACAATGCCTGCATTAGCCAGTGTCACAATGTAGGCAGCAGGCAGTTGGCGCATCGAGATGATCACCAGTGCGTAGGCTGTCCCGACGCCCAGCGAACCTGCCAGGAGCGGAAAGGTGCCTGGAATTTTCCTGGGCATCCAGCGGCGTGCCGCCCGCCGCTGCTCCAGGCTGAGAAATATCCAGCCAATCGCATAGGTCACGCAGACATAACCCAGCGTGCTTGCCATGTCCGGCAGGTGCGGCGCGGCCATCTTGTCGCTCAGGCTATACAGGGCGGTCATTACAGCGGCCAGCGCCGCATAAGGCCATGCCTGGCGCAACCGCGCGGCACCCTCCCGCGCGCTGGTGGCGATCAGCCACAGGCCGACTACACCGATGAGTATCCCGCTCCAGGATAGCAGTGTGAAGCTACGGTCAAAGACCAAAAACTCAAGCATGGCAATCAACAACGGTGCACTGCGCGCCAGGGGATAGACGGCGCTTGCCGGTGCCAGCACGTAAGCACGGCGCAAAGCCACGAAGTACACGCCATTGGCAGTGCCGGTGATCATCGCACTCAGGCTGAGCAGCGGCGCTTGTTCTGCCGCGCGAAGGAAGTCTGCCAAAGTGAACGGCGCGAACAGCAGCACGTGCAGCCCGACTATCCACCACAGGAAATTGGCCTCAGGTGGGCTGCGCCGTGCCAGCAGATTCCATGCGACATGCAGCAGGACAGCCAGACCGACTGCCGCCAGCGGCGTTAGCATGGGGCGCCAATGTCGAGCGTGACGCCGTCGCGAGCCACCGACACCCGCCCCCCCAGCGCATCCGGATGATTGATCAGCCAAGCATCCAGTTGATGGCCAATATGCATCAGCACCAGTCGGCTGTCTGGATAGGCATCGCTCAAGGCAAGTGCTTCGGATAGGTCGAAATGGTTACGCGCACCGTTCACACTAGACATACCCGGCGGATAGGTACAGTCCAGGCAAATGGTATGCGCTTGCCAGTCCCGCAAAAACTCAGCGGTTTTCGGTGGCAGTTCGCGGCTGTCGGTCAAATAAGCCAAGCGTACTCCCTCATACTCAATGCAATAGCCCAAAGTTGGCTTGGAATGCACCAAAGGTACAGGCGTGATGCGAAGATCCCCTATTTCAAATGCTTCAAACTTGGTGCGGTGCATAAACTTGAGCGGTCCCGGATACTTATACAAATCTGCGCATCCTTCAGAGTCGTGTGGCGCGTAAACATCAAGCTCGCCGACGCCCCAGCGCCAATGAAACAAGCCCTGCACATGATCGGCATGAAAGTGGGTGAGCAGGATTGCCGCCAACGCATCTGGCGCGAAGCGCTCGGCTATGTCCATTACCCCGGCATCGAGCAGTAAGCGTACGCCGCCCGCTTCGACCAGCGCGCAGTTGGGGCGACGCATGAAGTGTTGATCAGTGCGGGCGCGCTGGCAGGCCGGGCAATCGCAACCCCACAGAGGCACGCCACCTGCCGCACCGGAGCCAAGAAAGCTTATGCGCATGCTGCCGCCGTTGTCTGAGCGAGAATAAGCGCCGTGAACGCCGGGCCGGTTTCGCTCAATGGAGCGTTGTTGGGCAGGCGCAGCAATTGCGGATGGCGCAGGGTTTTAAATGTTTCGGCACGGATCAATCGCGTTTCAATGCTTGTTGCGCTTTCCCGCCCACGCAATTGCAGCCGCTCACGCAGTACTTCAGTGCTGACGTCAATCAATACCGGCTTCAGTTCGGAATACTTCTCGGAAGCTTCGTTCAAATATTCCCGTGAACCATTGACCACGACTGTCAGGCCTTTTGCCAGCCAGTGGTTGATCTCCAAACCCAGTCCATAATGCAGGCCGTGACTATGCCAGTGCATGGCGAACAGATTTCGTGCAAGGCGAGCTGCAAACTCCGTCTCGCTGAGTGCGACATGATTTTCTCCACCTGCGTTGGCAGGACGAGTGATGTAGCGGTGCGCGAATACCACATTGGGGTCGCCCGCTAACGTTTCGCGGGCGGCATGCATCAGGCTGTCCTTACCACTACCGGAGGCGCCGATCACATAGAGCAATACACCACTAGCCATGTCAGTCCCCATGATCAAAAGCGAGTGCTAGCGCAGGCACGCCTGCCGACCATACCCGTGCCGCTTGCGGCAAGTTGCCCAAGGCGCGCACCGCCACCAGGTCTGCGCGTTTGCCCACCGCAATTTCACCACGATCGCTCAGACCCACGGCGCGTGCCGGGTTACGCGTGACCAGTGCCAGGGCATCATGCAATGGAATACCCGCCAGTTCCGGCAAACGTAATACGGCAGGCAATAAGGCAGCGGGCGAATAGTCGCCGCACAGGCAATCGGCGACATCAGCGATCACGGCATCCAGCGCACGCATCGCGCCAGACTGGCTCTTGCCGCGTAAAATGTTGGGCGCACCCAATAAGGTGGCCAGCCCTGCTGTACGGGCTGTTTGAGCCGTTTCCAGATTAATGGGGAATTCGGACACAACTATCCCCAGTTTCTTCACGATGGCAATTTTCTCCGGACGGTCGTCGTCGTGGCTGGCTAGCGGTATGCCTGCTGCACGGGCGGCTGTACTCAATACCGCCATACGTTCGAGCGCGCCCTCTCCTTGCGCTAATTTATCCGCAATCAGTGCTTCAATCTCGACGGCATCTTTTTTGTAAGTGCGGCTCAGGTAGTTGCGATAAGCATCAACTTCCTTGAACTGCCCTTGTCCGGGGGTGTGATCCATGAAAGATAGCAGATGCACTTCGCCCTTGGCGATTAAATCATGCAATACCGGCGGCGCGGTGATATCGGTGATTTCATAGCGGGCATGAACGCGATTGTCGATGAGTGCGTGTGCCTGCCAGGCATGGATTGCACGCGCCAGCTCAGCGGCAGTGGTGTTGTTGCGCACCCCCAGCTCCGCGTTGGCAAACGATAAGGCATGGAACACCGTGGTAATTCCTGCAGCGGCGTTGCGCATATCGGCCTGGGCGCAGGCAAAATCGAAGGGAAAATGCACCCCTGGGCGCGGTTCGACTTCCTTTTCCAGCGCGTCGCAATGCAGGTCTATCATGCCCGGCATCAGCATGCAGCCGGAAAGCCGGATTTCGGCAGCACCCTGGCTGCCGACGGGGTCGATCGCAGCGATGCAACCGTCTTCGATCAGCACGGCGGCATCATTCAGGGTCTCGTTGGGCAGCACGACTTGCGCGCCAGTTAGATAAAAGCGGTTTTTCATGCGATGGTCTCGATTAGTGCGCCAGCGATAACGGGCGGTGAAAGCGCCACCACCGCATCAGCCAGCCGTTCAACCAGTGCGGGGTGGTGGAAGATGGCAATCATGCCGATGCCATCCTGTTTCATTTCCTCAATGAGCGTGATGACGTGTTCGGTCGTAGCGCTATCCAGGCTGGCTGTGGGTTCGTCCAGCAGCAACAGACGCGGCCGGGCGATGAGGCCGCGCGCCAGGTTGATACGCTGTTTTTCGCCACCGGAAAAAGTAGCCGGTGGCACCCCCCACAAGCGTTGCGGCACGGCCAGGCGTTCGAGCAGGTCAGCGGCCTGCTTGCGTGCTGCCTCCCGCGTTGCGCCGCGTATCACTAGCGGCTCAGCCACGACATCCAGCGCCGGTTGGCGCGGCAGGCAATGGAGAAACTGGGTGACAAAGCCAATCTCGCGTTGCCGCAGCTCGAGGATGCGATGCTCTCCCGCCAGGGCCAGATCAAGCTTGTGTCCATGGGCATCTGTGTAAATAAGGCGTCCGGCACTCGGCAGGTAGGTACGGTAGATACCCTTTAAGACAGATGATTTGCCAGCGCCTGTCGGCCCTATCAATGCGGTTAGTTGCCCGGCACGCACGGTGAGATCAACCTGCGCTGCTGATGGAATGAGCCGCTGGCGGCTGTGCAGGTAAAACTGTTTGGCGTAGCCTTCAACGCACAGAATGATGTCGTCCATCGCTGTCTCCTTATAAGGCTGAGGCCACCAGCCGCTGGGTATAGGCGTGCTGAGGGTCTTCGAGAATCTGATCGGTCAGCCCCGTTTCAATGACGCGGCCATATTTCATGACCAGGGTGCGTCCGGCCAGGAGCCGCACCACACCTAAGTCATGGGTCACCACAATCATCGCCGTGCCCAATTCGTGCTGAATTTCAAGAATGAGGTCGAGAATGGCGGCTTGGACGGATAAATCCAGCCCGGTGGTGACTTCATCCAGGTAGAGTAGCGGGGGCCTGGTGGCCAGCGCCTTGGCGATCTGCACCCGCTGCTGCATACCGCCGGAGAACTTTTTAGGGTTCTCGTCCATGCGATTTTCCAGCACTTCGGTACGCACAAGCAGGTTTCGCGCCCGCTCACGGATAGCGCCGTAATTCGCGACATCGCTCATCAGTAGCCGCTCGGCAATATTGCCACCCGCCGATACGTTGAAATTCAGCCCCAAGTGCGGATTTTGATAGACCATGCCGAAGCGTTTATTGCGCAGGCTGCGCTGCTGTGCGGCATTGAGGCTGTAGAGGTCATATTGCGCATCCTCATCGAAAAAGACCGCCTCCCCCGCACTCGGTGCATCGTCGAAATACAGCGTCTTGACGACGGTGGATTTACCGCTGCCCGACTCGCCGATGATGCCCAGAATCTCGCCCTGATAGAGATCGAAACTGACGCCGTGCGCTGCCACGACACTGCCGCAATACGGGCAGATATTGGTGTCGGCTTCCGGGCCGGTAGATGCCAGGCACAACGGACAGCCAGTGCCATGAATCTTGGTGAGGCTATTAACTTCCAGAATCTTGCGACTCATGCGGCCTCCTCTGTCTTTGGTTTTTGATATGCCGATGCTTGACGAGCCAATTGTTCGTCGCAGTAAGCCGAGTCGGAACACTGATAGATTTTTCCGTCCGCTTCACCATCGGCCTCGTCGCTGAATTCATCCAAAAAACTATTGCTTGCCCCACAACGCGAACAGGTGCGGCGGTTGCCCGATGCATCACGGAAATCTTCCACGCGAAACACCACATCCTCAAATGCCAGCGGCTCGGCAATGGTGTAAGGCGGAACGGCGTAGATTTTTTTCTCACGCCCTGCGCCCAGCAGTATCAATGCCTTCGATTGGTGTAATTTGGGTACGTCCCAGCGCGGAATCGGCGATGGGTCGATGATGTAATGACCGTGTACGCGCGTCGGGTAACGGTGGGAGATAGTGATTTCGTCGAATTTGACCAGGTCCTCATAGAGCTTCACCAACAGGCGCGAATAATCTGCCTCGCCGTGCATGGTTTTGCGGCGCGCTTCGGAAGCTTCGACTACCACCAGCGCATCCGGGTAGGGAACTTGCAGTACGAGTATCTGCGCTTCTGTGAGCGGTTTTTCCGGAATGCGATGGCGCGATTGAATCAGGGTCGCCTCTTCGGTCTTTTCGGTGACATCCACGCCCGGGCAAGTCATTTGCACAAACTGGCGCAGATTCACGGCATTGACCGAATCGTCCGCCCCCTGGTCGATAACCTTCAGGGTGTCGTCGCTACCTATCAGTGACAGGGTCAGTTGCAGGCCGCCCGTACCGAAGCCGCGCCCCATCGGCATTTCGCGCGAGGCGTAAGGCGTTTGGTAGCCGGGGATGCAGATTGCCTTGAGGATGGTACGGCGCACCTCTTTCTTGGCGTATTCATCCATGAAGCCAAAAGCATAGCCAGCCTCATCCAAGGGCAATTCATAGGTGGTGTTCATGCGGTGTCCTTTTTCTGCGGAATATCCTTTTGTTGCGCCTTGGCTTGCGTGTTGCGCAGGCGATCCATGTCGGACTGGAAGGTGACGTAGTGCGGCATTTTGTAGTGCGAGGCAAAGCCCATTGAATCCACGCCATCCACATGCAGCAACACGAATTCCGGGTCTTCTGACGGGTTGGTTGCGCCGTCCTTCATGCCTTTTTGCAGCGCCCGGTCGAGAATCGCCATGCTGATGGCCTTGACTTCGTTGTGGCCAAAACAGGCGCCATAGCCTAAAGTGAAGGCGGGCTTGCCGCCTTGGTCATCACCTTCGAACATGGCGACCACTTCGCATTCGGTCATCAGCGCTTCGCCCGCTTCCATCGGCTCACCAGTCACCGGATGCGGCAGCATGACGGGTACATAGCCTACCCGCAGTTCGGCGATGGTAGGGTGTACATCGCCGTAGCCACGCATATTAGAGTAGGCGATGGCAAGCAGCGAACCCGTCTCCGCCCGCGCCATCGTGGCAAGGGCGGCAGAGCGCGGCACAGGAAAAATCAATGATTGGCGCGTGACGTCGAATGATGTGCCGGCGACAGGTTTAAGCGCTGGCAGCAAACCTTCGGCACGCAACGCATCCAGCACTTTTGGGAAGCTGTCCGGCAGTTCATTTTCGGGCGCATCATCCAGAAAACGACGCGCAATGGCGCGGAAAACCCCAGGGTCTT
This sequence comes from Rhodocyclaceae bacterium UBA5602, assembly GCA_002424865.1. Lineage (GTDB taxonomy): Bacteria > Pseudomonadota > Gammaproteobacteria > Burkholderiales > Rhodocyclaceae > Rugosibacter. The sequence goes on along the minus strand of DILC01000034.1, from coordinate 5,408 downwards.
CATTGACCAGTCCGAGGTTTAACAACCGCAGCGCATAATCGTAAGTCGGCCCCAGCATTTGACCGCCGGGGATGTCCTTGAAGGCAGAAGAAATACGACGGATGACACGCATTTTTGCGGTATTTTGCGGCGGTGTTTCCAGAAGGCGCGGCTTGGTCGACCGATAAGCGCGCAGCGCAAACGCCGCTTCCAACGTGTCGCCCTGGAATTGCTTGATGGCCAGTGCCGCCAGTTTGGGGTGATATAGTCCCCCCTCGGACACGGCACGCGAGACCAGTAAACGCAGCTGCCCTTCGATGGCACCCAGTGCGAGCGGTGCCTCTCGCTCGCTATTGCATGCACGCAGATAGTCCGTTGCGGCAGCAGCGCCCTCGATGGCAGCCTTGCCACCTTTGATAGCCACATAGCCCATTAGCCTTCCTCCCAAACAATCTGGGTGGTACGGGGCAACGCCGCAAAACTCCTGGCGTCGCACAGAATGATGTCTGCGCCCAGCGGATAGGCCGACACCCATTCCGCCCGTTGTTCGATCCATGCCGGGTGCAAGCCCTGTACCGCCAGCCGGGTTTGCGATGCAATGCCCGGCCCGGTGAGCAGCAAGGGCTTGCCTGCACCAAGTTGCCGGACTTCGAGCACCAGCGTGGCGCCAAACTCAGGGGATTCCAGGCTGCCGGGCGCAGGCGTGAAATCCGGTGTCCGCGCGGCATCGGCGACAATGAAGCGGGCTTGTTCTGGTGCGGCCGCGGCTGCCATCAACCGCAGCCAGTCTTCACGGGCGACAAGCTTATGCGGATCAGCTAGATCTACCTCGGCGTCAAGCAACGTGGCCAAAATGGCGAGGCGAGCAGTTGTACCGCTGCCTGTTGCATCAAATAGACGACCAGGGTAAGCAAAAGCATCCAGCAGGAGGCGGAACAGCCGCTGCTGAGTCTGCGCTTGCCACACGGTCGAATCGGTCATGCCATTTGCCTTGTCAGTTGTCATATGGGCGACGTTTATTTCAGTTAACTTCATTCCCCCTCCTCTTCTTGCCCCAGGAGGCTGAAATCAACATGTGTGCGCGCAAGCAGCGCACGGCGGGCTTGCATGAGTTGTTCATGCACGGCCATACCCTGCTCTACCAGTGTTGCTGCGCTTTCCCAGCCGGGTAACTGTGCGGCGAGCACAGCATCGAGTATGGCAATGGCACGCGCCAGCCGGGCGCGGTCATCCAGCAGCACAGCGCCCCCTTCACCCGCTTGTCCGTCGGTACTCTTCACCCGGACATGGGCGCGGGCGATGGGGATTTCGCCCAGGTAAAAGTTATCATTGAGGGCAGTATCATTCAATTGCATCAGCCCTAGCCCGGACTGCGGCAGGGTGATATCCACGACTTCAAGCGCAAGCGCCGCTGCGGCGGTGCGCACCTGTTCGGCGGGGAGTTGCGCCAGCAGTGCGCTCCAGCGGCTTCGAGGTGGAAAATCAGCTGAGAATTTCGGTGGTAGTGCGGGTGACGGTTGTATGTTCATAGCAGTTTCTTTCGAGTACGCGCCGAGAACTGGTCCAGCAGCAGTACGGTGATGAAAATCACCACGAGGATGGTGCCGACATGGGAAAAATGAAACATGTCGAAACGGCCTTTCAGTTCCTGGCCGATGCCGCCTGCGCCAACCAGCCCGATCACTGTCGCCATGCGTACATTGCGGTCAAGGATGTAGAGGTTGTAGGCTACGTATTGCGGAATGACTTGCGGCAGTACCCCATACCACAGCGTTTTGAGCTTGCCAGCACCGATGGCCTCTAGCGATTGTTGCGGCTTGCGATCGGCATTCTCGATGTCTTCGGCGTAGAACTTGCCCAGAAATCCGGCCGCATGCAGCGCCAGCGCCAGCACTCCGGCAATGGGGCCAAAACCGAAGGCCAGCACCAGGAAGAGCGCGGTAATAAGCTCAGGGACTGAGCGCAGCAAACTGATGCTGGAACGCGCCAGGAAATAAGTCAGCTTGTTGGGAGAGTAATTGCTGGCGGCGTAATAGGCCAGCGGAATAGACAATAATATTGCCAACACCGTAGCCCATAGTGCAATTTCCAGCGTTTCTCCCATTTTCACCAACACTGTCTTGAGATATCCCAAGGGGGCGACCAGCATCTCCTTCTTCTCAATGCCTGTTTCCATTTGCAGCGTTTCATGATTCAGGTGGGCAGTTTTGGTTTCCTGTATTTCGATACGGGCAAACAGCGGCAGATTATTACGATCAAAATTCTCGATGCGCGAGACTTCCGTCACCTCGGCAATCTGGATGGGAAAAAGAGAATTGCCGATGCGCGCCAAACCGGCGGCAACCGGCGATTTTTCTGTGAGGCCGACACTGTAGCCAAGTGCTTCGCCGATCTCTTTGAACATGCGAGGCATTTCCAGCCGGGAGCCGGTGAAGGCAAGCACAGCCAGTAGCGCAATGCCTATAAACAGGTGTTTGGCAGTCCACGGCTGGGTAAGTTGCCAGTCCGGGCTGATCTTTGGCAAATTGTGTGAAGAAGATTTCATTAGGTATCCTTCAAGCCAAGGCCTCCAGTATTTGCGGAGCGACATGCAAAGCGGGGTTGGCCGGTGTCGGTTTGGGTGCGTCAAGCTGATAAATGCCATCAAGACCGGCTGCAACCAGTTCATCAGGCGAGCCATCAAAAACCAGCTTGCCGCCCTTGAGTGCAATGATGCGGTCGGCGAATTCCACCGCGAGTTCGGGTTGATGCAGGCTGCACACTACGGTGGTACCGCGTCGTTTGGCTTCATCGCGCAGCAATGCCATGATCTCGCGGCTGACTCTGGGATCCAGGCTTGCTACGGGTTCATCCGCAAGCAGCAATCGCGGTTCCAGCATGAAAGCGCGGGCAATACCGACGCGCTGTTGCTGGCCACCTGAGAGTTCAGACACCCGGCGCGATAAATGCTCAGGTGCCAGACCGACTTCAGCAAGCAAGTTGCAGGCACGCTCGCGCAGTGCGCGTGGATACCACATGACTGCCGCACGCAAATAAGAAACAAACGGTAGCGCACCGGACAACACATTCATCGCCACCGACAGGCGCGGCGTCAGATTGAATTGCTGATGCACCATCCCGACCGTCTGCCGAATAGATTTGATATTGGTGCGATTGAGCATCTTGCCGTCGATTTCGACCTGCCCGGTGGTGCTCGTCACCAAGCCGTTGGCCATATATAACAAGGTGGATTTACCTGCGCCAGACGGTCCCAACAGGACGCAAAACTGTCCCTTGGGAATGTCGAGATTGATTGTCGATAGCGCTTGGGTGCCATCGTCAAAGCGTTTGCTGACAGAATGAAATTTCAACATGATGTTTTCCTTGATGCTTGTCTTATGGTGAGGCAACTGGTGCGGGACGCGGCCGTCCCGCACCGCACCGGTTTAGCGGTTGGAAGCCTTTTTAATGATTGCGGTTTTTACTTGCTCGTTGACCATCACCATCTTCTTGGCTGGCGCGTCCATGCCCGATTCCGGGAAGTTGACATCGTAGCGATCCACTTTGTGGCCACCATAGCCGCGAACCTGGTCAGGCGTAATGCCTGGTGCCTGGTGCACTGTGCTAAACGCATCCTTCAACTGTTTTTGAACCGCCGCTGGAAGTTCCGGGTGCATGGCGATGGGGGGGTAGGGAATCGGATCGCTCTTGGCTAACACGCGCACCTTGTTCGGGTCGATGGCACCAGCTTTGACCGCCTTCTCAAAAGAGTCGAATGACGCGCCACCGACATCGACCCTGCCTTCAGCCAATGCGGTAAGCACATTGGCGTGGCTGCCTGCCAGAATGATCTGCTGCATGTCGCGTGCCGGATCAACCCCTGCATCCATCAGCATGCCAACCGGATACAGAAAGCTGGAGGTGGAATTGACATCGCCCAAAGCCAGGCGCTCGCCCTTGGTGTCCTTCAGAGTTTTTAGCGATGAACCGCGTACAGTGAACAACCCGGAGTAATAGACGGACTGGCCTTTTTCAACAGCTACCGCCAGTAACTTGGCGCAACCGCGGTCACGTGCCGGGATATAAGAGGCAGGGCCGAACCATGCGATGTCTGCTTTTTTGGCGCACATCGCCTCGACCACGGCACCATAGCTTTGGCCAACTTTAATGTCAAAAAGTATGCCGGTGGAGCGAGTGATCGCGTTGAAAATCGGTTGAAAATCAGCCTTGGTTCCGTCTTCGGTACCACCGTCGGCCGGTACCAGCATCACGCGCAAGGGTGCGGTAATCCTGGTGTCAGCCGCTTGTGCGGCAACGGGAAGCGTGATTATCAAAAACGAAGCGATGGCGGTAGCGATAAGAGTGGGCTTATGTTTCATTGGCAATTCTCCTGTCAGGATATGGACGTCAATCGCGTGCTCAAACGGGGATACGGCCCTATCCGAACACGCTGGACTGTTTGACTATTTGGGTTGTTTAATGGGCTTAAAAATCGAACTGGCCGCGGAGGGTAATGGCTTTTTCGCTGTCCTCTCCGCCCACTTTCACGCCGTCAAAGTCGGTTGAGACGTAATTGAGCAAGAAGCGCGTGTGGGGGTTGACGATCCACTTCAGGCCTGCTGTCCATGCAGAAGCTTTGGTGGCACTCGAAGCGGCTTTGACCTGTCCGGCAAAGTCACTGCCATCTAATTCGCTATAGCGCAAACCCACCTCCCATGCACCCCATCCACCACTACCTGGGCGGAAGTTTTGCTTGGGCTTTAAGCGACTGCCGAATTTGCCGCCTTTATAGGTAGGCGCGTAGCTCTCGCCGGTGATGTTCCAGTTAACTGCCGCATACCAGGAGTCGATCTCCCGGTTGCCATCGACTCCATTGACTTTGCCATCGTATCCAATGTTGACATATTCAGAGGTAAATTTGACCGGGCCGGAAGACAAGCTGAGTTCCAGTGCATTTCGATCAGTTTTGATCTTGTCGCCCTTTTTAAAGGCATTGGTTTCAAGGAAAGTGGCGCCCCGGCCTTCGGTGCGCAATTTCACCGTGCCGCCGTCACCATCAACCTCACCGCGCGAGAACGCTGCGCCTAGATGGATCACCGTATCTTTAATGCCCATTAGCTCAGCGATATTGGCCGTAAATCGGCCCGTGACATCCTTGCCGTCATTGGCTTTGTCAGGTTCAGTCTTGTTCTGCAAGGTATTGGCGCCCAGGTTGCCGTTGGATATGGCAACGGCATAGGTGGTGCCTTTGGTGGGGTTGCCATGCAACTGAATGCCCCGGTCATAGCCTGGCACCAGGTTCATTGCCAGCGAGCGCTCTTGAAAATTGATAAATCGGGAGCTCGTGAGTTCTTCGAGCCCAATCGGCATCTTGTACTGGCCTATTTTTAGCTGTGCTTTATCCCAATAACGCAGGTTGAGCCAGGCATCCAGCAATTGGGGACTGTCGG
>DILC01000045.1:25179-25335 GCA_002424865.1 Rhodocyclaceae bacterium UBA5602 | reverse complement strand
AAAGTCGGCGCTGGCAGGACGGCGAAGGCAACGCCCAGCGGAACGCACAGGGCAGAGAGCAGCAGGATGACAATAAAACCCATGCGTGCGCGGCGGCGGCCAAGGCGCACAACCAGGGTGCGCTTGCCTGCGGCGGCGTCCGCCGTCGCATCGGGA
>DILC01000045.1:24486-25113 GCA_002424865.1 Rhodocyclaceae bacterium UBA5602 | reverse complement strand
GCTGCACGTAATCGCTGCCAACGACAACCAGCAACCAGCCGACGGCAATGGCCAATTCGCCCAAGCCGCGACTGGCCAGCGCCAGCGGGGGCGCTGAATAGCCCCAGCCGATCAGTAGTCCTGCCAGTCCAATGAACAGCAGCCCCGGCGCGCTGTGCGCCGCCAGCCACAGCCCGGCGGGAATCACCGCCAGCAGCAAGCCGTAACCCAGCTGCGCCGTGGTTTTTGGGCTGAGCGCGCCATTTTGAATGAAGCGCGAGCCGCCGGTATACGGGAACAGGCGCCCGGTATTCTCCGCATCGTTGTCGCGGTCGTGGTAGTCGTTGATCACATTCGCACCCGCATGCGCAACCAGGGCAAAGAGCAGCGTGAGCGCGGCAGGGAGAGGGGCGATGGCAACNNCCATCGGCATAGGCGCTGGCCAGCCCCAGCAGAACGGCCGTCAGCGTGACGGCAAGAAAAGCCGGGCGCGTGGCGAGAAACAGCGTGAGCAGTTTGCGATAGCGCCCCGGCTGCAGCGCGTGCGGCCTGGGTTCCGGTGGTCCGCGCACAGCCGTCCTGGCGGTGGCCCGTTCAGAATCCGCTGCTTGTTTCATTGATGGTTAGCGTGAAAAACAGAAACGGAGC
>DILC01000045.1:0-24413 GCA_002424865.1 Rhodocyclaceae bacterium UBA5602 | reverse complement strand
GCGCTGGCGACCATGCGCGTTAGCTTGAAACAACGCCATTTGAGGCCGGCCCGCGCAGCGGGCCAGGCCGTCGCTTCCCCCGTGCGGGGTGACATCCGTCAGCCCGTTGGCTCATAACAATCTGCCGCCACGCACCCGCCGCCCGGCCGTTGCCAGCGCGCCCAGGCCTTGCCCGCCATGGGCATGGGCAATCGCGCAGGCCAGCGCATCGGCCGCATCGGCGCCCGGCGCGCCGGAGAGTTTCAAGAGCCGTATCACCATTTGCTGTACCTGCTCCTTGGCTGCCTTGCCATGGCCAACCACCGCCTGCTTGACTTGCAGCGCGGTGTATTCCGCCACCGGCAGATGCGCCAGCACCAAGGCCGAGAGTGCCGCACCGCGCGCCTGGCCCAACAACAAAGTGGATTGCGGATTGACATTAACGAACACAATCTCGATCGCCGCCTGCTGCGGCTGATAGGTGGCAACCACTTCGCCCACCCCATCCAGCAGGGTTTTCACGCGTAGCGGCAGGCTATCGTCAGGATTCGTTTTAATGCAGCCGCTGGCAATGTAGCTCAGCGCATTGCCCTGCTTTTCGATCACCCCAAAGCCTGTCGAGCGCAAGCCGGGGTCAATGCCAAGGATGCGCAGGGGATGGGCGGACATCGCTGCGTGCGGCTTATGGGCGATTGCGCGGCAATGGAGCCATGAACGGGAGCATCATTCCTCAAGCACTGCGGTGGTGTACACCTCTTGCACGTCATCCAGCGCTTCCAAGGCATCGAGCAGTTTTTGCATCTTGATGGCGTCTTCCCCCGTGAACTCCACTTCGTTTTCCGGCTTCATGATCACGTCACCGAATTCCGGCGTGAAACCGGCTTTTTCCAGCGCGTCTTTCACCTGCGCGAAGTCGTTCGGCGGGGTGACCACTTCAATCGAGCCATCGTCGTTCGTCAGCACGTCGTTCGCACCGGCTTCAATCGCGGCGTCCATCAGCCGGGCTTCGTCCGTGCCCGGGGCGAAAATCATCTGTCCGCAGTGGGTGAATAAAAACGCCACACTGCCGTCCGTGCCCATGTTGCCGCCGTGCTTGGCAAAGGCGTGGCGCACTTCGGCCACGGTGCGCACTTTGTTGTCCGTCAGGCAATCGACCATCACCGCCGCGCCATTGATGCCATAGCCTTCGTAGCGGATTTCTTCGTAATTCACGCCTTCTAGCTGGCCGGTGCCGCGCTTGATGGCGTTGTCGATGTTGTCCTTGGGCAGGCTTTGCCCCTTGGCTTTTTCAATCGCCATGCGCAGGCGCGGGTTGGCGGTGATGTCGCCCCCGCCCATTTTGGCGGCGACGGTGATTTCCTTGATCAGTTTGGTGAATACCTTGCCCCGCTTGGCGTCTTGACGCCCCTTGCGGTGCTGAATATTGGCCCATTTGGAATGTCCGGCCATGCTGTTGTCCTTTGGATTGGGTGGGAATTGCGTTTAAGATGATTGAATTTTAGCATCCGGAGAACCCCTTACATGAGCCATGCCTTGCCTGTCGCTAAATGTGGCGACAAAGAACAGGCCATCCTTACCCGCATGGCCAATCGCCACGGCTTGATTACCGGCGCTACGGGTACGGGCAAAACGGTCACTTTGCAGCGCATGGCCGAACAATTTTCGCTGGCGGGTGTGCCGGTGTTTCTGGCTGACGCAAAAGGCGACTTGTCCGGCCTGGGCGCCACTGGCGCCGCCAGCGAAAAGTTGCAAAAACGTCTGGATGCGTTGGGCGTGGCGGACTGGCAAGGCGATCAATACCCCGTGACTTTCTGGGATGTGTTTGGCGAACANNGGCCATCCGGTGCGCGCCACGATTTCCGACATGGGGCCGTTGCTGCTTGGCCGCCTGCTGGATTTGAACGAAACGCAAGCGGGCGTGTTGCAACTGGTGTTCAAGATTGCGGATGATCAGGGCTTGCTGCTGCTCGACTTGAAAGACCTGCGCGCCATGGTGCGGTTTGTGGGCGAGCATGCGGATGAGTTCCGCACCGGCTATGGCAATGTCTCGGCCGCCTCCATCGGCGCCATTCAGCGCGGGCTATTGACGCTTGAAGAGCAGGGCGGCGACCGGTTCTTCGGCGAACCGATGCTGAATATTGACGACCTCATGCAAACCGGCTCTGGCGCACTGCGCGGGCGCGGCATGATCAACGTGTTCGCGGCGGATAAGCTCATGAACTCGCCGCGCCTGTATGCCTGTTTCCTGCTCTGGCTGCTGGCCGAATTGTTCGAGCAACTGCCCGAAGCGGGCGACCTGGACAAACCCAAGCTGGTGTTTTTCTTTGATGAGGCGCATCTTTTGTTTGATGATGCGCCGTCCGCCTTGCTGCAAAAAATTGAGCAAGTCGTGCGCCTGATCCGCTCGAAAGGCGTGGGCATTTTTTTCGTCACGCAAAATCCGCTGGACATTCCCGACACCGTGCTCGGCCAACTCGGCAACCGCGTGCAGCATGCCTTGCGCGCTTTCACGCCGCGCGACCAGAAAGCCGTCAAAGCGGCGGCCGATACCTTGCGCGCCAACCCGGCGTTTGATGCGGTGGCGGCGATTACCGAATTGGGCGTGGGCGAAGCGCTGGTCTCGTTTCTGGATGAACAAGGCCGGCCGACGGTGGTCGAGCGGGCGTTTGTATTGCCGCCTTCGTCACGCATCGGGCCGATGACGGCGGATGAGCGCCGTGCCGCGATCAACAATTCGCTGCTCGCCGGACATTACGAAAAAACGGTCGACCGCGATTCGGCGTTTGAAAAACTGAGCGCGAAAGCGAATGAAAAAGTCGGCACCCCAAGGGTACTTTCCAGAGACGGACTCAAGCCTGCGGGGCGCGTTGGCAAGACGGCGAACAACGGCGTACAGGACGTAAACCGCGACGCTGATGGCGCGCAGCCGTCAGGTGGCGGCCTGCTGGATACCCTGGGCGACATGTTCGGCGGCGGAAGCCGCCGCCAGGGCGTGCTCGAAGCGGCCGTGAAAAGCGCAGCGCGCACGATGGGTTCGCAAGTCGGCCGCGAAATCATCCGCGGCGTGCTGGGCTCCATTCTCGGCGGACGGCGGCGCTGAGTTTTCGCTGAGCCAGCCGCTAAGTCAGCCGCTAAGTCAGCCGCTAAGTCAGCTACATGCCAGCGCCTTTTAAGGTTTGTCCCAAATGCGGCCATCTGCCACCGCAGCCGCTGGGCGCGACGGATGCCTGCCCGGCCTGCGGCGTGTATATGCACAAGTGGCCGCCACAGCGCGTTACAAAGTCGGCACCCCAAGGGTACTTTCCAGAGACGGACTCAAGCCTGCGGGGCGCGTTGGCGCAACGGAGAGAGCGCAACCATGGGTTGGGCGAAGAGGATGCAGCGGCTGATTCCTGGCGTGCGAACTTGTTGAGCTTGCCCGGCAGGGATGCGGGTGACCCTGCGTTTTTGGCGGTGCGTGCGGCCGTTCTGTTCGGCCTGGCGGTTTGGGGCGTGTTCCTGATGACGCGGGACGTGACCGATGGCGAAGTGTTCCGGAGCTTCATGCACAACATCCTGCTGCCCATCCACGAAGCCGGGCATGTGCTGTTCATGCCGTTCGGCGAGTTCCTCACCATCGCGGGTGGCAGCCTGTTTCAGGTGTTGTTGCCGCTCGCCATTGGCGCCGCCTTCCTGCGCAAAAACCGCGATCCGTTTGGCGCGGCGGTGTGCTTGTGGTGGGCGGGCATCAGCCTGATTGATCTGGCGCCCTACATTTATGACGCGCTTCACCCGCAGCTCACCTTGCTTGGCGGCCACACCGGCGAGGACGGCCCGCATGACTGGATTTATCTGTTCGAAACCATCGGCGGGCTGCAGCATGCACAGGCTTGGGGGCGCTTGGTGCGGATAGTCGGCGCGCTGCTGGCGCTGGCTGCCGTAGGCTGGGCGGCGGGAGTACTGTGGCGGGCTTATCAGCGGCGCAGTGCGTGAATTATTGATCCGGCCAGAATATGTTTGCGGACTGGCCGGGATTGGGATGTCGCCGCACCATCAATCAGCCGATGCCGCTGTGTTTTCATCGCCCAACCATGCCTGCATTCTGCGCAGCTGGCGATCGTGCAGGCTGCCGAGCAGCAGCAGGGCGCCCACTGCGCCGAGCAGCGCCATGAACATGTCCCATTGGGCATCCCATGGGTCGCCCTGGGTGCCAAGAAAGGCGGCTGAGCCGTCGCCCCAGAAGACTGCTGACGCCCATTCGACCAGTTCGTAACTGGCGCTGATGCCAAGACAGGCTAGCACCAGCAGGAAAAAAAGCCACTTGCCTGGCCGCAGCGGCGAGGTGCGCAGCAACAGTTCGCGTCCCAGGATGGCGGGCGTGACGCCCTGAAAGAAATGGCCGACGCGATCGTATGGGTTGCGCGCAAAACCGAAAATATCCTGCAGCCAAAAACCGATAGGCACTCTGGCGTAGGTGTACGCGCCGCCGAGGATCAGGATCAGGGCGAAAAAGGCGATGAGACAATAGGCCAGTGGCGTCAGTGGGAAACGCCGCGCCGTGACAAGCAAAATGGGCACGGTGATGAGCACGGGCATTACCTCAGCCCACCAGACCGTGCGCTCAAACGGGGCAAGCGCTGAAACGGACAACGCCCCCAGCACAATGGCGAGGAGCGCAAGGCGCAAGCGGTTCAGCCGATGGTTTTGCATGGGTCAGGATATTAACACCGCAGTGGTTTCGCTTTGCTTGATGGGTGGCTTTGCCAGCGATTCCCAATTTGCAATCAGGCTGAAGTGTGGATGATGTCCTGTCGCCGATGATTGCCGAGGCTTGCCCCAAGCAGTAAGCTATGGCGCTTGTTGCGGTGGGCTGGCGGGTTGTCAAGGCGGCATGGATTGATCGGTTTGGTTGGCTTGAATAAAGGTGTTTCGACATGAAAAATCGTCTGGTTTTATCTTTTTTAGTGGCTGCTTTGCTGACGTCATGCGCGACGGTGCGCAATCCGGTGACAGGCGAATATGAGCGCACGGTGATGGATGAGCGCACCGAGCTGGCCGAGGGGCAAAAGGCGCATCAGGAAGTGCTGAAGGAATATCGCGCGCTGGATAATCCGGCGGTGCAGGCGTATGTCAATAGCATCGGCCAGAAGCTGGCCAAGGCCTCGCAACGGGCGGATCTGGAGTGGCATTTCACGGTGCTGGACAGCCCGGAGATCAATGCGTTTGCCTTGCCGGGCGGTTATGTGTATGTCACGCGCGGGATTTTGGCGTATTTGAATGACGAGGCTGAGTTAGCGGGCGTGATCGGCCACGAGATTGGCCACGTGACGGCCCGCCATGCCTCGCAGCGCGCTACGCGCCAGCAGGCGGCGGGGGTGGGCGTGTTGCTGGCGAATGTGCTGGGGGCGGTGCTGGAGAGCAAGGGCTATGGCGGGGCGGGGGATTTGACCAATCAGGTCTCGCAAATCACGGCGGCGGGTTATATCGCGTCTTACAGCCGCGGTCAGGAGTCGCAATCGGATCAGCTGGGTGCGGAGTACCTGGCCAAGAATAACTACGATTCGGCACGCATGATTGATGTGATCGAGATGCTCAAGAACCAGGAAGCGTTTGCCGCGGACATGGCGAAGAAAGAAGGGCGCACGGCGCCGCCGCGGGCTAATTGGCTGGCGTCCCACCCCAGTAGCGAGAAGCGTTTGGAGGATATCCGCCAGACCGCTTTACTCAATCACAATCCCAGGGCCGACACCGGGCGCGAGCGCTATTTGCAGGCAATCAACGGCATTTTTTTTGGCGAGGGCAGGGAAGAAGGCGTGACGCGCGGACAGCAATTCTTTCATGAGCCGCTGGGCTTTGCCCTGACCGCGCCGCCGGGCTGGCGCATACAGAATTCATCCAGCGATTTGACGGTGATTAACGGTGCGGGGGATGCGGCGCTGGTCATGCGTACGGTGCCCGCCAAGGCGGACGCAACGCATGCCGAGATCGTGCAAAAGCTGTTTAACCCGGTCAATGGCCGCACGTCGCAAACGACAATCAATGGCTTTGCGGCGACGAATTTTGTCGGCACGGCGCGCGTGCAGGCGAATGGACAGCCGGGTAGCCAAGCCGGCACGCAAAGCGTGGATGCGACAATTATTACGGGGCCTGAACAGCAGCATTATCTTTTTATGCACATGGCAAAAAATGCGGCGATTTTGCAGCGCGAGCGCGGCACGATGCTGGCCGCAGAAAAAACCTTCCGCGCGCTCAGTGACAAAGACCGCGCACTCGCCAAGCCTTGGCGGATCAAGGTGGTGACGTTTCCGGCGGGCGGCTTTGCCCAGTTGGGCAAACGCGCACCAGCGAGCTTGCCCAATGCGGAAGCGCAATTGCGCCTGATCAATGGCGCTTATCCGGACGGGACGGTCAAGGCGGGGAGCTTGGTGAAGGGCGTGGAGTAAGGCGCGTGGAATGCGCATGGCGGCATGAACCGGGGTTTGGCCTGATGCGTGTTGCCCGGAAAAGTCGGCGCTGGCGGGACGGCGCGCAGCTTTAAATCCGGCCGCAAGACGCGCAAAGCTGTCCCTGGAGGGCTCCCTTGGGCGGTGGCAGCCAGGCGCTAAAGATGGCGAAGGCCGCGGCTGCATGCCGGCCATCATCTCCCGTGATTAATTTACCCGCGCACTTCGCCATTTCCCAGCACGATCCACTTTTGCGAGGTCAGTCCTTCCAGACCCACCGGCCCGCGGGCGTGGAACTTGTCGGTGGAGATGCCGATTTCGGCGCCCAGGCCGTATTCAAAGCCATCGGCAAAGCGTGTGGAGGCATTCACCATGACGGAGGCGGAATCGACTTCGCGCAAAAAGCGCAGGGCGGTGGTGTAGTTTTCCGTGACGATGGCTTCGGTGTGCGCGGAAGAGTATTGGTTGATGTGGGCCATGGCTTCATCAATATCGGCCACCACTTTGCAGGAAATAATCGCTGCCAGAAATTCGGTGGCGTAGTCCTCGATCGTGGCGGGTTTGGCATTCGCCACCAGTGCGCAGGTTTCCTCGCAACCGCGGATCTCCACGCCGTTTGCGGTGAGCATCGCGGCGATTTTGGGCAACAAGCTTGCCGCGACCGGGCGTGCGATGAGCAGGGATTCGGCGGTGTTGCATGTGCCCAGCCGCTGTGTCTTGGCGTTTTCAACAATGTTGATGGCTTTTTGCGGGTCGGCGGCGCTATCCACATACACGTGGCAATTGCCATCCAGATGCTTGATCACCGGCACGCGCGCTTCCCTTGATATGCGCTCGATCAAGCCTTTGCCGCCACGCGGCACGATGACGTCGACATATTCCGGCATGGTGATGAGATAGCCCACGGCGGCGCGGTCGGTGGTGTCGATCACCTGGACTGCGGTTTCCGGCAGGCCGACCGCAGCCAGCCCTTGTTTTACGCAAGCGGCAATGGCCTGGTTGCTGCGGATGGCTTCCTTGCCGCCGCGCAAAATGGCGGCGTTGCCGGATTTCAAGCAAAGTGCGGCGGCGTCTGCCGTGACGTTCGGGCGCGCTTCATAAATGATGCCCACAACGCCGAGCGGCACGCGCATTTTGCCGACCTGTATGCCTGACGGGCGGCGTTTTAAATCAGTGACTTCGCCTACCGGGTCGGGCAGCGCGGCCACTTGCTCCAGTCCTTCTGCCATGGCTTCTATGCCTTTTTCGGTCAGTGTCAGGCGGTCTGTCATCGCCGCATCCAGACCCTTGGCGCGGGCGGTGGCGCGGTCGTCGGCATTGGCGGCGAGCAGCTGTTCTTTCTGGTTGCGGATGGCGTTGGCCATGGCGATGAGCGCGGCATTTTTATCGCGGGTGGAGGCGCGCGCCACGGCGCGTGAGGCGGCGCGTGCCGCTTGGCCGATGTGCGTTAGCTTGTCTTGGAGTGTCATGAAGCTATCCTTGGATAATCAAGTGGATGGGCAAGTTAATGGGCGGGTTTAATGGCCATGCGGGCAGATGTTCCAGGGCCTGGCCGCGTAGCAGGCCGGGTCAAGCGTAACGCCAGTTGCAAAAATTCATCCCACAAGTTGCCCGTGACCAGGCCTTTGATCAGGCGGTCAATTTTGGCGGCTTGCATGAGCGCCGGGCGATTTTTCGCGGTGCGTGCTTCGGTGGCTAATGCCCACAGTACCAGGGGGGGGGCCGCGCCTTCGGCTTCCAGCCCTTCCAGCGTGCGCACGGCGCGCACGGTGTCGCGCGCTTTGAGCGCATCGCGCAGGTCGGAAATGTCATAGCGCGCGACGTTTAAAACCGCCGTTTCAATGTCCGCCAGGGCAATCTTGCCGGCGGGATAGATCAAGCCCAGCTTCTGGATTTCCTGATGCGCGGCGAGCAAATTGCCTTCCACATGCGTGGCCAAAAAAGCCAGTCCTTCGGGTGAGGCGCTTTGCTTTTGCCGCGCCAGGCGCTCGGCCAGCCATTGCGGCAAGCGCGCCAAGGGCGGGGCGTTGCATTCAATGGCGACGCCGGCCTGGCTTAACGCCGTGACCCATGTGGCTTTTCTGGCTTGCCAGTCAAGCTCGGGCAGGGTGATGAGGGTGACCGTTTCTGCGTTGATGGTTTTGATATAGCGTTGCAGGGCTTCGCTGCCTTCGCGCCCGGGCTTGCCGGAGGGGATGCGTAAATCAATGAGCTTGGTTTCGCCAAACAAGGACAGGTTGCCCGCCGCCAAAAACAAGTCGTCCCAGCGGAAATGGTTGCCGGCAACAATCACTTCACGCTGCGTAAAACCTTGGCGGCGCGCGGCCTGGCGTATGGCGTCGGCCGCTTCGATGACCAGCAAGGGCTCGTCGCCATGCAGCAGATACAGCGGCGATAGGGGGCGGTCAAGATGCGCGCTGAGCTGTTCAAGGCGTAGCTGCATGGGCGGCACCCTCTGCTGCGTTATGGACAAGGTGGATGGACGAGAGCCTGCGCAACACCTGCTGAATCAAGTCGCTTTGCATGTCGCGCCAGAGCAGGGCTTCTTCGGACTCTTTGGAGAGCACCTGATCATCGTTAAAGGTCATGTCACGCCGCAGGGTGATGCGGCTGGGTGGCAGGAGCTCGGTGCTGTCGGCAGCGGTGACTTTAAAGGTGAAGGTGCGCACGAGATCATATTCCCTCGCGCGGCCAGCGGCGTTTAACGACAGGATGACTTTTTCTTGCCGGTCGCCCAGCACGATGAGGTTGGCTTCGGCCTCTTTTGGGTCATCCACCACGCGCGTTGCGGTGGACGCTTCAATGCCGCGCTTTATTTGCGCATACAGCGCCGAGCTGGGGGCGAGCGCAATGCTCATGGTTTTAAACGGCAAACCGTAACTGCCGCGCAACTGAAAGCCGCAGGCGGCGAGCATGCCGCTTAAAACCAGCAACAACAACATCTGGGTGGCGCGCTTGGGGTTTGGCATGGGTTTTCCTTGAACCTTCCGCAGCAGGGTTTTAAGGCTGCATTAAATGACAATATTCACCAGGCGTCCCGGCACAACAACCACTTTTTTCGCCGGGCTGCCTGCCATGAACTTTTGCGCAACTTCAGAAGCCAGGGCGGCGGCTTCAATGTCAGCCCGATCCGCCGTGCCGTCAGCGCCGACTTTTATGCGCAGGTTGCCACGGTGCTTGCCGTTGATTTGCAGCACCAGTTCAAGCTCATTGTGCACCAGCGCCGCTTCTTCGGGTTCAGGCCAGGGGGCGTTGAGAATGTCGTCGCCATAGCCCAGCCCGCGCCACAGCGTGTGGCAGATGTGCGGGGTGATTGGCGAGAGCAGGCGCAGCAGGATGCCCAGGCACTCGGTGATGACGGCAACGCCCGCCGGGGTTTGGGTGAAGTCGTTTGCCGCATCCTGCAAGGCCTTTTCCATGCTGTTCAGCATTTTCATGGCGCTGGAGGCTACGGTATTGAATTGATGTTTAGCAAAGTCGTAGTTCGCCTGGCGCAGTTGCAAGTGAATTTCCCGGCGCAGGGCGGCGATGGGTTCCGGCAGTGGGCCGGGTGGTTTGGCGGCGAGGTTGGCCGAAACATCAATGCAATTTTTCAGCCGGTAGCCCATGGACCACACGCGGCGCAAAAAGCGCGCGGCGCCATCGACGCCCGAGTCAGCCCACTCCAAAGTCTGCTCCGGCGGGGCGGCGAACATCATGAAAAAGCGCGCCGTATCCGCGCCGTAGGTCTCGATCAAGGCCTGCGGGTCAACCCCGTTGCGCTTGGATTTGGACATCGTGCCTATGCCCTGGTAATCCACCGGCTGGCCATCCGCCTTGGCGGTGGCGCCGGTGATGCGGCCGGCCTCGTCTTTGATCAAGTCCAGTTCTTCCGGGGCAAAGTAGGCAATGCCGCCTTGCGCGGTGCGCCGCGAAAAGATGTGGTTGAGCACCATGCCTTGGGTGAGCAGGTTGGCAAAGGGCTCGTCATAATTCACCAAGCCCAAGTCCCTCATCACCTTGGTCCAGAAACGCGAGTAGAGGAGGTGCAGAATTGCGTGCTCAATGCCGCCGATGTATTGATCTACCGGCATCCAGTGGTTGGTGCGCCCATCCACCATGGCGTTGGCATTGTCCTGCGCGCAGTAGCGGGCGTAATACCAGGAGGAATCAACAAAGGTGTCCATGGTGTCCGTCTCGCGCCGCGCGGGTTGGCCGCATTTGGGGCAGGCGCAGTTGACGAAATCAGCGCGTTTGGCGAGCGGATTGCCCGAACCATCCGGCACGCAATCGGTGGGCAACTCCACTGGCAACTGATCATCAGGCACAGGCACCGTGCCGCAGGCAGCGCAATGGATCAGCGGGATGGGGCAACCCCAGTAGCGTTGCCGCGAGACGCCCCAGTCGCGCAGGCGGTAATGCACTTGCGTGCCGCCCAGGTTGAGTCCGGTCAGGTCAGCTGCCACGGCAGCGACTGCCGCAGTGAAATTCAAGCCGTCATATGGCCCGGAGTTCACGCACACACCGCGTTGCTTGTCGGCATACCAGTCTTGCCAGGCATCCAGCGAAAAGGTCTCGCCTGCCACCGCGACCACGGGTTTGATCGGCAAATGGTATTTTTTGGCAAATAGAAAGTCGCGCTCGTCATGCGCTGGCACAGCCATCACCGCGCCATCGCCATAATTCATCAAGACATAGTTGCCTACCCAGACTTCCAGGGGCTCTTTGGTCAGTGGATGGGTGACGAACAGCCCCGTGGGCATGCCTTTTTTTTCCATGGTGGCCATATCCGCTTCCATGACCGAGCCCTGCTTGCATTCTTCAATAAACGCGGCAAGCGCCGGGTTGTTTTGTGCCGCGCGGGTAGCCAGCGGGTGTTCTGCCGCCACGGTGCAAAACGTCACCCCCATGATGGTGTCGGCACGCGTGGTGTACACCCACAATTTTTCTTCCTTGCCGTCGATGGCGTAGGGGAACGCAAAGCGCACGCCAGTGCTCTTGCCGATCCAGTTGGCCTGCATGGTTTTAACGCGCTCGGGCCAGCCGGGCAGGGTATCCAGCGAGGATAAAAGCTCATCGGCATAGCGCGTGATGGCCAGGTAATAGCCGGGGATTTCGCGTTTTTCAACCACGGCGCCGGTACGCCAGCCGCGCCCGTCAATCACCTGCTCGTTGGCTAGCACGGTTTGATCGACCGGATCCCAATTCACGACCTGGGTTTTTTTGTAGGCAATGCCTTTTTCCAGCATGCGCAAAAACAGCCATTGGTTCCACCGGTAATACTCGGGCTGGCAGGTGGCCAGTTCGCGCTGCCAGTCAATGGCAAAGCCCAGGGACTGCAACTGTTTTTTCATGTAGGCAATGTTTTCATTCGTCCATTGCGCCGGCGGCACATTATTTTGCATGGCGGCGTTTTCCGCTGGCAGGCCAAACGCGTCCCAGCCCATGGGTTGCAGCACGTTGTAGCCGCGCATGCGGTGCTGCCGCGAGAGCACATCGCCCAGGGTGTAGTTGCGCACATGCCCCATGTGCAGTTTGCCCGAGGGGTAGGGGAACATCGACAGGCAATAGTATTTGGGCTTGTCGCCAGATTCAGTGGCGCGAAAACTCTGCGCGGCGTTCCAAAAGGATTGTGCAGCCTGTTCGATGTCAGACGGTTGATATTTTTCCTGCATGGCCGGGGATGTTCAATGAAAGGCGAAAGGCGGAATTATACCCAGCCACAAGGGGCTTCACACGGGGCTTATAGGCATGCCTGGATCCTGGCGGCAAGAGAAAAAGGCATGGACACTGGCTGGGATGGCTTTATTCGGCACGGTTTTTGGGGGGGTATTGGGCCTGGCGGCGGCGTGTGCCTTCTTTCGTCAGCGGGTCATGCCGACCTCTTGCGGCGCCATGATTTTTCCGCCGTCTTGCCAGCACCGACTTTTTTCTTGTTTGCCTTGCCCAGGCCAAGTCTTTCAATCATTTGTTCTCCCTTCCCGGGGCGGCTTCCAGGTTGGATGTTTTCTCTATGTCGCCAAGTCCCGCATTAGAATCTGAACGTACAAGGGGGGCGCAAGCAAGGGAGCACTTACAGGGGGACACGCACAAGGGGCGGCTTTTGTTGGCTGGCCTTCTTTCTTATTTTGGGACATCGGGTATGTTGAAAAAGGTCAGCGTTGAGCATTTGCGGGTAGGCATGTACATCCATGAGTTTTGTGGTTCCTGGATGGAGCACCCTTTCTGGCGTTCGCAGTTCAAGCTGAGCGATCCGGCAGACTTGCGCAGGATTAAAAAAGAAAGCGACATCACCGAGGTGTGGATTGATGTCAGCAGGGGGGGTGATGTGCCTGCGGCTGAAACCGTCATGGAGGCCGCTTCTGATGCTGATATTGAGCATGCGGTGGATCGCACTTTGCTGCGCACAGGGGCGCCACCTCAGTTGCCCCAGAAAGCACCGATGGCTGAAGAATTGTTGCGCGCAGAAAAGATTTGCGCGCTCGCCAAAGCCGCCGTCATTGAAATGTTTCAGGATGTCCGCATGGGTAATGCCATTTCTATGGAAGCGGCAGGCGCTGTGGTCGCTGAGATTTCCGGGTCGGTCATGCGCAATTCAGGCGCGCTTATCAGCCTTGCCCGGTTAAAGAATGCAGATGATTACACCTACCTGCATTCAGTGGCTGTTTGCGCCTTGATGACTGCTTTGGGGCGTCAGCTGGATTTGAATGATGACGTAGTCAAAGCGCTTGGCGTGGCGGGTTTGCTGCATGATTTAGGCAAGGCGCATATTCCGATGAGTGTGTTGAACAAACCGGGCAAGCTCACGGATGACGAGTTTGCCGTCATTAAAAGCCATCCGCAATTGGGCTTTGATACATTGCTGGCGCATACCACCGTGGGTGAGATTCCGCTTGATGTGGTTCTGCATCACCATGAAAAAACCGATGGCACGGGCTACCCCAAGCGTCTGCAGGGCGATGAAATCAGCCTGTACGCCAAGATGGGCGCCGTATGCGATGTTTATGATGCCATTACCTCCAATCGCCCGTACAAGCCAGGCTGGGATCCGGCCATCTCCATCAGCAAAATGGCTGAGTGGTGCGATGGGCACTTTGACCAGAGGGTTTTTCAGGCTTTTGTCAAATGCCTGGGGATCTATCCGATTGGTTCCCTGGTTCGCCTGGCGTCAGGCAGGCTCGGAGTGGTGGTTGAGCAGTCGGAAAAATCCTTGCTGCACCCGCAGGTCAAGGTGTTTTTCTCAACCAGGGCCATGGCCCACATACCCAATGAATTGGTTGATCTTTCCCAGCCTGGGGTAAAAGACAAAATCCTTAGCCGCGAGAGGGCCGAGGCGTGGGGATTAAAGCAGGTTGAAAATCTTTGGGCGTCTTGATGCGGCAAGCTGATTGCGCTAGTGCTTGGCACCCAGGTATCGGGCACGTTCGTCTGCTGCTTGATTCACCACCGCATCCAATGGCCAGCCCGCCATGTGCGTGGCCGCCATGTCGCCCAGGGCAGTGATCCAGTCGGCACGCTCATTCAGGCACGGGATATAGGAAAAGGTCTGGCCCCCGGCGGCGGCAAAGGCGTCTTTGCATTCGAGCGCAATTTCTTCCAGCGTCTCCAGGCAATCTGCGACAAAACCCGGGCAGATCACATCCACGCGCCGGATGCCTGCACCGGCCAGTTTTTCCAGCGTGGCCTGGGTGTAGGGCTCTAGCCATCTGGCTTTGCCAAAACGCGATTGAAAGGTGATGAGGTAGTCTTCTTTCGCTAAGCCCAAAGCCTCGGCCAACAAGCGGCCGGTTTTCTGGCACAGGCAAAAGTACGGGTCGCCCAGGGCAAGGGAGCGTTGCGGCAGGCCATGAAAGCTCATCACCAGACGCTCACCGCGGCCATGGGTTGTCCACTGCTCCTTCACGCTATTGGCCAGCGCCGCAATGTAGCCGGGGTGATCAGGGTATTGCTTGATAAAGCGTAATTCCGGCGGATTGCGTGTGGTTTTGACCCAGTTGGCAACAGCGTCCATTACGCTCGCCGTTGTGCTGGCGGCGTATTGTGGATACAAGGGGAGAATCAGGACACGCTCAACGCTGCGGTTTTTGAGTTCATTCAGGGTACTGGCAATGGACGGCTTGCCGTAACGCATGGCGTAGGCAACGTCGATATCGGCATGGCCACGCTGGCCTAGCAGCCCCTTTAGCAACTTGGCTTGCCGCGCCGTGTGTACGCGCAGGGGCGAGCCCTCGGCGAGCCAGATTTTTGCGTACTTTGCCGCAGACTTGGCGGGGCGCAAATTCAGGATGATGCCATTCAAAATCAGCCACCAGAGCGCGCGCGGGATGTCAACGACGCGCGGATCCCACAAGAACTGCTTGAGATAGCGCCGCAAGGCGGAGGGCGTGGGTGCGTCCGGCGTGCCTAAATTCACCAGCAAAACAGCCGTTTTCTGTGCCGCACCATGCAGATGTGCAGGTTCAGGGATGTAGCGGGGCATAGGTTTTTTGTGCGTGTTAAGTTTTTAAGTTCAAGTGTGATGCGGCTTATGGCGCCGAGAGCGCGGAAGACAGCAGTTTGGCCGTGATATCCACAATCGGGATTACCCGCTCATAGGCCATGCGGGTCGGGCCAATCACGCCGATGGAACCCACGACATGTCCGTCAACTTCATACGGGGCGGCCACCACGCTGCATTCATCCAGCGGCGCAATGCCGGATTCGCCGCCAATGAACACCTGCACGCCTTCGGCCTGATCCGATAAGGCCAACAGCTGCGCTAAATGGGTTTTTTGCTCGAACAAGTCAAACAAGCGGCGGATGCGTGTCATGTTGGAGGCCAGGTCTTCTACGCCCAGCAAGTTGCGCTCGCCACTGATCACGTATTGGTCGGCGGTGTCGGCCATCACTTGGTTGCCTGCATCCAAAGCCGCCGACATGAGGGTGGACATGTCCGAGCGGAGCTGGCTTAACTCTTCCGTGACACGCGTGCGGATCTGGTCGAAGGCAAGTCCTACGCAATTCTGGTTCAGGTAGTTTGCCGCATAGGTCAATTCTGCCGGGGTGTAGTTGCGCTGGGTGAAGAGGATGCGGTTTTGCACGTCGCCATTGTCGGTGACGATAATGAGCAGGATGCGCTTGTCCGACAGGCTTAAGAACTCGATTTGCCGAATGCGCGGCTGTTGTCGGCGCGGCGCTACCACCACGCCCGCGAATGAGGTAAGTTGCGAGAGCAATTGGGAGGCATGGCTGATCACGCGCTGCGGTTGGTCGGGCTGTATCGCACCCTGGATTTCCGATAAATCCGTATCGTTGAGGGGGCGAACGGTAAGCAGCGAGTCAATAAACAGCCGATAGCCCAAGGAGGTAGGGATGCGGCCAGCGGAGGTGTGTGGGCTGGTAATGAAGCCCATTTCTTCCAGGTCGGACATCACATTGCGGATGGTGGCGGGCGACAGGTCCAGGTTTGAGCGCATGGCCAGCGTGCGCGAGCCTACTGGCTGGCCATCGGCAATGTAATTCTCAATCAGGGTTTTGAGCAGGGTTTGCGAGCGCTTATCTAGCATGGCGATGATTCTAGTCAATATTATGCATGGGCGCATGGGCAAAAAAGCCGATGGCTGCGCTAACTGATTGAACCTTTGGCAAATTGTCGCGCATGGCATTGAATTTTTGCTTGCCCTGGGCATCATTGCCTGCTATAGTCGCGGGCTCACCTTGCTCCACCCGTTACGCATGCGGGGGGGCTTCACTTAACCAAAAGGAGATTGCATGCGACATTATGAAATCGTTTTTATCGTTCACCCTGACCAATCCGAGCAAGTGCCCGCGATGGTCGAGCGCTACAAAGCGCTGGTTACCGCACGTGCAGGGGTCATCCACCGCCTGGAAGACTGGGGTCGCCGCCAAATGGCTTACCCAATTCAAAAGGTTCATAAGGCGCATTACGTGCTGATGAACATCGAGTGCGATGGCGAAGCCTTGGCTGAGCTGGAAAACTCATTCAAATTCAACGATGCCGTGCTGCGTCATCTGACCATCAAAATGCGCAAGGCGATTACCGTGCCTTCGCCCATGATGAAAGAAGACCGCCGCGCCGCTGCGTCAAGTGATGCGACCGTTGCGCCGCCCGCTGCGGAACCCGTAGCGGCCGAGACGCCTGCAGCGGCTTGATGGCTGGCGGTTGTTGAACGCTTGCATTGCCTATCAACCTCGCCCAGCTGTCCGGCATTTTGCAGGAGCGTGGCGCCCTGCGGCGCACCCCGGCAGGTGTTGCGGTACTTGACTTCAGCCTGATGCACGAATCGATGCAAATCGAAGCTTCAGTTGAACGCAAGGTGGATTGTGAAATGGATTGTGTCGCGATAGGAAATCAGGCGCAGATACTGGCAACCGTCAAACCCGGCGCAGCATTGACAGTGAGTGGTTTTTTAGCGGCACGCAGTTTGAAACGGAAAACACCCGTACTGCATGTCAATACGATTGAATTTGTGGAAGGAAATTAAAAATGGCATTTAAACCCAAAGGTAAGCTAGCAGCAGGTAAAGGGGGCAAAGGCGAAAAAGGCCGGAGCATGTTTAAACGGCGCAAGTTTTGCCGCTTTACCGTCGAGAAAATTGAAGAAGTCGACTACAAGGACGTCGAGATTCTGAAAGACTTCATCGCTGAAAACGCACGCATCATGCCCGCCCGCATCACGGGCACCAAAACCGGCTACCAGCGCCAACTGTCAACGGCTATCAAGCGTGCGCGCTTTTTGGCTTTGATGCCGTTTACTGATTTGCACCAATAATCGAGGAGCAGGCTATGCAAATTATTTTGATGGAAAAAGTCGTCAACCTCGGTAACCTGGGTGATGAAGTTAAAGTTAAAGACGGTTACGCACGTAACTATTTGATCCCCCAAGGCAAGGCCAAGCGCGCCACGGAAGCGAACCGCAAGGTGTTCGAAGCCAAGCGCGCTGAGCTCGAAGCGGCGCAACAAGCCCGGTTGGCCCAAGCGCAAGCCGAAGCTGCCAAGCTCGATGGGCTGATGCTGCAAATCACGCGCAAAACCGGCATGGATGGCCGCTTGTTCGGTTCCGTGACCCACATCGACATTGCGGACGCGTTGAAAGCGCAAGGCCACAACGTTGAGCGCTCCGCCATTCGTTTGCCTGAAGGCCCGCTCAAAGCCATTGGCGATGCGGCAATTGAAATCGCTTTGCATAGCGATGTGGTGGCCAGGATCACGGTGTCCGTCTTGGGCGAGCACTAATCTGGTCCTGCCATGCTGGGCTAACGCCCGGTGTGCCCTTGCCGGGCAAGAAAACGGGCTGTTCCCTCATCGGGGCAGCCCGTTTTTTAATGTGGAATACTTGGCCAAGCGCGTTATGCAATGGCGTAATGGCCGGGCGCAGCGGGCCATGGCGCAGCTTCCCCGTGAGTCCACAAGTTATCCACACAAGTTCCACAGCTTATGCACTTACCAGCGGGCGCGGTGCGGAGTACACTGGTTGGCTTCATTGCGGAGATAGTTATGGCCAACGTTCGATCATTTAATGCCCCCCCTGTTCTTGATCCGCAGGTAGCTGCGCTCAAGCTGCCACCGCATTCCATTGAGGCCGAGCAGTCCCTGATTGGCGGCTTGTTGATCGACAACGCGGCGTGGGACCGCATTGCCGATGTGGTGCGTGAAAACGATTTTTATCGCGATGACCATAAGCGGATTTTCCGCCACATTGGCAAGCTTATCCAGCGCGGCCGCCCGGCCGATGTCGTGACTGTCCATGAATCCATCGAGCAATCCAACGAGGTGGACCAAACCGGAGGGCTGGCCTATCTGGCGGAGATCGCCAATGCCACGCCTTCGGCGGCGAATGTGCGCCGCTATGCTGAAATCGTGCGCGAGCGTGCCATTTTGCGCCAGCTCGTCACCGTGGGCGACGAAATCGCAGGCCAGGCATTGAATCCTGCAGGACGCGACGTTAAGCAGTTGCTGGACGATGCCGAACGGCGCATCCTGGAAATTGCCGAAACGGGCAACCGCGACGCGGGCGGCTTTGTGCAAATTCAACCCTTGCTGGGCGAGGTCGTTGAAAAAATGGAAGCCCTGCTCGCCAGGGATGGCGGGTCCGACATCACCGGCGTGCCCACTGGCTTTGTTGACCTCGACCGTATGACATCGGGTTTGCAGCCAGGCGACATGATCGTGGTCGCCGGCCGCCCGTCCATGGGTAAGACTGCCTTTGCGCTCAACATTGCCGAATACATCGGCGTTGAACTGCGCCAGCCGGTGGCGATTTTCAGCCTGGAAATGTCCGGCCCGCAGCTCGCCACGCGCTTTCTTTCCTCCGTCGGGCGCATTGACCAAGGCAAGCTGCGCACGGGCCGCCTGACCGATGACGAATGGGACCGCATGACAGTAGCATTAGGCAAGCTGCACGAGGCGCCGATTCATATTGATGAAACCGGCGCGATCAATTCCACCGACCTGCGTGCCCGCGCGCGGCGCCTGCACCGCCAATTCGGCAAGCTGGGCTTGATCGTCATCGACTACCTGCAACTCATGAGCTCGAACGGCTACGGCGAAAACCGCGCTACGGAAATCTCGGAAATTTCACGCTCCATCAAGGCGTTGGCCAAAGAACTGCAAGTGCCCGTCATCGCGCTCTCGCAGTTATCCCGCAAAGTCGAAGAGCGCACCGACAAACGCCCCTTGATGAGCGACTTGCGTGAATCCGGCGCCATTGAGCAGGATGCTGACATCATCATGATGATGTACCGCGAAGAGTATTACAAACCGGACACGCCGGATAAAGGCACGGCGGAAGTGATCATCGGCAAACACCGTAACGGTCCCGTGGGCACAGCGCGCATGACCTTCATCGGCGAATACACGCGCTTTGAAAACTTTGCGGGCGGGTCGTCGCGGTAAACGCGCCGCCTGCGTCGCGCCGCCGCAGCCGACTGGCTATGCAAGGTCGGCCGTGCGCGTCGTGGCTATCCCATCCCACGACGCGCACGGCGGATGATGGGGCGGCAACGGCTAACTTTTGCTACTTTTTAAATGGCAAATGGCCCGTCGTTTCAGCGGCGTAATCTTCCATGGCGTGTGTTTCACGGGCGATGAAGCTTGCCACTGCGCGCCGCATGCCGGGGTCGGCAATCCAGTAGCCTGACCAGGTCGGCACAGGTTCAAAGCCGCGCGCCAGTTTGTGTTCGCCTTGCGCGCCGGGCTCAAAGCGTTGCAGGCCGTGTTCAATGCAGTAGTCTATGCCCTGGTAATAACACAGCTCGAAATGCAGGCCGGGCACATCCACTTCCGAACCCCAGTGCCGGCCGTACAATGCCGTGGCATCGCGATAGCAAATGGCGGAGGCGACCGGCCGTTCGCCATCAAAGGCGAGAAAGACGAGCAACTGGCGGCCAAGGGCCGCTCCGGCTTCGATGAAGAACGCCGGTGGAAAAGCGGGATGGTTGCCGTAGCGGGCAAAGGTGTCGCGGTATTGGCGATGGATGATGTGCCATAAGGCTGGGTCAATTTCGTCTCCGTGGCGCGCTTCCAGGCGCAAGCCGGATTCCATTACTGCACGACGTTCGCGTTTGAGTTTTTTGCGCTTGTCTGCTGTAAAGCCGGCAAGAAAGTCATTAAAGCTGGCGTAATTTTTGTTGATCCAGTGAAATTGCACGCCACGCCGGATCAACAGGCCAGCGGCGGCTAACGCATCATGGTCGGCTTCCTCAACGAATAAGCATTGCCAGGAAGAAACCTGTTGCGTGCGGGCGACATGGACAGCGGCTTCGATCAACGCCTGCACCACGGGCAGCCGGGCGACGCCTTGCCGGACCAGCAGGCGCGGGCCGGGGGATGGGGTGAAGGGAACGCCGCTCACCAGTTTGGGATAGTAGGCCAGGCCGACGCGTTCCCAGGCAGCCGCCCAGTGCCAGTCATGTGAAAAATCGCCGAAGGAATGCGTGCGCAGATAGCATGGCAACAGGCCAAGCAGCCTTTCACCGCCGGGTGCGGTCGCGTCATATAGCGCCAGATGCTGCGCCTGCCAGCCGAGCGCCGTATCAGCATCCGCTGTGGCGCGGATCTGCAGCGGCGAGGAGTGCGCGCCTGGCGCGGCTGTCCTGTTGCGCAGGGGTTCTGTCAGGGCGTCTTGTGCCTGGCCATCTTCTTGCTGTGCAGGTGCCTCATCAGTGGCTTCGTCAGCGCCGTTCTGCTGGGTACCGATTCGCATCACTTTTTCAGCGATACGCAAGAAGGCACCGCTCATGAAGGGGTCGTTCTGATGATCCAGGCTTGCCCAGTCAGCATCCGGAATCTCGTTTGCGGCAGAATGAAGAATTATTTTCATGTTGGCGCATCCTATCCTTATTCAGCGCTTTAGCGTGAAGGTCATGGGCTAAAATACGCATCTGATCTGATGCTTTTTTCCGCTCTTTCCTGCTTTTTTATTTTACACAGCCAATCGTTCGGGCAATGTGGCGTTTTTCTTGCCAGGCTGACCTGCATTAGCATCGCCATACCGCGATGATCATTCCATAGGCTTATTTTTCAAGTTAGATTGACCCATGCGCATTTTGCTCAGCAATGATGATGGTTATCTTGCCCCCGGGCTCGGGCAGCTCGCGGCAAGTTTGGATGGGCTGGCAGGGCTCACTGAGCTGACGGTGGTTGCGCCAGAGCGTAACCGCAGCGGGGCGAGTAATTCGCTGACGCTGGATCGCCCGCTCAACCTGCGCCAGGCGGGCAATGGTTTTTATTATGTGAATGGCACGCCGTCCGATTGCGTGCATTTGGCGGTGACCGGCATGTTGCCCACGCAGCCCGACATGGTGGTCTCAGGCATCAATTTTGGCGCCAACATGGGGGACGACACGATTTATTCCGGCACGGTGGCCGCCGCCATGGAAGGACATTTGCTCGGTGTGCCGGCCATTGCCATCTCACTCGTGACGCATCCGCGCGAGGAAGTGCAGCACTTTGCCACGGCAGGCCGCGTGGCGCGTGCGTTGGTGGAGCAGTTTCAAGCCAGCCCGTTTGATTTTCCCGTGCTGCTCAATGTCAATGTGCCCAATCGCCCGTATGGGGATTTACGGGGTATCCAGGTGACGCGCCTTGGGCGGCGCCACAAGGCCGAACCGGCGATTAAATCCACCTCGCCACGCGGCGAGACAGTGTATTGGATAGGTGCGGCCGGCCCTGCGGCGGATGCGGGCGAAGGCACGGATTTTTACGCGGTCGAGCATGGCTGGGTGTCGGTGACGCCCCTGCAGATTGATTTGACGCACCCCGCGCAATTAGCGGATGTGCAGGCATGGATTCGACCGATGCGTCATGAGGGTGAACAGTTATTCAATGGATAAAGTCTTTTTTAATCAGCCGCAACAGGCGGGGATCGGCATGACTTCCGAGCGCACGCGGGCGCGCATGGTGGATCGCTTGAGGGAGCAAGGCGTGTCTGACGCACGCGTATTGCATGCGATGGGCTTGATCCCGCGCCATGTGTTTGTTGAACCCGCGCTGGCCAGCCGCGCCTATGAAGACACCGCGCTGCCTTTGGGTTTTGCGCAGACCATCTCGCAGCCGTATGTGGTTGCGCGCATGATAGAAATCTTGATTCAAGGGCGTGACCTGGGCAAAACGCTGGAAATTGGCGCGGGTTGCGGCTATCAAGCAGCGGTATTGAGCCTTTTGACGACGCAGGTATTTGCTGTTGAGCGCATTGCCCCATTGCTGGCAAAAGCGCGAGATAACTTGCGGCAACTCAAACTCACGCGCATTCGCTTAAAACATGCCGATGGCAATCTGGGGCTGGCCGAGGCCGCGCCGTTTGACACGATCATTCTGGCCGCAGCGGCGCATGCCGTGCCACCTGGCTTGCTGGCGCAACTGGCGCCCGGCGGGCGTTTGGTGATGCCTTTGGGGAGCGCTGAACAAGTGATTTGCCTGGTAGAAAAAACGCCTGCGGGTTTTGTCGAATCGCGCTTTGAGGCCGTGCGCTTTGTGCCTTTGCTCAGGGGGGTTGTATGACTGTCAAGCAAACCATCGGGCTGCCGCTTTACGCCTGGTTTTGTGTTTTTCTCGCGGGCTGCGCGAACACAACCCCTGTGCCAGTGGTTGATCGCCTGGGTGCGCCACAGGGGAGCGCCCCGGTGAATGCCCCTTCCAAGCCCGTTGCGGGCATGTATCGGGTCAAAAAGGGCGATACCTTGTATGGCATTGCCTTGGATCACGGGCGGGACTACAAAGAACTGGCTGAATGGAATCATCTGGATAACATCAACCTGATCCAGGTGGATCAGTTATTGCGGGTTGCCCCACCCGAAGCCGACGGCACGCAGGTTGCCATAGCCAAGCCTGTGGCATCGGAAGGTGTTATCGAGGTTAAGCCTGCCAGCGGCATGGCTGGTGCCAATGTTGCCGCAACAGAGCCTGTCAAGCGTTCCCCTAAAGGCGGCAGGGAGGCCTTTACGGCAGATGCCTTGGCCCGTGTCCAGGCAGAAGAGGCGGCTGAAAAATCAAAATCATCCGCTGGCGCAGCGGTAAAAGTACCCGCGACAGCACAGGCGGCAGCGCCTAAAGCCGCCGAGATACCCGCAGCCAATGGGAAAAATGAAGCCGTAACGCCACAGGGCTGGGCCTGGCCTGCCGCTGGCAAGCTGCTTGCGACGTTCAATGACAGCAGCAGCAAGGGCGTGGATATTGCGGGCAAGATAGGCGATCCGGTTATGGCTGCGGCCGATGGCACGGTTTCTTATGTGGGCACGGGTTTGCGTGGTTATGGCAATCTGGTGGTGTTGCGCCATGATGCCACTTGGTTATCCGTGTATGCGCATAACAGCCAAATCCTGGTGAAAGAAAAACAGCAAATCAAGCGTGGGCAAAAGATTGCGCTCATGGGGGCAAGCGATGCCGCCAGCCCGCGCCTGCATTTTGAAATCAGGCAGCAGGGCAAACCGGTTGACCCACAAAAACTGCTCCCGGAAAAATAGTTTGGGCAAATGAGCTGGGCCGCCAAGGGCTCGCTTCCAGGATTCAGGCGCATAGCGCAGCCTGTTTATTTGGGCTAGGATGCAAGATCAACTTATTGCTGGAACGGATGTATGCCGAAGGCCCTGAATGATCAACTGCTAGCTGCCCTCATCCCCAAGATAACGGCCTTTCGCCGCGACATTCACGCGCATCCCGAGCTGGCGTTCGATGAGCACCGCACGGCGGAAAAAGTCGCGGCGTATCTTGACGGATTGGGCTTGGAGGTGCATCGCGGCATAGCCAGAACAGGCGTGGTGGCCAAGCTCTCCTTGGGTGCGGGTACTCGCGCCATCGGCCTGCGTGCCGACATGGATGCCTTGCCGCTACATGAAATGAACACCTTTGCGCACCGCTCGCAGCATGCGCAGCGCATGCACGCCTGCGGCCACGATGGCCACACGGCGATGCTGCTTGGCGCGGCCGAAGCGCTATCCGCCGTGCGCAATTTTGACGGCACGGTGTATTTCATTTTTCAACCCGCCGAAGAGCACGAAGGCGGCGGCCGGGTGATGGTCGAAGAAGGCTTGTTCGAGCGCTTCCCGATGGCGCGTGTATTCGGTTTGCATAACTGGCCGGGGCTGCCCGCGGGCAGTTTCGGCGTCACCGAAGGGCCGGTGATGGCGGGCACGGACTGCTTTGGCATCACGATCACCGGCCGTGGCGGGCACGCCGCCATGCCGCATCAGGCGGTGGATGTGGTGGTGGCGGGCAGCGCCCTGGTGCAGGCCTTGCAAGCGCTGGTCTCGCGCGAGACGGATCCGCAGGATGCGGCGGTGGTCAGCGTGACGCGCTTTCACGCGGGGCATGCGGACAACGTGCTGCCGGAAACGGCGCAATTGGGCGGCACGGTGCGCATGCTCAACCCTGTGTTGCAGGACGCCTTGGAAGCGGCGATGCGGCGCGTGTGCAATGGCATCGAAGCAACCTATCGCGTGCAGATCGAGATGAAATACGAGCGCGGTTATCCGCCAACGGTCAATGCGCCGGACGCCACGGCCATTGCGCTGGCCGCAGCGCAAGCAGTGGCCGGTG
>DILC01000061.1:47282-56613 GCA_002424865.1 Rhodocyclaceae bacterium UBA5602 | reverse complement strand
TCAAAGGGGGATGTTGCCGTGCTTGCGCCACGGGTTTTCAATTTTCTTGTTCTTCAACATGGCGAGGCTGCGGCAGATGCGCTTGCGCGTTTCGTGCGGCATGATGACGTCATCAATGAAGCCGCGTGCGCCGGCCACGAACGGGTTGGCAAACTTGGCCTTGTATTCCGCTTCGCGCGCCGCCACTTTGGCGGGGTCGTTTTTCTCGTCGCGGAAAATGATTTCCACCGCGCCCTTGGGGCCCATGACCGCGATTTCAGCCGATGGCCAAGCGAAGTTGACATCACCGCGCAAGTGTTTGGAAGCCATCACGTCATACGCGCCGCCATAGGCTTTGCGGGTAATCAGCGTGACTTTCGGCACCGTGCATTCGGCATAGGCATACAGCAGCTTGGCGCCATGCTTGATGATGCCGCCATATTCCTGCGCCGTGCCGGGCATGAAGCCGGGCACGTCGACCAGGGTGACCACGGGGATGTTGAAGGCATCGCAAAAGCGCACAAAGCGCGCGGCCTTGATCGACGATTTGATGTCCAGGCAACCGGCCAGGACCATGGGCTGGTTGGCCACAATGCCAACGGCATCGCCTTCCATGCGCGCAAAACCGACGATGATGTTTTTGGCGTGGTCCGGCTGGATCTCGAAAAAGTCCGCATCGTCCACCATTTTCAAAATCAGTTCCTTGATGTCGTAAGGCTTGTTCGCGTTGTCCGGCACCAGGGTGTCGAGCGAATAATCCAGGCGGTCGGCCGGGTCGTCCGTGGGGCGCGCCGGTGGGCTGGTGCGGTTATTGAGCGGCATGTAGTTGAAAAAACGGCGCAACATCTGCAAGGCATCGACATCATTTTCAAAGGCCAGGTCGGCCACGCCAGAGCGCGCGGTGTGGGTGACCGCGCCACCGAGCTCTTCTGCCGTGACTTCTTCGTGCGTCACGGTCTTGACCACTTCCGGGCCGGTCACGAACATGTAGGACGTATCCTTGACCATGAAAATGAAATCCGTCATGGCCGGGCTGTACACCGCGCCACCGGCGCAAGGCCCCATGATCAGCGAGATTTGCGGGATCACGCCGGAGGCCATGACATTGCGCTGGAAAACTTCGGCATAACCGCCCAGCGCCGCCACGCCTTCCTGAATCCGCGCGCCGCCGGAATCGTTGATGCCGATCACGGGCGCGCCGACTTGCATCGCTTTATCCATTACCTTGCAGATTTTTTCGGCATGCGCTTCAGACAGGGCGCCACCGAACACGGTGAAGTCCTGCGAGAACACAAACACCATGCGGCCGTTGATGGTGCCATAGCCAATCACCACGCCATCGCCCGGCACGTGTTGTTCTTCCATGCCGAAATCAACGCAGCGATGCTCCTTGAACATGTCCCACTCTTCAAACGTGCCTTCGTCCAGCAGCAGCTCGATGCGCTCGCGCGCCGTGAGCTTGCCCTTGGCGTGTTGCGCGTCAATCCGCTTTTGGCCGCCGCCCAAAGCCGCCAGCGCACGCTTGGCGTCGAGTTGGTTAATGATGTCATGCATGTGAATTGCCTCCCAGGAAATCAGTTGGTTCGAACGGTCGTTGAATCAGGTGAATGCGGTGAATGAAAGAGCGCGAGCAGTTGCCGGGCGGCCAGGGTCGGCGGCGTGATGCCAGCGCCGACTTTTTGCGTGACGTCCGCCAATGCGGCCTTGACCGCGGGATGCGCGCGAAAACGCTGGCGCAAGGCGGCGTCAATCTGCTGCCACATCCAGTCGTTGGCTTGCCGTTGGCGGCGCGTTGCGATTTCGCCTGCCGCGCTCAAGGTAGTGTGGAATTTTTCTATGGTTTGCCAGAATTCGGCGATGCCCTCTTGCTTCATGGCCGAGAGCATCAATACCGGCGGCTGCCAGTGGCTGGACGCCGGGCGCAGCATGGCCAGCGCCGAGCGCATTTGGCTCGCCGCCGCTTGCGCGGCAAGCGGGTCAATGTCGGCCTTGTTGAACACCACCATGTCGGCCAGTTCCACAATGCCTTTTTTGATGGCTTGCAAATCATCCCCTGCATTGGGCAGTTGCAGCAGCACGAAAATATCCGTCATGCCGGCGACAGCCGTTTCAGATTGCCCCACGCCGACGGTTTCGACAATGATGATGTCAAAGCCCGCGGCCTCGCATAGCAGCATGGCTTCGCGCGTTTTTTCGGCCACGCCACCCAGGCTGCCTGACGAGGGCGAAGGGCGGATGAAGGCGGCTTCTTCACGGCAGAGCAATTCCATGCGCGTTTTATCGCCCAGGATCGAGCCGCCGGTGATGCTGGACGAGGGATCCACCGCCAGCACGGCCAGACGATGCCCTTGGCGAATCAGGTACAGCCCCAAGGCTTCGATGAAGGTCGATTTGCCCACGCCCGGCACGCCGGAAATGCCAATGCGTATGGAATTGCCCGTATACGGCAGCAGCTCGGTGAGGAGCGCCTGCGCCTCGGCTTGATGATCCGCGCGCGTGGACTCGATCAGCGTGATGGCCTTGGCCAGCGCACGGCGGCTGCCACTCCGCAGCTCGCCAGCGAGCGCGCTGTAGCCAATGGCGGGTGAAGCGGGCACCTTGATTCAGGCCTTGTGTGCAGCAGCAATGGCGCTCAGCACTTCGCGCGCGGAAACGGGAATCGGCGTGCCGGGGCCGAAAATTCCCGCTGCGCCGTCTTTGTACAGCTGCGCATAATCCTGTGCTGGAATCACGCCGCCGACGAACACCACAATATCGTCCGCGCCCTGCGCCTTGAGCGCCTGGATCAGCGCCGGCACCAGCGTCTTGTGGCCGGCGGCGAGGGTGGATACGCCAATGGCATGGACGTCATTTTCGATCGCCTGGCGCGCCGCCTCCGCCGGCGTCTGGAACAGCGGGCCGACATCCACGTCAAAGCCTAAATCGGCAAATGCGGTGGCGACCACTTTCGCGCCGCGATCGTGTCCATCCTGACCGAGCTTGACGATCATGATGCGCGGCCTGCGGCCAGCCTTGGCGGCAAAGCTCTCAATCTCATTGCGAATGTCATTCATCGTGCTGTCTGCCTCCCCTGTCCCATAGGCCGCGCTATACACGCCGGAGACGGTCTGGTTGGTGGCCCGGTGGCGGCCCCACACGGCTTCTAACGCGTCGGAAATCTCGCCTACCGTCGCGCGCAGGCGCGTGGCTTTGATGGCTAAGTCGAGCGTATTGCCCGTGCCGGTTTTGGCCGCTTCGGTGAGTGCGGCCAGGGCCGCTTTGACCGCCGCATCGTCACGCGTGGCGCGGATGTGTTTCAAGCGCGTGATTTGCCCTTCGCGCACGGCGTGGTTGTCCACGTCAAGAATATCAATCGGCGCCTCTTCCTTGAGCTTGTATTTATTCACGCCAACGATCACATCCTTGCCCGAGTCGATGCGCGCCTGCTTTTCAGCGGCGCATTTTTCGATTTGCAGTTTCGCCCAGCCGTTCTCGACCGCTTGCGTCATGCCGCCCATCTTTTCGACTTCTTCGATAATCCGCCATGCCTCATCCGCAATGTCCTGGGTGAGCTTTTCCATCATGTAGCTGCCGGCCCAGGGGTCGATCACGTTGGTGATGTGGGTTTCTTCCTGGATGATGAGCTGGGTGTTGCGCGCGATGCGGGATGAAAATTCGGTGGGCAGGGCAATCGCTTCATCCAGCGAATTGGTGTGCAAGGATTGCGTGCCGCCAAACACCGCGGCCATGGCTTCCACCGTGGTGCGCACGATGTTGTTGTACGGGTCCTGCTCGGTCAGCGACCAGCCGGAAGTCTGGCAGTGCGTGCGCAGCATGGAGGACTTGGGATTCTTCGGCTTGAACTCGTCCATGATGCGCCACCACAACAGGCGCGCGGCGCGCAGCTTGGCCACTTCCAGATAAAAATTCATGCCGATGGCAAAGAAGAACGACAGCCGTCCGGCGAACTCATCCACATC
Source organism: Rhodocyclaceae bacterium UBA5602 (assembly GCA_002424865.1). Taxonomy (GTDB): domain Bacteria; phylum Pseudomonadota; class Gammaproteobacteria; order Burkholderiales; family Rhodocyclaceae; genus Rugosibacter. Next base: position 52,675 of record DILC01000061.1, on the reverse strand, counting down.
CATGCCGCTGGCAATCGCCGTTTTCACATACTCGCGGCCGTCGGCCAGGGTGAAGGCCAGTTCCAGCGCTTGCGTGGCGCCCGCTTCCTGCATGTGGTAACCGGAAATTGAAATCGAATTGAACTTCGGCATGTGCTGCGCGGTGTAGCCGATGATGTCGGCAATGATGCGCATGGACGGCTCGGGCGGGTAAATATAGGTGTTGCGCACCATGAATTCCTTGAGAATATCGTTCTGGATGGTGCCTGAGAGCTTGTCCTGCGCAACGCCCTGTTCTTCAGCGGCCACCACATACCCGGCAAGAATCGGCAGCACCGCGCCATTCATGGTCATGGACACCGAGACCTTGTCGAGCGGGATGCCGTCGAACAGGATTTTCATGTCTTCAACCGAATCAATCGCCACACCGGCCTTGCCCACGTCGCCCGTGACGCGCGGGTGATCCGAATCGTAGCCGCGATGCGTGGCCAGATCGAACGCGACGGATACGCCCTGGCCGCCAGCGGCGAGCGCCTTGCGGTAAAACGCATTGGATTCTTCCGCAGTGGAAAATCCGGCGTACTGGCGGATCGTCCAGGGCCGCACGGCATACATCGTCGCTTGCGGGCCGCGCACATAAGGCGCAAAGCCGGGCAGCGTGTTGGCGTAGGGCAGGTTGGCCGTATCCGCCTGGGTGTACAAGGGTTTGACGGTAATGCCTTCGGGCGTTTCCCAGTTGAGCTTTGAGACATCGCCCTGCGGGGCGGATTTGGCTGCGGCTTTGGCCCAGGCGTCGAGCGACGGTGTGGCGGGAGGGTTCTGTGGGGAAGTGCTCATGGTTGGCCTCTTTCCTGCATTAACGGTTAAACGCGGCGTGCTAAAAATGACTCGGTGATTGGTTGGTGAGACTATTCAGTGACGCATCACTCTAGCGCAGCCCGGGGCAAACTTGGGCGCGAAGCATGCGCTGGCGTGCACTTTGTTTGTATACGGACTGGCTGTCCGGACTGACAGCCGGTTGACTTTGTTTTACCTGCATATGATACTGCATTCATAATTATGATGGCAAAAAAAACCCCCAAGAAATCAAATGGCGCCAGTCGTGGCAATGCTTTGCGCCCTGCCAATCGGGCCGGGAAAGGCGCCAATGGCAACGCAAAATCGCCGCGCGCGCGCGCGGTTGCCGCCGACCATCCCTTGAGCACGCCGGCGCTGTACACCCAGGTGGCCGAGCGTTTGCGCGCGCGCATTTTCGCGCATGAGCTCTTGCCCGGCAGCTGGATAGACGAGCAAGTGCTGGCCGCTGAATACGGCATCAGCCGCACGCCGATGCGCGAGGCGTTGAAAGTGCTGGCCTCTGAAGGCCTGGTGACCTTGAAGCCGCGCCGGGGCTGTTATGTCACCGAATTATCCGAGCAGGAGCGCAGCGAGGTGTTTCCGGTCATGGCGCTGCTGGAAAGCCGCGTGGCTGAAGACGCCGCCCGCCGTGCCACCAGCGCCGACTTTTTGCGTTTGCGGGCGATACACGAGGCCCTGGAGGCTTATGCCGCAGCGAACGATGTGGATAAATTTTTTGACACTAACCATCAGTTTCATACTGCCTTGCAAGACATTGCGGGCAACCGGTATCTGGCGCAACTGATCAACGATGCCCGGCAAGTGGCGATGCTCGCGCGGCGTGATTCGTTACGCCCGGCAGGGCGCTTGCAGCAGTCCTTGCAAGAGCATCGCGAAATTTTAGAAGCGCTGTTGGCAAGGGATGCGGCTTTGGCGGGGCAGCGCATGCACAGCCATTTATTGTCTGGCGGCGGTGTTGAGGAATGCGCGTAGGCTGTTGCCCGCGCACGCCTTGCATCCGCAAAAAAATAACGCCCTTTTCAGGGCGTTATTTTTACTTAACGGACAGGGCGGAGCGATAGCTTATTGATGACGTTGTCCGCTGTGATGGCTGGCAGGCTTGGCGCCACGATCCCCGCGCGGCGCACCGCTTGGTTTGCCGCCGAACCCTGATCGGGCGGGCCGGGGTGCGCCCGTGCGGTCATTGGCATTGCGGCCGGAAGAGGAGCCTGAAGAACCGCGGCCTGGGCGATTGGCATTGCCGGGACGGCCGTTGCTGTTGCCACCGGGAGCGCCCGAGCGGCGTCCCATCGGCGGCTTGGCGCTGCTGGGCGTGGGGCGTGTTTGTTGCGGCTCGAAGCCCGGCAGAATGGACGATTCGATCTCGCGCTTGAGCAGGCGCTCGATGTCGCGCAACTGGATGCGCTCATCAATGCTCACCAGGGACAAGGCGATGCCGCTCGCGCCCGCGCGGCCGGTGCGGCCAATGCGGTGAATGTAATCTTCCGGCACGTTGGGCAATTCAAAATTCACCACGTGGGGCAGCGCGTCAATGTCGATGCCGCGTGCGGCAATGTCGGTCGCCACCAGTGCGGCCAGTTTGCCGGATTTGAAGTCCGCCAGCGCACGGGCACGGGCGTTTTGCGATTTATTGCCATGCAGGGCGGCCGAGCGTATGCCCGATTGATCCAGCCGTTTGGCCAGGGCGTCGGCGCCATGCTTGGTGCGGCAAAACACCAGCACTTGATGCCAGCCGTGGGTTTCAAACAAGTGCAGCAGCACATCTTTTTTCTGCGCTTGATCGACGCGAATCACCGATTGCGTGACCAATTCAGCTGCCGTATTGCGGCGCGCCACTTCAACCAGTGCCGGGTTTTTCAGCACGGTGTGCGCCAACTCGCGCACTTCCGCGGCGAAGGTCGCCGAGAACATCAGGTTCTGCCGCTCGCGCGGCAGGCGCTCGATGATCTTGCGAATATCGCGAATAAAACCCATGTCGAACATGCGATCGGCTTCGTCCAGGATCAGCGTGGTGACTTTGGATAAATCCACCGTGCGCTGGCTGATGTGGTCCAGCAAACGGCCCGGCGTGGCGACCAGAATATCCACGCCACGGCGCAGGGTTTGCAACTGTGGGTTGATGCTCACGCCGCCATAAATGGCCAGGCTGCGAATGCCGGTGTATTTGCCATAAGCGCGCACGCTGTCTTCCACTTGCTGTGCCAGTTCGCGCGTGGGGACTAACACCAGCGCACGGGGCGCGGTGTGTTTGATGCGTTGCAAAGGCGAGTTGGCCGCATCAGTTGCCGTGCTTGCGGCGGTCAGCCGCTGCAACAAAGGCAGCACAAAAGCAGCGGTTTTGCCCGTGCCGGTTTGCGCCAGCGCTTCCAAGTCGCGTCCGGCGAGCACGTGGGGGATGGCCTGTGCCTGGATAGGCGTAGGCGTGGTGTAGCCCTGCTCGCCAATGGCGCGCAGGAGCTCGGGCGAGAGCCCAAGTTCGGTGAACTGCATGTTAATTACCTCTGAAGCCGACCGGCCGCGCTGTGGTGTTCAGTGCAACTCAGTCCGGACGAAACTTCGATGGGGTTGGAACCGTAGAAGCGCTTGGCGCTGGGATGTAAAAACATCCAGCGGGAAAGAAGCAGTTTTCATTGGTACGGCAGGGGACTGAATCGCAGCCGTTTAGAAGGTGAAGCGACGCGCAATGTACCACAGATCAGGGTTTGGCGCTAATGGTTTCGATGAATAGGGCGGAAAAGCTGGCACTCAAGAGCGACGGCATATCACTGCATCTGAAATCATGTCCGCCCCCGGTATTCGTTACGTTATTGCTATGCCTTGGTGTGAGGCGTTGGCGGGCAGGGCATTGTGGTCGATCAACCTTCTGATGCTGGTTAGTCGACAGCTTACAAGCGATTGGCTTCAAGGTACATCTGGCGTGCGGTTCAATCGCGTCATCAAATTGTTATCTTGATCTTGCATCATTAACGCGTTCATCAACTACTGGGAGTAAACCATGCAACAACCAAAAAATCTCTTGGCCTGCGCAGTTGCCTTGGGTCTGTTTGTGACATCATCGGCGGCCTTGGCCGATTCGGTTCCTGAACTGGAACGCATCAGCGAGGTCAATATTCCTCTCGATACCGTGCGTTTTGTCGGGACAGGCTATGACAAGACCTTCAATTTCCAGGTTGGCGTCGGCAGCGGCGCCTTTCGTCACCCGGCCGATCCCAAGGGTGTGATTTACACCGTGAGCGACCGTGGGGTGAATATTGGCTGCGGGGATGACGTGGAACTGGTCGGCGCCGACATCTGCGCGTCCGGCAAGATATTCCCCGTGCCCAACTTCGCGCCGTCTATTTATCGTTTCGAGGAAAACAAGCAGAAAGGGAAGGGCTGGAAACTGACCCAGGTCATCCAGCTCAAGGACAGCCGCAGCATGCCGATTTCCGGTCTGCCAAATCCCTTCGTCAACACCGATACCGAGGAAGCGCTCGATGCGAGCGGAGCCGTCATGGATTTTGATCCGAACGGCCTGGATACCGAAAGCCTGGTCAAGCTTTCGGACGGTACCTTCTGGCTGGGCGAGGAATACGGCCCCAGCATCGTGCATGTGAGCGCGACAGGTGAAGTGTTGGAACGCCTCGTGCCAGTCGGTCTCGACGCGGATTTGTCAGAAGCCAGCTATCCGGTATCCGGTGTGCTGCCTGCCATCCTGTCCAAGCGCAAGCTCAACCGAGGCATTGAATCCATTGCTGTGTCCAGCGACGAGCAGACTCTTTACTTCATTCTGCAAAGCCCGCTGGCCAATCCCGACAACAATGCCTACAAGAATTCGCGCAACGTGCGCCTGTTCACTTTTGACCTGGGCAGCAAGACCGTCACGGGCGAGTATGTGTATGTGCTCGATCTGCCCGGCACCTTTACAGCCGACAGCAGCAGCAAGCAGACCAGTGTGAAGGTGAGCGAGCTGACCATGTTGCCGAATGGCAAACTGATGGTGCTGGAGCGCGTGAACAAGACTACCAAGCTGTACACCGTAGATTTTAGCGGTGCCACCAATATTTCCGGAAGTGGATGGGATAATGCCGCGACTACACCATCGCTTGAAAAGCAGACTAATCTTGCTGCGATGGGCCTCGTTCCCGTAGCCAAAACCCTGATGCTTGATTCCGCCATTAACCTGCCCGGCCAGCTTCCATCCAAAGTGGAAGGCGTAGCCGTCCTCGACAACAAGCACCTGCTGCTGGTCAACGACAGCGATTTCAGTATTGAGGGCGATACCACTTATTTCAGCGTGGTGGAGCTCGGCAAGCGTATTTCCGAATAAGCTCTTCGGTGCGCGGCATCAATCCCAAAACGCACCACTGAAAGCCGGGGCAACTCGCTGGTTCCGGCAGACTTCAAGCCCCGCTTCGGCGGGGTTTTTTCATGGCATTGGCCAGTACCATGTTCGATAATCGAATCTGGTTTCCTCAAGAATCATGAAGACACAGAGATGGTATGTATGCGCTTAACGTGCAGCCCAGCCGAAGGCGGTCGACTGATGCCTGATGCGACGGTTTGCGCAGGGTGAA
>DILC01000061.1:32210-47198 GCA_002424865.1 Rhodocyclaceae bacterium UBA5602 | reverse complement strand
CGCGATGTCCAGCTCGCGCATGGCCACAAAGAGCGTTGTGGTTTCGTGGAATTCAACGGTGTGTCCGCTGGGACGGCATGTTAAAGGTGGAGCTTTCGAGGCGTTCGGCGAGCCACATCTTAATAATGGATTGCCGGGTAACGCCGAGCTTTCCCGCTTCTCGATCCAACGAGTCAATCATCCACGTAGGAAAATCGACATTAACGCGCTTTTGTTCCAGCAAAACTCGCTTCGCTTTGGATAAATCCAGAGAGGCGGTAATGTCCGCGCCTTCATCAAACTGCTTATCGAATGTTTCAGCTTTCACTTTCATATAGAGCTACCTCTTCAGTTCGTGACCGGCGAACAGAAATTAGTCGAATATTCACGCCTCTGTAGGTGAGGACGGCTGACCAGTGTTTTCCATTGATAAGCCCTATCACCAGATATCGGGGTTCATCTTCTGTTTTTGCCGGGATTTCTAATAGCCTCGGGTCATTCCACAGAAACTGTGCATCAACGAAGTTGATGCCGTGCTTGGAAAGGTTTGCCTGGCTCTTGGACTCGTCAAATTCAAAGGTAAGCATGGTATGAAAAATATACCATTTTTGGGTTTATTTCAAGTGATGGGAATGGATTCTAATGTGGAAGTTTCAGCGCTCCGACAACCCCAACGGTGGAAATGAATGGGGTCAGACACGATTATCTGCGCATAAATCGCATAATCGTGTCTGACTCTATTTAGCCATCCTAAAAATGATATAAACAAACCCAATCCAACAGTGCCTATTAGGTACTCATGCCATTCGTCCGGCGAGATTATGCTTCCCGTCACAAAACACAAAAACATCATCGCCCACACCACTACATAATTAGCCATAAGTCATCCGCGTACTATGTCGCGCCTCCTGTTACCTTACAACTCGCCACCGTCATAAGGACAATCCTCGCAACGAAGAGCCTAACGTAGAGCTAAGCGGGCTGCGCGGTTTTTGGCGCAGGTCCGCTTGAGCGCCGGGTTGGGCGCGGGTTGAATAAAACGCACGAAACGCCGCACCGCGAAAAAGTCGGCGCTGGTGAGACGGCGGCAGGACGAAACGCAGCGGCCTGAGCGATAGGCGACGGCGCGCAAAAGCCGCACAGCCGCAAAAACCCACGGCGCATGGCCGAAGCGTGAAACGGACTGAAAGCGTGCAGTATCGTGTCTGACCCTATTTTCGCAAAAGCGGGACTGGATGCTATGAAGCTCCTGTTCATAGGCGTGCAGTCGTTCAAGGGCGCGGTCGGGAGTCATGTGGGCTAACGTTTGAATTCAGGGGCGCGACGCGGCTTTATCGCGGCGCGTCCCTTGGAATGATGGGTTAGCCTAGTCGTGCCGATAGGGGTTGCAAGAATCGTATGTCAAATTCTTCATGCATCGCTGTATCTGCTTGAAGTAATGATGTCACCTTCTCCACCAACTCACCTTTGTTGTGAGAAATTCCATTCCTAGAAATTACATCGCCGGTAATGGTTATTTCCGTACCGACGCCAAATATTTTGTCGACCACTGATGGTGGATAGTAGTACTCGATCCCGTTCTTTGGCCATACAACGACATTCTCCTTCGGGATACCCATCGCGACGAGTTGATCTGGCAAGCCGGCGGAATGACGGGAGTCGAGAACAATGAAAATCCTGTCTCTGTATGGGCTCCGCTGAATATCCGCAAAGAGCCCTTTGGCTATGTTTAGGATTTCTTTGATTCGGCCATCTGAATTTGCAGAAATCACGCTGATCTGAGAGCTTGGGTAGCGCAACGAAACGACACGCTCAATAAACTTGTCGTCGCATTTCCCTTCAACAAGCACTATGGCAGACGGTAAATAGAGCGTCTCAAATCGGTTTCCCAGCAAAAAGAAGTGAACGTTGTTGAAGTCGGTCTGATTCTGAATCGGCTGGATCGTTATCGCATCGCCGGCTTTTTGCACCGTGTAGTTGTTCGTGATTCGAGCTCGGTCGAGGAATATCGTCGAGTGCGTAGCGAAAACGATGGTCTTGATGTGAGGAAAGTATTTGGCCCGATGTTCTCTATCAAAGAGGAAATCGGCCAGAACGCCTTGAGCTTCGGGACTGATACCGAGTTCAGGCTCGTCGATTAAGAATGTGTCGTAGTCAGTATCGAGAAGGCTGGTTACTAGCGTCGTTATGAGCCTAAATCCAGAACTGGTGTACGAAATATTGTGCCCGCCACAAGATATGTATTTCTGTGACATCGAATTTCCGTCGACTGTCTGGCGCCACTCTAGATCAACGCCGAGGAGTGTTTTTATTATTTCTGCGAGTCGGTTCCGCTGGTCGTCTGACAGTTCTGCAATCGCTTGCTGCAGATTCACGGGGGAGTTGTCAATGTTTTGCTGCTGCTGTTGCCATTGATTCATGAACTGGTTCCACTTCTCGTTTCGCCTGTTCCGATTCGGAGTGTAATAGCCGAGAAGGTTGAAATTCTGGTAGCGCGCTGGCCCCAAGTAGGACGCGCCTTGCCCCCACTGCTGGGTAAGTGATTTCAAGAGAAATGACTTACCGCAGTTATTTCTGCCGACTAGGACTGAGTACTCCGAATCACGAATAGTCTGAAGAGTCGCTGTTGATGCGTCGGAGAAGTGCGTTCCGGGCTTTTGGTCGTATAAATACATATGCCGATTCTCGATGGTGGGGCTAACGTAAAGGTAAGGGGCGCGCGGCTTTTTGCGCGTCCCGCTTGACTGCAATGTTAGCTGTGCTCATAGAAGCCTCGTGCCTAGTGGAACTGGATGATCCGGCACACAGAGCGCAACCTCGCCTCGCTCATTGTGAAAACCAGTCACTAGACATTCCGACATCAGCGGCCCAATTTGTTTCTTGGGAAAATTAACAACGGCCACAACAAGTTTTCCAATAAGATCTTCTGGCTGGTACAAGTCGGTGATCTGTGCGCTAGATTTCTTGATACCCAGTTCTTCCCCAAAATCCACATGTAGCACGTAGGCGGGCTTTTTGGCCTCAGCAAAAATCGACGCATCTACGATGCACCCAACGCGAATCTCAACTTTAGTGAAGTCGTCCCACATGATGGATTGCATGTACTCTCCCTAAACAGCTAACGTTTGAGTTAAGGCCGCGCCGAAGGCGTCGGCCTTGAACGACTTGTTATCTTCCAGATCACTTGACTATTCCATTTTTGAAGATGGACTTCTTTGTGCCTTTTTGCAGGTATTCAATGACGCCAATCAGCTCTTTTGAGAAATCTATTTCAATTGGCTCATTTATTGGCTTTGATATTGAAAATTCAATCTTGTAACCAACGAGTTTGAGCTTTAAATCTTGGTGATAAATAAAGGCGTTTTCGAATTTCTCAATTTTTTCGAAAACCCCGTACTCTTTGTTTTCTAGGGGAGCCAATCTGCTAGACAATTCATGAAGTGAATATTTTTCATTATTAGAGATATCTTCAATAAATATCTCGTTGTTTAAGCCGGAAAAGCTGATTGGCTTAGATGTATCTAAAGTGGTGTTCTCTTTAACCCACTCACCATCTATCATGGGGTCGAATTTATGAATATGCGCTGGCATGCAGATATGCATGTCAATGCATATCTTCTTTAGATATGGGGTTCCATCTTCATCAGTCCAATCTGATTCGTTTTGTTCTCTGACAATCAATAAGTCAATTTTGTTTTGCTCTGCCTTTGTCTTTGCCCCGGATTGATATCCTTTCTTTGTTGCAAATACCGGCTTTAAGTCTGGTATATCTCTGGTTTTTCCGATAAGGGCATCAATTTTCTCAATTGAAACATTCGAGCTGTAGTCTTTGCATTCAATTACTGTTTTATACGTGAAGCCTCCAATTTCGTATTCCCAGTAAATATCAAACTGCCTTTCAATTCCGCAGTTATCAACAATTTTCTTATCTACTTCTACTTTGATGTTCTTCTGAGTTGTTATGTTTTCTGCGTTCAATAGGGCTTGCTGGATGCTTGCCACAAATTGTTCATATTCTTTTCCCGTATTGGCCATTGGCGTGCTCCGTTCGGGGTTCTGGAAGATAACGTTAAGTTAAGGGGCGTCCTGCTTTTGGGCGTCCCCTTCAACGAGGGGTTAGGCGTCGGTCATGAATAGGCAAACACCCAGCCCGCATGCGAAAGCGGGAACGTAGCCCGTAAGGGATCGAATTCATGAATGGAAAAACCCCGGCAAGCTTTAGCAGAGCTTCCGAGGCGTGACCGGCAATTCGTAACTTGAGCAAGGCGCGCTGCCGGTGAATCAATGATACCGAAAAAACACGAAGTGGTGCAACTTGCGCGGCCAAGGGCCTCGCGCAGTGCTTCCCCACGCAGATAAAACCACCTCCTCTGGTCAATCGAGCAGCCCAATAAAGCCCTACGCCACGCCAGTGGCGGGGGCTTTTGGGCGCGAAGCGCCTGGGCTTGTCAATTCTCAAACAAGTATCACGCAAAACAGCGAAATCGTTGTCAATCCTCGGTTGGCGAGACTTTCAAGGATGAAAAAAAGCACGATTACGGCGGCCAGATTGATCACTGAACGCATGCAGGCGGATAAAGTTCGTTATAGGGCTGTGTTCCAAGTCCTCACGTATGCCGAAATTGACGGATGGAATCCAAAGCACATTTCGCGGTATCTCTACACGGTTAAGGCGTGGATGACTCGGCGCGGCATTCCGGCGCGGTACGTCTGGACAGCGGAACTACAAAAACGGGGCGCGGTGCATTACAACGTCATCTGGTGGCTGCCAAGGGGTGTAACCCTCCCAAAGCCTGACAAGTGCGGCTGGTGGCCACACGGTTCAACGCGTTCAGTCTGGGCCAGGAATCCGGTCGGGTACATCGCCAAGTATGCAAGCAAGATGGAACAAAAAGAGGGTAGTTTTCCGGAAGGTCTCAGGTTGCACGGCTGCGGCGGCCTCGTTCTGGCTGATAGGCATGTCTTGCGCTGGTGGAAAATGCCGGTCTGGCTTCGGGAATCGGTGTTCCCAGAACAGGGAGTAAGGCGGCGAACGGGCGGCGGGTGGCTCGACCCTGAAACCGGCGAAATTTTCGAGAGTCCCTACGAAGTGCGGTTCGTCGGCGGCTTCGTTGTCCTGCGGCTGCGCTCTATCCCGTCAAGGGTCTGGAAACCGGGCACGGAGGGCGGTCTGACGTGCTGCCAGTTTGAAGCGCCTAGTTCCAAAATTGTGACGCTCTAATGCGGTTTCCAGTGCCCTTTACGGCGCTCTATACGTATGCTCAAGGTCTGGGCTTCGGGGTGGCCTCACCTCCCCGGAGTCCATACCGACAATGCAGCAACAGATTGACCGCTGGCGGCTGAGAAGTCGCGAGGTCGTGCCCGGGCGGCTCCTACCCACGGCTTCGCGTGTAGTAAAAACAATGATTGACGTCGCGCGCGCATAACGTAGAGCTAACCGGCGGCGCTTTAGCGCCGTCCAGCGACCGAAGGGAGCGAGGTTGAGCGCCATGTTAGAACTCACGATCAAGGCGTGGCATGTTTTTTCCGGCGAGCCGTGGGAAAGCTCGATGCTGGTGTTCGCGCCCACAGCGGCGCGAGCGCGGTATATGGCGTGTAAGCGCGGGCTGTGGGACTACGGAGACTACACGGACACCCGTGCGCGGCGGGCGAAACAATGGGATGCCTATGCCGACCGCGAATGGGTTGCCGAGCAGAACGAGGATTTGCCAGCAGGGGCGGAACCGTTTTACGACGACCATGAGTTCTAACGTAAAGTAGACACCTTAACCGGTGTATGTTCTGACCGCATCAGGTGTCTAACTTGGTTCATATTGATTTATCTAATTGAAAAAACTAAATATATTTTGATTGTATTTTGTAAATTCCGACTCAAGACGCCCCGGTGATCAAATCGCCACCCAACCTGCTTGATCAGGTACGCGACAAGCTGCGGGTGAAGCATTACAGCATTCGCACTGAAAGTGCTTATGTCGATTGGATTAAACGCTTTATTCATTTTCATGGCAAGCAGCCCTTAAAGGCAAAAGTCGGCACCCCAGGGGTACTTCCTACGGGGCGCTGGCAATACGGCGTCAACTCGCCTGATACAAGCGCCGTCGCTCTTCTTCCTGTAGCGCCAGCTTGACTTCTTCGAGGACCGCGCCGACATCGGCGATGCGGTTGTCGACTTCGATGCGGCCGGTCAGTTCGCTCTCGGGGGTTAATGAGCCCGCCTGATAGAGCCGCCAGATTTCCTTGCCATAGTCGCTGGTGGCGAGTTCCGGGGCGAACTGGCTGAAGTAGCTCGCCAGATTGGCAACGTCGCGCTCCAGCATCGCGCTGGCGTTGCTGTTGCCGGCAGCATCCACCGCTTGCGGCAAGTCGATGATGACCGGGCCGTCGCTGCCAACCAGAATGTTGTATTCGGATAAATCGCCGTGGATGATGCCAGCGCAAAGCATGCGCACCACCTGGTTGAGCAGCCGGGCGTGGAATTCCAGCGCCTGCTCTGTCGTCAGCTCGATATCGTTGAGGCGTGGCGCGGGATGGCCGTCGGCATCGGTGACCAGATCCATCAGCAACACGCCCTCGTGGCAAATGTAAGGCTGCGGTACGCACACGCCAGCGGCGGCCAGCCGATACAGGGCATCGACCTCGGCGCTTTGCCAGGCTTCTTCCTGCATCTGGCGGCCGTAGCGGCTGCCTTTTTCCATGGCGCGCGCCTGTCGGCTGTTCTTGGTTTTGCGGCCTTCCTGGTACGACGCATTCTTGCGAAAACTGCGCTGCTTGAGGTCCTTGTACACCTTCGCACAGCGAATCTCTTCTCCGCAGCGAACCATGTACACCGTCGCTTCCTTGCCGCTCATCAACTGGCGGATGACTTCGTCGACCAAGCCTTCGGTGATCAGCGGCTGGAGTCTTGGGGGCGTCTTCATGAATAGGTGGGTAGTGTTGGCGTTGCCACGTTTAACGTGCCGAGTTTCAAAGCAAATGCACCTTCACGCGCTTGCCCTTGATTGTGCCAGCCGATAGCTTGCGGTGAGCCTCACACGCAATGCTGCGTTCGACGGCAACATAGGTAGAGGTTTCGGTGACGTTGATCTTGCCGATCTGCTCTTTGGTGAACCCGGCCTCCCCCGTGAGCGCGCCGAGCACGTCGGCGGGGCGGATTTTTTCCTTGCGGCCGCCGAGGATGAGCAAGGTCGCCATGGGGGGCTGAATAGGTTTGTCGCTGGCGGAATGCAGCTCATCCAAACGATGCCATTCAAATTCCACGCCCTGCATTTTTTCAATCTCGGCCACGCGCCCCATCTGGTTGCCGGTGGCCAGGGTAAATGCCCAGCCTGCCTCATCCACCCGTCCAGTACGGCCGATGCGGTGGATGTGCACTTCCGGGTCGGGGGTGACGTCGACATTGATCACGGCTTCGAGCTGCGCGATGTCCAGCCCGCGCGCGGCAACGTCTGTGGCGACCAAAACCGAGCAGCTGCGGTTGGCGAATTGAATGAGCACCTGGTCGCGTTCGCGCTGTTCCAGTTCGCCATGCAGGGCGAGCGCGGCAAAGCCTGCATCCTGCAGCGCCTGCACCAGCGCGCGGCATTGCTCGCGCGTGTTGCAAAAGGCCAGTGTGCTGACCGGGCGATAATGATTGAGCAACAAGGCGACGGCGGCGAATTTGTCTTCGTTGTCCACTTCATAAAACCGCTGGCGGATTTTGCTTTCCGCGTGTTGTTCAGTCAGCGTGACTTGCTGCGGCTGGCGCAAAAATTGCCGACTCAAGCCGGCAATGCTCTCGGGATACGTGGCGGAAAACAGCAAGGTCTGCCGCTCTTTGGGGCAGGCTTTGGCGACGCAGGCAATATCGTCATAGAAGCCCATATCGAGCATGCGGTCCGCTTCGTCCAGCACCAGCGTGGTGAGCTGGGAAACATCCAGGCTGTTGCGCTGCAAGTGATCCATGATGCGCCCGGGTGTGCCGACCACGATATGCGCGCCGTGTTCCAGGCTGGAAATTTGCGGTCGCATGGGGCTGCCGCCACACAGGGTGAGCACTTTGATGTTGCTCTCGCCGCGCGCCAGGCGGCGGATTTCCTGCGTGACCTGATCGGCCAGTTCGCGGGTTGGGCAAAGCACGAGAGCCTGCACGGCCAGGCTGCGGGGGTTGAGTTTGGTGAGCAGCGGCAGGGCAAAGGCGGCGGTCTTGCCGCTGCCGGTTTTGGCTTGCGCGATCAGGTCGTGCCCGGCCAGCGAGAGCGGCAGGCTGGCGGCCTGGATCGGCGTCATCTGCGCGTAGCCCAGCTGTTGCAGGTTCGCCAGCATGGCGGGGGAAAGCGGCAGTTGGCTGAATGAGGTGCTGGCGGCGGCGTTTTCCGGGCTGTGGATTGGGCTGGCTGTGGTCATGGGGTTTTTGTGCGGTGAATGGGGCTGCAAGGTGGCTGCGATAGGGCTGCAATGGGGCTGCAAAGTGCCGCTTAGTTTTTTTCGCGTGCGCTGGTTAATGTCAGGGGCGTGATGCGCAGGTTGTGCTCGCCCATGATGAGCCACAGCTCGCCTTCTTGCAACGTGCATTGCAGTTGCATGTTGCGTGCCGTTAGGGCAGTCAATGCAGCCGCGTCTTCCGGGCTGATTTGATAAATGGTGAGTTTTTCCTGGCGCTCGAATGCGGCGCGGTTTTGTTGCCACCAGATCTCCGTTGCGCGGGCGCCGTAAGCGATGACTGCGACATGCTGCGCGCGGCCGCAGGCGCGGCGGATGCGTTTTTCATCCGGCAGGCCAACGTCTATCCATTGCGTGATGCTGCCGGTTAAATCCTTGCGCAATAAATCCGGCTCGTCTTCTGCCGATAGGCCCTTGCCAAACGCCAGCGCTTCATCGGCATGCAAAATGAAAGCGGCCACGCGCATCATCATGCGCTCATCCGTCTCGGACGGATGGCGCGCGATGGTGAGCGCGTGGTTGCCATAGTAGTTGCGGTCCAGGTCGGCAATTTGCAGATCGAGTTTATAGATGGTGGATTTGAGTGCCATAAATGTAAGGGAAGTTAGCGCACGCGCTGTTGTTGTGTGCCCAAAATGCCGCCCGAGAGCGTGATGACATCGCCACGCTGCAAATGCTGCGGCGGCTTCATGCCCAGGCCTACCCCTTCGGGCGTGCCGGTGATGATCACGTCGCCCGGCAAGAGCGTCATGAACTGGCTGAGATATGAAACGATGTGCGCAACGGGGAAGATCATGTCGGCCGTTGAGCTGTGTTGCCTGCGCTGGCCGTTGATGGCCAATTCCAGCGGAATGCTTTGCGGGTCGGGAATCTCATCGCTTGTGACCAGCCACGGGCCAATCGGGCCAAAGCCGTCAAAGCTCTTGCCCTTCACCCACTGCCCGTTACGCTTGGCTTGCCAGTCGCGTTCGGATACATCGTTGGCCAGGCAATAACCGGCTACGTGCGATAGCGCATTGCTTTGGCTGATGCGCTGCGCTGTGCGCCCCATGATGATGGCAAGCTCCACTTCCCAGTCACCCGCAACGGAGCCTTCGGGCAGGGCGAAATCGTCATTCGGCCCGGCTAGCGAGGTGATGGCTTTATTGAAAACCACCGGCTCGGCGGGGATGGCCATGCCGGATTCTTCCGCGTGCTTTCTGTAGTTCAGGCCAATGGCGATGAACTGGCGGATGCCGGTGATCGGCGTGCCAAGGCGCGCGCCTGTCGGCACGGGCGGCATTTTGGCAAGATCAATGGCCGCGAGTGCCGCGAGTTTTTCTGGTGCCAGCCAGTCGGGGGTGATATCTGCAATCAGCAGCGATAAATCGCGCAACTGGCCTGCGTTATCGACAGCGCCGGGTTTTTCTTCGCCCAAGGGGCCAAATCTGAATAATTTCATGAACTCACCTCTCCTTGAGTTGATACGGGGAGGTGAGTTTAGCGGTTATCGCCAGGGCTTATTGTGTTGCGTGCTGTCAAAACGGTAGCGCTTGCCCATTATTCCTCTAGCAGGCTACGCAACATCCACGCTGTTTTCTCATGCACCTCGAGACGTTGGGTAATCAAGTCAATCGTGGGTTGGTCGTTGGCTTTATCCAGCAAAGGCAACAAGCCGCGCGCCGTGCGGGCAACGGTTTCTTGCGCTTGAACCAAGTGGCGCACCATCTCCAGCGCCTTGGGCTGGCCATCGACTTCCTGGATGGAGGCCAGGCGCGCAAACTCCTTATAGGTGCCCGGCGCAGGAAAGCCCAGCGCGCGGATGCGCTCGGCAATCAAGTCCAGCGCATTCCACTGCTCGGTGTATTGCCCCATGAACATCAGGTGCAAGGTGTTGAACATGGGACCGGTGACGTTCCAGTGAAAGCTGTGCGTCATCAGGTAGAGCGTGTAGCTGTCGGCGAGCAAGTGCGAGAGGCCAAGACTGATTTTTTCGCGATCTTTTTTGCTAATGCCAATGTCCATGGTAGCTCCTAAGGGCGTAGTTTTGGATCAGGAATTTGCAATTTAGCCTTCTTGCGCGAAAAATGCCAATGATGGTTTTCTGCCTCGCTGATAGCCAGGCTTTATGCGGCGGCAAGCCGCTTAGCGGATGGGATGCGTGCCGGGGAGTTGGCAATCGAGCAACGCTGCGCGCATGACATCAAGGGCTTGGTGGCGGGGGAAGCTTGCGCGCCACACCATGCCAACGCGGCGGGTCGGGCTGGGTTCGGTGAATGGGCGCACGCGCAGCAAGGGGTCGGTTTTTGGGATGGCGTCCACGCTGCTGGCCGGCATGACGGTAATGCCTACGCCAGAGGCGACCATATGGCGTATGGTTTCAAGGGACGAGGACTCCAACACTTGGGGCGATTGGCCGTGGCTTGCGCGGGCGCATAAATCCAGCACTTGATCGCGAAAACAGTTGCCGGAACCGAGCATGAGCAGCGGTGTTTCCAGCAGTTGCGCTGGCGCGAAGGATTTTTGTTTAACCCACGGGTGGGCCGCGGGCAGCAGCAGACGGAAAGATTCTTCATAGACCGGTTGCGCAACCAGGCCCGGTTCATTGACGGGTAGCGCCAGAACCAGCACATCCAGCTCAAAGTTCTTGAGTTTTTCGATCAGCGCCTCGGTGTAACCCTCGGCGATGATGAGGGGCATGTTGGGTGCGGCGTCTTTGAGCAAGGGCACTAATTTGGGCAATAGCCAGGGGCCGATGGTGTAAATCACGCCGAGCCGCAAAGCGCCGGACAGCGGGTCGCGTCCGGTGGCGGCAATTTCGGCAATGCGGGCCGCTTCGCTTAAAACACGCCCTGCCTGCGCCACAATCCGCCCGCCGATGGCCGTGGGGCGGATGTCCCCACTGTTGCGTTCGAATAATGCAACGCCAAGCGAATCCTCAAGTTTTTTTACGGCCACAGAGAGCGTCGGTTGCGAGACGTGGCATTTTTCAGCGGCGCGGCCAAAATGGCTTTCACGCGCCAAGGCAACGATGTAGCGGAGTTCAGTTAAGGTCATACGCGGCCAATGTCGAGATCAATGTCGTAAAGGGGTTGCTGGTTTTAGCGCACAAGGCGCCCAAGCCTTGGTTTGGCCATAGCTTAACAGCTGCGGCAGGATGATTAGACCGCTGTCACGGATGTGTCATTATTCTGCAATACACTGAGCTTTTGCATTGACAGAAAGGTTAGCGCATGCCCGCCACTATTTTAGTTGTTGAAGACGAGTCAGCGATTCAATCCTTGATTGATGTTAACCTGCGCCGTGCAGGCCATGAGGTCATGCTCGCCCCGGACGCAGAAACGGCGCGTCGCTTGGTGACGGCCACCTTGCCTGATCTGGTTTTGCTGGACTGGATGTTGCCCGGCATGAGCGGGCTGGATTTTGCCCGCCAATTAAGGCGGGACGTCCGCACGCGGGATTTGCCTATCATCATGCTGACCGCCCGTAGCGATGAGCGCGACAAGATCGAAGGGTTTGACATCGGCGTGGATGATTACATCGCCAAGCCCTTCAGCCCGCGTGAGCTGGTAGCCAGAATCCGCGCGATTTTGCGGCGGCATGCGCCGCAAACAACGGACGAAGTGGTTGAATTGGGTCATTTGCGCTTGGACCCGGCAACGCATCGGGTGACTACTCGCGATACAGACATTAACCTGGGGCCTACGGAGTTTCGGTTGTTGCATTTTTTCATGACGCATCCTGAACGCGTGCATACGCGCACGCAGTTGCTCGATCAGGTCTGGGGGGATCATGTGTTTGTTGAAGAGCGCACTGTGGATGTGCATATCCGCCGTTTGCGCGCGGCGTTAGAGGCCACTGGACATGACAGCTTGATCCAAACCGTGCGCGGCAGCGGTTACCGCATGTCAGCCCTATGAAAGCCGTCATTGGCGAAATACTGGCCGCTATTCTGTTGCTTGGTTCAGCTGCGCTTTTAGGCGCTTTGGGCGAGCCTTGGCTGGGAAGCCATGCCATGACGGCCGCGGTGGTGGTCATGACAGCGCTGATTTTTTTTCGCCAGATGCGCTGCCTGAGCCAAGTGCTTGCCTGGGCTCAGGCGCCGCAAACACGCGACCCGTTGATTGCACTCGGCGCATGGGGCAATCTGAGCAATTTGTTGTATCAGCAAATGCGCAAGGCGGGCAAGGAAACCAGGCAGGCGACCACTGAATTGGAACGCTTGCGCCTGGCGGCTGAAGCCTTGCCGGAAGGGGTGGTGATCCTGGATGATCATTGGGTGATCGAATGGATGAACTGGGAAGCTGAGGCTTGTCTTGGGCTGGATGCTGCGGTGGATACCGGGAGCCGTTTGACACATCTGCTGCGTGAGCCTTCTTTGCTTGCCTACTTGAATCAAAAAGACCGGCACGCAAAGCCGTTGACCTTGACTACCCAGCGCAACCCCGGGCGTACGTTGCAAGTGCAAACTGTGCCATTTGCAGAGGCGCGCACGCTGATCATGGTGCGCGATGTTACCCAGTTGGAAAAGCTGGCGACGATGCGCCGCGATTTTGTAGCGAATGTTTCGCACGAATTAAAAACGCCGTTGACCGTAACGCTTGGCTTTATCGAAACAGCGGCGGACGCGCTGCACGATGCCTCGCCTGACGAACTGGCAAGCTATTTGCGCATGGCTTTGGAGCAGGCTTCGCGCATGCAAGTGTTGATTGAGGATTTGCTCATGCTCTCGTCATTGGAGACCGATGCCTTGCCGCAAGAAGATGAGGTTGATTTATCCAGCTTGCTCACGCAAGTGTATGAGGAGGCGCAAGCCTTATCAGCCACCCGTGGCGGGCAACATCAAATCAGCCTGAAAATGAGTGGTCCTGCGCACCTCATCGGCAGCGCCCGGGAGCTTCAGTCAGCGTTCAGTAATTTAGCCACGAATGCCGTGCGCTACACGCCGCCTGGCGGTGTGATTGCGCTGCGCTGGGAGGCCGACGCGCACAACGGGCGGTTTTCAGTCACCGATACCGGGATTGGCATTGCGGCAGAGCATTTGCCGCGGATCACCGAACGGTTTTATCGCGTGGATCATGGCCGCTCGCGCGAAATGGGCGGGACAGGCCTGGGGCTGGCCATTGTGAAGCATGTGCTGGAACGGCATCATGCGCTGTTGGAGGTCAAGAGCGAGCCGGGCAAGGGCTCCTGCTTCGCTACGGTTTTTCCGGGACATCGGATGGTGAGTCAGGCTGAATAGGCGCTTTGTTATGGCAGGAGCACACAACCTGGAAAGCTCAGGTGGCTGCTTCCAATGCCGCTGGACCGCTGATGGCTGCTGCGCTTTTCCTGCGGCCCTCGCCTGCCGGGTGATTCCGTTACGCGCCAGCCCTCCGCCTGAACGAACCAAGGTTTTTTTATAAGGCGACCCTGTTTCTGGCTGCCAATGCAGGGCGTAAAAAAGCCGGTTGCAAATCAACTTTGCAACCGGCCAGGGGGAGCCAGATTAGAACGAGTGGTTCACGCCGAGCTGGAGGCCGGACAGTTTGACATCGTTGCCGGTAAAGCCGGTTTTGCCATCACCGAAGTCATAGCCTTTGCCTGTGCCCGCTACGGTGCTTGTGCGGCTGTCATTTTTCATTTGGGCGTAGTGCGCGATCAGCGTTGTGCGCTTGGACAGGCTATGCTCGTAGCCCAAAACCCAGAACTTGGCGCCGGTTTCTGACAAGTCGGCAGAACCAGTACGGTTGCCGCTCAAGTCGTCTGCGCTATAGTATTGGGCGAGCAGTTTGCCATTGGGGGTTACATTGTAAGTGCCGCCAATACCCCAGACATTCTGTTTGAGTTCGCCAAGGCTACCCTCTGCCTTGGTGTGGCCATACATCAAACGCACGCTGGCTGCATCGAACTTGTAGCTGCCGCCAACCCGTGTTTCGGTTGTTTTTGCATCCAGACCCATCTTGAATGAGCCTGTACCCGTTTCATTGTTTTCATTGAGCTGGCCGTGAGCCAAGCCAACAAAAACAGGGCCATTGTCATACTTCAGGCCGATTTCATAGAGTGAGGAATTGATGCCTTTGCCGGGTTCTTCACTCTTGTTCTCATTGGCTTGATAGTGCAGCGTGCCTTCAAAGCCTGAGAATTTGGGGGTAATGTAAGCAATTGAATTGGTATAACGGGTATCGAAATACGAGCCGAAACCACCGAGCTTGCCGAAAATGGCTGAGTTTTCAGCAATGCCATCGCTGTGGATTACAACGTCCAATTTGCTCGCGAGGTCACGGTTCGGGCCGCTGAAATTGCCCAGTTTGACCGCGCCAAAATTGCCTTTCAGGCCGAGGAAACTGTCACGGGCCGTATCCAGGCCGCCACCTGCATCGAACTTTGCATTTGACTCGATCTGGAAGAAAGCGCTCATGCCGTTGCCCAGGTCTTCGGTACCTTTAAAGCCGAGGCGCGAACCGTTGGAGGTGACGCGGTTGTAGCTGGGGGTGCCTTTGGCCGGCACGCCAGCTTGGCCGCCGCTGACGCTGATGACATCAAACGTGCCGTCGAGGATCCCATACACCGTGACGTTGGAGTCTGCAAAAGCAGCACCGGACAAGCTGGCGGAAATAGCCAGCGCAATTG
>DILC01000061.1:18398-32179 GCA_002424865.1 Rhodocyclaceae bacterium UBA5602 | reverse complement strand
AATTTTGTTACAAGCATTGTTACAAGCACTTGCAACGGCAACGGCAAAATTCAAGAAATTATGAGAATAATGCCTGCCAGAGCAGTGCGAGTAGAGGCGCAATTGTATGATGCGGTTATGACAGTATTGTGACAGCCTTTGTCATGCGCAAAGCACAGCGGGCATGGCTGCTGTCACTTGCCTGGCGGCCAAGCAAAATTCAGCTGGCCAGATTATTTTCTGCCGTGAAAGCGCAGCATTCAAATTCGCTGCCGTGCGCCAGCAGGCGGGTGAGCCTGGCTTTGGCGGTTGGTGCATTTGTGCTGAGTTCAATCAGGCGGCCGATTTGAAAGCTGCCCATTGGCAGAACCAAACGGGCCGGAGCCTCTGTGGTTGCGTCGGCTTCAATCCAATAAGCGAAACGGCAAGGGGTGCGTTCGCTTTGGTCAAGACTCAGTGCCAGCGCCGTGATGGCGGCGGTTTTTCCGGGGAAGAGTTGTATGCCCACGGCAAGCGAGTCCGCATCCTGCCGCAAGGTCCAGCGCACGCAGCCCAGGGTGAAGGTTGCATCAGGCGCGATGCGGGCAGCGATCAAGGTGCCGACGGCAATGCGTGCGCCCTCCTTGATTGGGCGCGAAATACGCAAGCCGCTGGCGGACCGGTCTAGCAAGTTCCAGTCTTCAATGGCGGCTGATGACGCGCCCGATGCGTGCGGGGATTCGCCTTCTGTGGCTAGCGCAGGGGGTATCTCCAGACGATGGCTGGCATTTCCGGGCAAGGCGGGTGTTTCTCGCGCGTCGCGTAGTGTTTGCCCGTCCTGCGGGGAAAGTTGGCTTGGGCCGCGGACAGGAAAGAGCCTGTGTATCGCTTCCCAGCCAACGACGAATTGGCAGTCGCCGCTGGCGCTTTGCCGTACATGCCGACGTGCGCTGCCACCCTGGCACCAGCGGTGGAGCAAGTGGGTCAGCAGTTCGCCAGCGGCAGGTTGCGTGATATCGCTGCCGAGTTGCAGGTCGGCAGGCGCTCTGCCCTCGGCCAGCAAGGTGATGCGCGTGGCGAGGCTGCTGCGCAGATCGGTGGTTTCCAGCCAGCGGCCTTGTGCGGCAGGGCGGGGCGAATAATCGGCGGGCTGGTCTGAGTCCAGGTCAACCCACAGCGGGTGGGCGCAGCGCAGGATGTCTTCTGGCGGTGCTGTGAGCAGCTTGATCTTGCCGCCCCAGCGTTTGGCCCAGCGGGCAATCCAGGCCAGCTCACGCGCTGGCAGCTCATACGGGCTGGCGATGAACAGCAAATGGCATTCGGCATAAACAGCCAATGGTGTGGCAGGCTGGCTGCCGTGCCGCATGGCGTCCTTGATGGGCTCGGTAATGAGGTTATTGGTCTCGGCAAAGTAAAAAATCTGATGCAGTTTTTTCCAGTAGCCAAAATCGGGCAGGCGTTTGCCCTGGATCAGGTCCAGCTGCGAATCCGCCAGCACGGTGAGCGCGCGTTGGATGATGGTGGCATTTTTTCGCGAGGGGGCTTTGGCATTGGCCTCGGCCATGACGGGCGCTTCAACGCATTGCAAA
This sequence comes from Rhodocyclaceae bacterium UBA5602, assembly GCA_002424865.1. Lineage (GTDB taxonomy): Bacteria > Pseudomonadota > Gammaproteobacteria > Burkholderiales > Rhodocyclaceae > Rugosibacter. The sequence continues at coordinate 30,632 of DILC01000061.1, read as the reverse complement.
TAGTTGACGAATAGCGACTGCCAAAGCGCTAAGGTGCTATCGAGTGCGGCTTGTTCTGGCGGGGCGAGCGGCAAGGGGCGCCCAATGAATTTCTTGGCGGCATGTTCCTGGGTCTGGTAAATCGGTGCGCGCAAGGCCTCCAGGATCGTGAAGCGTTCATTGACCGGCAGGCTGTAGCGGAGGAGCAAGGATAGCTGCTGCAGCAACACCGATTGCGCGCGCGGTGCAGGCAAGGCGGCGAGGCTTTTGAGCCAGTCCTGGCAAGTCGCGGCAGTGGTAAAAACGGGCGGTTGTTCGGTGTCGGTGTCGGGCAGGTCAAAAATCATGCAACTGCACCTCTATGCGCGGGTGGCTGGCGCAAGCTGGCGCGCAGCATTTTATTCAGCGTTTCTGCCAGTTGTCCATTGGTCGGCATGCTGCGCTGCATGGCCGGACGGCTGGCCGCAGCCCAGATGGGCGCAGGGAAGTGGCTATCATCTTGCCAGCGCGGAATCACATGCCAGTGCACATGCGGCACCTGGTTACCCAAGCTGGCGAGGTTGATTTTGTCGGGTGCGAGCAGCTCGCGCAAGGTTCGCTCAACGGCCAGAACAACCTGCATCAAATGCGTTGCATCAGCCGGGGCAAGGTCGCTCATTTCACTGGCGTGGGCGTGCCAGACCACGCGGCAAAAGCCGGGAAAGGCTTCGCCTTCCCTGCCGGTGACGCGCACCACGCGGCACAGCGCACCGCGCCATAACAGCTCGCCACCGTCGCTTTCACACAAAGGGCAGGCAGCGGCGGGCACGGTCAGGCCGCTTCCTTGCGGGCTGAAATGGATAAGCGCGCTTTATAACAACACACGTTCAATGCCCCCGGCATTGGCTGCGCGCACGTAGTCGGCCATCCAGTCCGGCCCCAGCATGGCCTTGGCCATTTCAACCACGATGTAATCAGCCGAGGTGCCCGCGTCATCATCATAACGCGACAAGCCTTGCAGGCAGGACGGGCAAGAGGTGAGGATTTTGACTTGGTCCGCCGTCTCGCCAAGGCCGACTATTTTGTTATCGCCCGCTGGCGCGGGCAGCGCGCGCAGCCTGGCCGCACCGAGCATGACTTCTTCCTGCTTCCTGAAGCGCACCTGGGTCGAGATGTCAGGCCGCGTCGCCGCCAAGGTGCCGGATTCGCCACAGCACCGGTCATTCAAGGCCACGGCTTGCCCCATCAAGGCGTTTGCCACTTTAATGCCGGAATGATGTTTCATTGGCGTGTGGCAAGGTTCGTGATACATGTAACGCACGCCTTTGACGCCGGGCAGCTGAATGTTTTTCTCATACAGCCATTCGTGAATATCCACCAGGCGGCAGCCGGGGAAGATTTTGTCGAATTCGTATTTCAAGAGCTGGTCCATGCAGGTGCCGCAGGACACCACCACGGTTTTGATGTCGAGATAATTCAGCGTGTTGGCTACGCGGTGGAACAGCACGCGGTTGGACGTGGTGATCGCCTGGCCTTTTTCTTCGTCCCCGGCGGATGTTTGCGGATAGCCGCAGCACAGATAGCCCGGCGGCAGCACGGTGGTCGCGCCGGCATGCCAGAGCATGGCCTGCGTCGCCAGGCCGACTTGCGAGAACAGGCGCTCCGAGCCGCAGCCGGGGAAGTAAAACACGGCTTCGCTCTCGTCTGCCGCTTCTTGCGTGCGTTGCGGATTGCGGATGACGGGGATGAGCGTGTCGTCTTCGAGATTCAGCAAGCCGCGCGCGGTGCGCATGGGCATGTTTTTGGGCATCGGCTTGTTGATGAAGTGGATTACCTGCGCTTGTATTGCCGGCCGTCCAAGCGTGGCCGCGGGCTGCTTGACAGAATCCTGGACCAAGCCCAAAGCGCGCCCCACGCGGTAGCCTAAACGCTGCGCCTTGTAGCCGAACTGGATCATGCCGGCGCGGATCAGCTTGATGGTGGCCGGGTCCGTGGCATTGAGAAATGCCATCGCCGCGAATGTGCCAGGATTGAATTTTTTCTTGCCTTGCTTGCGCAAAAAGTTGCGCATGGCAATGGAGACGTCGCCAAAATCAATATCCACAGGACAAGGCGTGACGCACTTGTGGCACACCGTGCAGTGGTCGGCGACATCGGAGAACTCATCGAAATGCTGCAACGATATGCCGCGCCGCGTTTGCTCTTCGTACAAGAAGGCTTCGATGAGGAGTGATGTGCCGAGGATTTTGTCGCGCGGCGAATACAGCAGGTTGGCGCGCGGCACGTGGGTTGAGCACACCGGCTTGCATTTGCCGCAGCGCAGGCAATTCTTGATCGAATCGGAAATTTTGCCAATGTCCGATTGCTCCATGATCAGGGATTCCGTGCCCAGCAAGCTGAAGGACGGCGTATAGGCGTTGGATAAGTCGCCGCCGGGCATGAGCTTGCCGCGGTTAAAGTGGCCGTGCGGATCAACTTGCCGCTTATATTCCCTGAACGGGCGGATTTCGTCTTCGGTCAGGTATTCCAGCTTGGTAATGCCAATGCCATGTTCGCCGGAGATCACGCCGCCCAGCGATTTGGCCAGCGCCATGATGCGCGCAACCGCCCGGTTCGCGGTTTGCAGCATGGCGTAGTCTTCGGAATTCACGGGGATATTGGTGTGTACATTGCCGTCGCCGGCGTGCATGTGCAGCGCCACGAACACACGGCCGCGCAGCACTTCTTTTTGCACCGCTTCAATGCCTGCCAGGGCCGGGCGGAAGGCCGCGCCATCGAAAATGGATTCCAGCCCGGCTTTGAGTTCGATCTTCCAGGAAGCGCGCAAGCGGTAGTTTTGCAGATCATCAAAATACTGGTCGAGCTGGTCGAGGTAATCCTGCCAGCGCGCGCGCACGTCGCGCACCAGTTCCAGCGCCTGTTCGCGGCGGTCGCCCAGGAGTTCGGGTTTTTCCAGCGCCGTGTCGCCCACATTGAGCGGCAGGTCGCTTTGCAAATAGGTTTCCAGCGCATCGGCCAGGGCGATTTTATTGGCCAGGGACAGCTCGATATTGATGCGCTCTATGCCGTCGCAATAGTCGCCCATGCGCGGCAAGGGAATCACCACGTCTTCGTTGATCTTGAAGGCATTGGTGTGTTTCGAGATGGCCGCCGTGCGTCCGCGGTCAAGCCAGAATTTTTTGCGCGATTCAGCCGAGACGGCAATAAAACCTTCACCGCCGCGCAAGCTCGCCAGGCGGACCACTTCGGAGGCGGCCGCCATCACCGCCGTCTCGTCAGCGCCGACTATATCGCCGATCAATACCATCTTTGGCCTGCCGTGGCGCTTGGCTTTGGTCGCGTAACCGACAGCGCGCACATAGCGCTCGTCCAGGTGCTCCAGGCCCGCCAGGAGCGCGCCGCCCGGGCAGGTTTTGAGGTAATCGGTAATCTCGACAATCGAGGGCACGGCGTCCCTTACCTGGCCAAAAAACTCCAGGCAGACCGTGCGCGTGACCGGCGGCATTTTGTGCAAAATCCACACGGCGGAAGTGATGATGCCGTCCGTGCCTTCTTTTTGCACGCCGGGCAAGCCGCCTAGAAATTTATCTGTGACGTCCTTGCCCAGCCCGAGGGTGCGGAACTGCGCGCCCGGCATGGCGAGCATCTCTGTGCCGAGCTTGTTTTTCCCGCCGGCGTCAAAGCGCGTCAGGCGAAAGGTGACGCGCTCCTGCTCGTGGATCTTGCCAAAGTTATGGTCCAGGCGCTCGACTTCCAGCCAGTTGCCGTCGGGAGTGACCATGCGCCACGAAGCCAGGTTATCCAGCGCCGTGCCCCACAGCACNNTTTTGCCGCCCGCGTTCATGGCGATATTGCCGCCCACGCATGACGCATCGGCGGATGTCGGGTCGCACGCGAAGACCAGCCCTGCGTCATCGGCCAAATCCATCACGCGGCGCGTGACCACCCCTGCGCCGGTGCGCACCGTGGCGTAATCCTGCGCGTTCTTGCCGGTCAGGCCGGGCAGGCGCTGGTATTGCACCGGGCCCATGTTGATCAGTTTTTCCGTGTTGATGACCACCGAATGCGCGTCCAGCGGCACGGCGCCCCCGGTGTAACCTGTGCCGCCGCCACGCGGGATGATGGTGAGTTCCAGTTCAATGCAGCCTTGCACCAGCGCGGCAATTTCTTCTTCCGTATCGGGCTTTAGGACGACGAACGGGAATTCAACGCGCCAGTCGGTGGCGTCGGTGACGTGCGAGACGCGCGCCAAGCCGTCAAACGCGATATTGTCGCGGCGGGTATGGGGCAACAGGCGCTTGAGGATTTTTTTGCGCAGCTTGGCGGTGCCGTCAAACCATTGCTCAAAGTCGCGCACGGCCACGTCCGCTGCGGTGAGCAACTGCGCCACCCGCCCGTTGCCGGCGCGGCGCAGGTCAATTTCCTTCAAGCGATGGCGCAAGGCGCCCACCAGCGCACGACGGCGCTTGGCGTTGGACAGCAAATCATCTTCCAGGTACGGGTTGCGGCGCACCACCCAAATATCGCCCAGCACCTCATACAGCATGCGCGCAGAGCGCCCGGTAATGCGTTCAGTACGCAGTTCGGTCAAGGTTTCCCATGAGGCTTCATCCAGCAGGCGCAGGGTGATTTCGCGGTCGGAAAACGAGGTGTAGTTATACGGGATTTCGCGCAGGCGTGCGTTCATGGTCTGATGGAGCGCAGTGATCAAAGGTTTATTTTAGGCTATTGCGCGGCGGCATGTTGTCCTGCAATAACGCGCATCGCTCCGATGGGTCGCCACGGATCATGAAATCCATCCACTGCGTTGCGCCAAGGGCTGGCACATGGGGGGCTGGCACATAAACCCGCCCGCCCATCCGCTACGCTGCGCCCGGTGATTACACAGCGCGCCTGGCCCGGGCATTTCACGGTAACCCTGACAATGTGGCGCGTTTAAAAAGTCGGCGCTGGCGATACGGCGATAAACTGCGCGCACTGCGTCGTTTGCGCTTGCCGTCTTTTCACGTTCTTGCCCGCCACCTGACCCCTCTTCGACGAATTATGACGCCTGCGTTATCTCCTGCGCACCCCCGTTCGCTGCCGCGCGAGTTATTGCACCTGGCCTGGCCGTCGCTTATTGCGCAACTCGCGGTCATGGGCGGCGGGGTGATTGATACCTTGATGGCCGGACGGATTTCAGCGCTGGATTTGGCGGCGGTGGGCATAGGCGCGAGCATTTACGCGACGATTTTTGTCACCGTCATGGGCGTGTTGCTGGCGCTGATTCCCGTCGTCGCGCATCATCACGGCGCGCGGCGGTTTGAGGCTATCGGTGCGGATGTGCGGCAGAGCCTGTGGCTGGTGCTGGCCTTGGCGTTGGTCGCGGTGCTGCTGCTTAAGAATCCCGGGCCGTTCCTTTATTTTGCCCAGGCGAGTCCGGCGCTGGAGATGAAAGTGCGCGCTTACCTTGATGGCCTGGCCTGGGCGGTGCCGGGTTATCTGCTGTTCCGTGTGTTTTATGGTTTTACCACCGGCATTGGCCGCCCGCGGCCGGTGATGATTTTCAATCTGGCGAGCCTTGCTTTAAAGGCGCCGCTCAACTGGGTGTTCATGTATGGCCACTGGGGTTTGCCGGCCTTGGGCGGGCCGGGTTGTGGCTGGTCGTCTGCGGTGATTGCGTGGTGTTTGGCCAGCGCCTGCTGGTATTGGTGCCGGCGTGAAGCGAGCTATTCGCCTTATGGCGTGTTCAGCCGCTTCGAGTGGCCGCGCTGGCCCGCGTTAAAAGAGCTGTTGCGCTTGGGCGTGCCGAGCGGCGCCTCATTTCTCGTGGATGTGAGCGCATTTACTTTCATGGCTTTGTTCATCGCCCGGCTGGGGCCGCAGGTGTCGGCCGCGCATCAGATTGCGGCCAATGCCGCAGTGTTCATGTTCATGGTGCCCACCGCGTTGGGCAGTGCTACGGCGGTGCTGGTTGGGCAGGCGTTGGGCGCGGGAAATAGTCGGCGCTCGCGGGACGCCGGTTTATTGGGGTTGGGCATTGCTGCCGCCATGGGGCTGGCGTTGGGCGGTGCGATGTATGTCGGTTCATGGGCGCTGGCGCGGGCATATACGCCGGACGTGGCGGTGGCCGCTATCGCCGCGCAGTTGCTGGCTCTGGTCGCGGCCTACCATCTGGCCGATAGCGTGCAGGCGGTGATGATCCAGGTGTTGCGGGCTTACAAGCAAACCTGGGGGCCGACGCTGATTTATGCCGTGTCGCTGTGGGGCGTTGGCCTGGGCGGTGGTTATCTCCTGGGCTTGACGGATGTGTTCGGCGCGGCGCGCGGTGCGGCTGGTTTCTGGCTGGCGGCAACGCTCAGTTTGGCCGTGGCCAGCGTGCTGACGACGCTGTATTTTTTACGCATCGCAAAAGCGGGCGCCAAGCATTGATGGCGCACGCTTGCATTCGATCATTTTTTGTGGCTTCATAGCGGGATGTCCGGTCTGTCGCTGCGAAGAAAGTTTTCTTCACCACTTCTTGTTGATTTGCTTGTCAATCCATTTGTCCGCCAGGCATGGGTGAGAGTTTCCTCCGCCCTGCTTTTTGTGCTGGCATTGCTGGCATTGCAACAAGTGGCGATGACCCACGCTTACTCGCACCTTGGCGCCGCACCCGGCGAACAGGTGGCGGCACGGAACGATCAACCGCATTCGCCGGCTACGTTGCACAGTTGCGCTTTGTGTGTCGCGGTCAGTGGCGTGAATCTGATCCCGCCGCCAGCGGGCATAGCCTTGCCTTTGGCTATGTCCACGCTGCACGACCTGATCGACGCCGTCTCGCCAGCGCCGACTTTTTCTTCCCCTGCCGCTTACCTCAGCCGCGCCCCGCCTGTGCTCCTGGATTGATCTGTTTTTCGCGCCGTCAGTTTTGCCACTGGCGCGTACTGTCAATTTCAAGGAGTGAATATGTATCGAGCATCTTTATCCGTGCTGGCCGCCTGTGGCGTGCTGGCCAGCCTGCCCGCACAGGCGGCAGACAATGACTTAAAAGCCCTGCGCGAAGAAATCGCGCAAATGCGCCAGGCTTATGAGCAGCGCATCAATGCGCTGGAGGCGCGCTTGATCAAGGCCGAATCTACGGCGGATAGCGCGCAAACGGTGGCCCGGCAGGCTGCCGTTCAGCAAACCAGCGTGCAGCAGGCGTTAGCAGCGCAGCAACCCATGCTTCAACAAGCCGCCGCGCCCACGCAAAGCAACAGCTTCAACCCCGAGATGTCGATGATCCTGCAAGGGTCTTACAACAACCTGAAGCAGGATCCGAACGCTTACCAGATCACCGGCTTTGTGCCAACGCTGGGCGAAGTCAGCCCCGGCGCACGCGGCTTCAGCCTGGGCGAATCGGAACTTGTCCTGTCCGCCAATATCGACCCCAACTGGCGCGGCACGGCGATTCTCGCGCTGGCGCCTGAAGGGGGTGTCGATCTTGAAAACGCCTACTTCGAGAGCCTCGGCCTGGGCAATGGGTTCAGCTTCAAGGGGGGGCGCTTCTTCTCTGGCATCGGCTACATGAACGAGCAACATTCCCACGCCTGGGATTTTGCCGATGCGCCGCTGGCGTACAAGGCTTTCCTCGGCAACCAATTGGGTGACGATGGCGTGCAGGTCAGGTGGCTTGCGCCAACCGACCTGTTCCTCGAATTCGGCGCGGAAGCCGGCCGCGGGCGCACTTTCCCCGGCGCCGACAACAACAAGAACGGCGTCTCGCAAGGGGCGGTATTCGCGCATCTGGGGGGCGACGCGGGCATCAGCAACGCCTGGCGCGTGGGGCTGTCGTGGCTGGGCAGCTCGCCCAAAGAGCGCAGCTTTGATGATGTTGACAGCACGGGCAATCCGGTAACCAACCGCTTCAGCGGCAAGAGCCGGATGTGGGTCGCCGACGGCATCTGGAAATGGTCGCCGGACGGCAACCGCACGGTGAACAACTTCAAATTGCAGGGCGAGTATTTCAAACGCCGTGAGGATGGCGCATTGGCGAGCAGCGCGTGCGGCGTTTGTGCGGCTGATTACAACAGCGACCAGAGCGGCTGGTATGTGCAGGGTGTCTATCAATTCATGCCGCATTGGCGGTTGGGCTTGCGTCACGATGCGTTGAAGTCCGGCACGGTGAATATCGGCCTCGTCAATAACGGCATGCTCAGCGCCAATGACTTCCCTCAACTTGCCGCGCACAACCCGAAACGCAACACCGCGATGCTGGATTACAGCCCGAGCGAATTCACGCGCTTCCGCTTGCAGTTTGCGCGCGATGATTCGGGCATCGGCGCGACGGACAACCAGTTATTCCTGCAATACATCTTTAGCCTGGGCGCACATGGCGCGCACTCTTTCTGATTGGAGCCAAAAAATGAAACGACTTGTTTTTGCATTGTTCAGCTTGCTGTCCCTGGCCGCCCACGCCGACCTCAAGGTGTTCGCCACGGTGCCCGAATGGGGGGCATTGGCCCGCGAAATCGGCGGCAAGCATGCCGATGTATTCACTGCGACGGGCGGCCTGCAAGACCCGCACCGCGTGGAAGCGCGGCCGTCGTTGATCGCCCGCGCGCGCAATGCGGATTTGGTGGTGGCCACCGGCGCGGAGCTGGAAGTGGGCTGGCTGCCGGTGATCTTGCGCAATTCGGGCAATCCCCGGGTGCAGCCAGGCCAGCCGGGGAACTTTGAAGCGGCGCATGCCGTGCGCATGCTGGAAGTGCCGACGCGGCTGGACCGCGCGGATGGCGACGTGCATGCGGGCGGCAATCCGCATATCCAGACCGACCCGCGCAATATCCTGAAAGTGGGCGAGGCGTTGACTGCGCGCATGGCGCAGCTCGATGCGGCGAATGCCGTTGAATATCAAGCCAACTTCAACGGTTTTACTGGGCGCTGGAAGGCCGCGATGACGAAATGGGAAGCCAGCGCGGCGCCCTTGCGCGGCATGCATGTGGTCACCCAGCACAAGGCCTTTCCCTATCTGTATGACTGGCTGGGCATTATCGAGGTGGCCGCGCTGGAGCCCAAGCCCGGCGTCGAGCCAGCGGTGTCCTATCTTTCCCAGGTCATGAATAATGTCGCCACCCAAAAGCCGCGCATGGTGATACGCGCGGCGTGGAACTCACCGCAGCCGACAGAGTGGTTCAGCGAACATGCGCACATCCCGGCCGTCGTGCTGCCCTTCACCGTGGGTGGCAGCGGCCAGGCCAGGGATTTGTTCAGTCTTTTTGACGACACGCTGGCGCAATTGTTGAGAGCCAGCAAATGAACGCATTGAACACATTCGACTGGAGCCTGCTGGCCGCCCCGTTTGCGGCCGGGCTGCTGGTATTGGCCACGCATGTGCCGCTGGGCCGCGAGGTGCTAAAGCGCGGCATTATTTTCATTGACCTGGCCATTGCGCAAGTCGCGGGCCTGGGCGTGATGCTGGCGAAAATGCTGGAATGGAGCCACAGCGAAGCCACAGTCGATACCGCAACGCAACTCACCGCCGCCGCGGCCGCCTGCGCAGGCGCGCTGCTGCTGACCTGGAGCGGCAAGCGCTGGCCGGAGATACAGGAGGCGCTGATCGGCCTGCTGTTTGTCTTCGCCGCGTCCGCAGGCATTTTGCTGCTGGCGCATAACCCGCATGGCGGCGAGCATCTCAAGGACATGCTGGCCGGGCAGATACTCTGGGTGAATTGGCCGCAGCTTGCGCTGCCGGCGGCGATTTATGCGGCCATCCTGGTGTTCTGGTTTGCCCTGCGGCAGCGCTTTGGCGACGGTGGGTTTTATCTGCTGTTCGCGCTGACGGTGACCTTCTCCGTGCAGCTAGTGGGCGTGTTTCTGGTGTTCACCAGCCTGATTGCGCCGGCCATCGCCAGCCGGGGACGCGCAGGGTGGCGGGGCTTGCTGTTCGCGTATGGCATCGGGGCGCTGGGTTATGCGCTGGGCCTGGCCGCTTCCGCCTGGTGGGATCTGCCTTCGGGCGCGGCGATTGCCTGCGTTTTGTGCGCCTTGGCGAGTGTCGGGCTGGGACTGCGGCGCCCAGTCCGGTAAACTGCAGCAGATAACGACACCTGCGCCAACACACAGGCCAACACGGGCAATAGGAAAAACATCATGGAGCAATATCACGGCACGACCATTCTTTCCGTGCGGCGCGGCAATCAGGTAGCGCTCGGTGGCGATGGCCAGGTCACGCTGGGCAATATCGTCATCAAGGCCACGGCGCGTAAAATACGGCGGCTGCACAACGGGCAGATACTGGCCGGGTTTGCCGGCGGCACGGCGGATGCGTTCACGCTGTTCGAGCGCTTCGAAGCCAAGCTGGAAAAACATCAGGGCCAGTTGTTGCGCGCGGCGGTAGAGCTGGCCAAGGACTGGCGCACCGACCGCATGCTGCGCCGGCTGGAGGCGATGCTCTCGATTGCCGACCGCGAGCATTCATTGGTCATCACCGGCAATGGCGATGTGCTGGAGCCGGAATTCGGCATTGTCGCCATCGGCAGCGGCGGCGCGTATGCGCAGTCCGCCGCGCGTGCGCTGCTGGAAAATACCGAGCTTGCCCCGGCCGACATCGTCAGGAAATCGCTGGCGATTGCCGGTGATATCTGCATCTACACCAACCAGAACCATTTGATTGAAACACTCGACTGAGACCGAATTTTTATGTCTGCCCTGTCCGTCATGACCCCGGCTGAAATTGTTTCCGAACTCGACAAGCACATCGTCGGCCAGGCGCGCGCCAAACGCGCGGTGGCCATCGCCTTGCGCAACCGTTGGCGGCGGGCGCAGGTGGCCGAGCCTTTGCGCACCGAAATCACGCCGAAAAACATCTTGATGATCGGCCCCACGGGCGTTGGCAAAACCGAAATCGCGCGGCGCCTGGCGCGGCTGGCGAATGCGCCTTTCATCAAAATCGAGGCGACCAAGTTCACCGAAGTCGGTTACGTTGGCCGCGACGTGGATACCATCATCCGCGACCTGGCGGAAACCGCGATCAAGAACGCCCGCGAAGCGGCGCTGCGGTCCGTACAGGACCGCGCGAAGGATGCGGCCGAAGAACGTGTGCTGGATATTTTGCTGCCTGCCGCAAAAGTCGGCTTTGGCGGGACGGCGAGCGAGGCTTCACCGACAGCGGATAGCACGCGCCAGAAGTTCAGGAAGAAGCTGCGCGAGGGCGCGCTGGATGAGAAGGAAATCGAGGTTGATGTCGCCCAGGCCGCAGCGAGCATGGAAATTTTCGCCCCGCCGGGCATGGAGGATTTGACTCAGCAGATTCAGGGCATGTTCCAGCACATGGGCAGCGGCAAGAAGCAAACGCGCAAGATGCAAATCCGCGATGCGTTAAAAGCGCTGGCCGAGGAAGAAGCCGCGCAGTTCATCAACGATGAGGAAGTCAAAGCCGAAGCGCTGAAAAACGTCGAGCAAAACGGGATCGTGTTCCTCGATGAAATCGACAAGATTGCGACGCGCTCGGATGCGCACGGCGCCGATGTCTCGCGCCAGGGCGTGCAGCGCGACCTGCTGCCGCTGGTCGAAGGCACGACGGTGTCCACCAAGTACGGCATGATCAAGACCGACCACATTTTGTTCATCGCCAGTGGCGCGTTCCACCTGTCCAAACCGTCGGACTTGATTCCCGAGTTGCAAGGGCGCTTTCCGATCCGCGTGGAACTCGATTCGCTCTCGGTGGATGATTTTCAGCGCATCCTGGTGCAGACCGATGCGTGCCTCACGCGCCAGTATCAGGCGTTGCTGGCGACCGAAGGCGTGCACCTGGAATTTGCTGAAGACGGCATCCAGCGCTTGGCCGAGATTGCCTTTCAGGTGAACGAAAAAACCGAGAACATCGGCGCACGACGCCTGTACACGGTGATGGAAAAACTGCTCGAAGACATCTCGTTCGACGCGGGCAAGCCGGGTGCGGCGCCGATCAGCATTGATGCGGCGTATGTCGATGCGCGGCTGGGCGAGTTGGCGAAAAGCGAGGACTTGGCGCGCTATGTGTTGTGAGGCGCTGCCGCAAACCGGGCTGTAACTTTAGCGGTGCGCGGGCAGCATGGACTCCAGCGCGAACAATTCAGCGACCGTTTCACGGCGGCGGATCAGATGCACATGGTTGCCGTCCACCATCACTTCCGCCGCACGCGGCCGCGTGTTGTAGTTGGATGCCATGGCCATGCCGTAGGCGCCGGTGGAGAGGATGGCGAGCAGGTCGCCTTCAGCCAGCGCGAGATTGCGGTCGTGGCCGAGAAAGTCGCCCGATTCGCACACGGGGCCGACGATTTCCCAGTGTTGTTC
>DILC01000061.1:0-18388 GCA_002424865.1 Rhodocyclaceae bacterium UBA5602 | reverse complement strand
GCCGACTTTCCTGATCTCGTGATAAGCGTCATACAAGGCCGGGCGCATCAGGTCATTCATCGCGGCATCCACAATGGCGAAGTTTTTTTCTTCGCCGGGCTTGGTCACCATCACGCGCGTCAATAACAAACCCGCATTGCCCACGAGCGAGCGGCCGGGTTCGAGAATGATGTGTTCCTTGCGTCCGGCGAGCTTCTCCAGAATCGGCGCGAGATAATCCGCGACGGCAGGCGCGGGCTCGTCGCTGCGGTATTGAATGCCCATGCCGCCGCCAATATCAATGTGCGCGAGCGGAATGTTTGCTCGCGCGAGTTGATCCACCAGGGCCAGCACTTTATCCACCGCTTCGGCCGCAGGCGCCGGGTCAAGCAGTTGCGAGCCGATGTGGCAGTCGATGCCTTTCACCGCCAGATGCGGGAGGGATGCGGCGTACTGGTACAGCGCGAAGGCGGCGTCAATCGCGATGCCGAATTTCGCGCTTTTCAAGCCTGTGGAAATATACGGGTGGGTTTTCGGGTCAACGTCGGGATTCACGCGCAGGGAGATTGGCGCGCGGGTGTCGAGTTCTCTGGCGACGGCATTGAGCTGGTCCAGCTCGCTGGCCGATTCGACATTAAAACAATGAATGCCTGCGCTGAGCGCCGCGCGCATTTCTGCGCGTGATTTGCCCACGCCGGAAAACACGATTTTCTCCGCATGGCCGCCAGCGGCCAGGACGCGCGCCAGCTCACCGCCGGAAACAATGTCGAAACCCGCGCCAAGATGGGCGAACAGGTTCAGGATCGCCAAGTTGGCATTGGCTTTGACGGCGTAGCAGATCAACGAGCGCCCGCCCATGCCATGCGTCACCAGCGTGCTGCGGTAAGCGGCATAAGCGGCAACCAGCGCAGCGCGGGAATAGACGTAGCAGGGCGTGTTAAATTCAGCCGCAATGTCGGCCAACGCAACGCCCTCGACGGTGGCGCTGGAGTGTGATGAGTCAGGCTGTGAAGTGATTAAATGCATGATGGGAATAAGGGGCTTGGGTGAGGTTACAGGCGGTTTGCCGGGTTGTTCAGCGCGGTGTCGTTAACGTGAAAGGCTTTGGGCAGGCGCGCTATGTGCGTTAGCGGGTAGCTGCAGGGGCGTTTTTGTGCCGCAGGCCGAAATAAGGATCAGCACGACAAGAGCAGGTAGGGTACGCATAGGCTTGGCGTTATAACGGTTTAACGATGGATAAGGATGGTAGCACGCGATGGATGAGCAAACATTTATACAGTTGGCAGATCAAGAGCTGGCACGCATTGAGGCCGCCTTGGATAAGGCCGGCGAGGCGGGCGGGGCGGATTTTGACGTCGAGACCAAGCCCGGCGGCGTGATTGAAGTTGAGTGCGGAAATGGCTCGAAAATCATTATCAATCGGCATGTCGCGGCACGTGAGATCTGGGTGGCGGCAAAGTCGGGCGGTTATCACTTCCGCCTGCAAAATGATGCTTGGGTGGCAACGCGTGACGATGAAACCCTCTGGCTCGCCATTCAACGCGTGTTGTCAGAACAAACTGGGGAGCAGGTGCGCTTTTCCTAGTCGGCTTTCGGTGCCTGGCGCCTTTTCAGTGCGCTTTGGGCGGCGCTTGAGTTGGTGAAGGGGGCGTGATGGGCTTTGGCTTCGCAACTTCCACGGGGGCAGGCGTTTGCTGCACTTCTTTGGCTTGGCTGCCTGCGTCATCCGCTGGCGCGGCAGGCAGTTGCTCGCTATAAATCATTTCGCTCGTGGTGTTGCCTGCGGGGTCGCGTGCTGTAATCGCTACCATGCCCTCTGGCACATCTTGCCAGCTCTCCGGTACACCGGCCAGCGCCTTTTCCATATAGCCAATCCAGATGGGCAAGGCCGCAGTTCCGCCGGTTTCTCCGCTACCGAGCCGTCGTGGGATGTCAAAGCCTATCCAGGCAATGCCCACAACGGTGGGTTGATAGCCGCAGAACCACGCATCAATGTAATCGTTCGTCGTGCCTGTTTTGCCTGCCAGGTCGCTGCGTTTCAGGGCTGCCGCCGCACGTGTTGCCGTACCGCGGCGCACGACGTCATGCATCATGCTGTCCATGAGCCATGCGTTCCGTGGGTCAATGGCGCGGATGGATTCATCCCCTGCCATGAGGGCTTGGGTCGTCGCAAGGACATTGCCATGGTTGTCCTGGATTTGGCGCACGACGTAAGGCGTGATGCGATAACCGCCGTTGGCAAAGACGGAATAGGCGGTCAATTGTTGCCACGGCGTGACCATGCCTGCGCCCAGCGCCATAGTCAGGTAAGGCGGATGCTTGTCAGCGTCAAAGCCAAAGCGGGTGACGTAGTCTTGCGCATAGCTGGCGCCAATGGCGCGCAATAGCCGGATCGAGACCATGTTTTTTGATTTCGCCAGCGCTGTGCGCAAGGTCATGGGGCCTTCGTATTTGCCGTCATAGTTTTTGGGTTCCCAAACCTGGGAGCCGGTTTCATTGGCCGAGAAAGAGATGGGTTCATCCGGCAGGACGGAATTGGGCGAAAACCCCTTTTCTAATGCAGCGGAATAAATGAAAGGCTTAAAACTTGATCCTGGCTGGCGCCAGGCTTGGGTGACGTGATTGAACTTGTTCTGGTTAAAGTCAAAGCCGCCAACCAGGGCGCGAACCGCGCCGTCAATGGGACTGGCGGCTACAAATGCGGCTTGCACGTCAGGAAGTTGCAAAATTTGCCAGGCATTATCATTTTTTTGCACGCGAATGACGGCGCCACGGCGAATGCGCTTATTGGGCGGCGCTTTATCGTTCAGCATGTGCGCGGCAAATTTCAGCCCTTCGCCTTGAACCGTTACAATTTCGCCATTGCGCAAAATGGCACGGACGCTTTGTGGCGTTGCGGAAAGGACGATGGCTGGCAGCAGGTCGTCGTAGCTGACAAATTCATCGAGCAAGTCTTCGACGGCTTCGTCTTGTTCTGGCGCAATGGCGGCGAGATCGACATAGGTTTCCGCGCCACGATAGCCATGGCGGCGATCATAGGCCAGCACATTTTTGCGCAGGCTGCGGTAGGCCGCGAGTTGGTCGCTGCGCGTGATGGTGGTAATGACGCGATAACCATGGGTGTAAATGTCGTCAGAGAAACGCTCGGCGGCAATCTGCCGTGCCATTTCCGCAACGTAATCAGCGCGCACGCTAAATTCAGTCGGGTTGCGTTTGATTTTCAAGACGCTTTCCAATGCTTCTTTTTGCTGCGCCGGGGTGATAAAGCCCAGTTCAGCCATGCGCCGCAATACATATTGCTGGCGCAATTTGGCGCGCTTGGGGTTGCTCACCGGGTTATAGGCAGAAGGCGCTTTGGGCAGGCCGCCCAGCATGGCCGCTTCAGCAATGGTGATCTCATTGAGTGATTTGCCGAAATAAATTTGTGCGGCAGAAGAAAAGCCGTAGGCACGTTGCCCCAGGTAAATCTGGTTGATGTAAAGCTGAAAAATTTCATCCTTGGTCAAGCTGTGTTCAATCTTGATCGCCAAGAGCGCTTCATACAGTTTTCGGGTGAGCGTTTTTTCACTGGACAGGAAGAAGTTGCGTGCGACCTGCATGGTGAGGGTTGAGGCGCCCTGGCGTTTTCCGCCGCTGACGATGTTGGCGGCCGCGGCGCGCAGGATGCCGATGGTATCAATGCCGGGATGTTGGTAAAAACGCTCATCTTCGGCAGCCAAAATCGCTTGCTTCATGATGGCAGGAACTGCTTCAATGCGCACGAAATCGCGTCTTTCCTCGCCAAATTCGCCGATTAAAAAACCATCACTGGAATAGATGCGCAGCGGAATTTTTGGGCGGTAGTCTGTGACGGCCTCCAGCGAGGGCAGGCGCGGATAAGCCAGGATGATCACGATGCCGATGAGGGCGACGAGACTGAGTGCGGCGCCAAGGATGAATAGCACGACGCGAATTGTCCAGTGGCCAAAAGAAAGGGCGGGTAGATGTTTCAAGATGTTGGGAGCCAATGCGGTTATTTGCAAAAGAATGAGCGTAATACATTATAGTCACGCAAGAAAATGCTCAAAGCGCCAAGGATGGTGCAATATTTTTCTTTACACTGCGAATAGTTGCTGCTAGGATTTAAAGTAGTTTGTTCGAATTTCTCTCAGGGCTATATTTTTAAAGGAAAAGTTTTGCAGATAGATATTTCTTCGCTGAAAACTATTTTCAATCCAAAGTTGCGCCCGTTGGTTGGTGTTGATATTGGTTCTACCTCAATTCGTATGGTTGAACTGGTCGATATGGGCAAGGGGGTGCCCAGGATAGAGCGGTACGCCATAGAGCCTTTGCCAAGAGGCGCCGTTGTTGATGGCAATATGTCCGGATTGGATGAGATTGTCGAGTCCATGCAGCGATGCTGGCGCAAGCTGGGTACGCGTACGCGTAATGTTGCCCTGGCTTTGCCTACGGCGGCGGTGATCACCAAAAAAATCACGCTCCCCGCCAATTTGCGCGAGCAGGAAATGGAAATCCAGGTGGAGTCTGAGGCGAATCAGTATCTTCCTTTTGCGCTCGAAGAAGTCAATCTGGATTTTCAGGTGATGGGCCCGTCTCCGACGGATCCTGAGCACGTCGAGGTTTTGTTGGCGGCATCGCGCAAGGAGCGCATTGATGACCGTGTTGCCGTGGCCGAGATGGCTGGCTTAAAGCCGGTGGTGATGGATATGGAGGCGTATGCCATACAGGCAGCTTATGAGCTGGTTTTAAAGCACCTGCCGCAGCAAGGGCTGGGGCAGGTGATTGCGCTGATTGATGTGGGCTCCGATGTGACCAAGGTGACCATGACGCACAATGGCCAGCAGCTCTATGCGCGTGAGCAGGCGTTTGGCGGTGCGCAGTTAACGGACAGCATTGCACGTGTTTATGGGGTCAGCCCCGATGAGGCGGAGAAGATGAAGTGTTCGGGCGCGCATCCCGATAACTACGAAGCCGAAGTTTTGCATCCCTTCGTAGCCAATATGGCCGAGGAAGCTGCGCGGGCCCTGCAGTTTTTTTTCTCGTCCACGCCGCACAACGAAGTTCATCACATTATTCTGGCGGGCGGTTCGGTTCTTGTGCCCGGCGCGGCAGAGGCCGTGCGGCTGCAAACGGGTGTTAACACCTTGCTGGCTGATCCGTTTGCAGGCATGGCGATCGCACCGGGCGTTAAAGCTCGGCAGTTGGCGATGGATGCACCTTCGCTTTTGGTTGCATGCGGTTTGGCGTTGAGAAAGTTTGACTGATGATCAAAATTAATCTTCTTCCCCATCGAGTGGAAGCCCGCAACGCAAGGCGCCAGCAGTTTTATGTGCTGCTGGGGCTAACTGCGCTGCTGGCGGCGACTGTCTGGTTTTTTGGGTTTGGTCTCATAAATCGCCAAATTGATGAGCAAATGGCCAAGAACGAGTTCCTTCAAGCCGAAATAGCCGTGCTGGATAAGGATATTGCCGAAATCAAAAAACTGAAAAGCCAAACAGATGCTCTCCTGGCCAGAAAGCGGGTGATTGAGGAATTACAGGCCAATCGAACCGAGATGGTGCATCTGTTTAACGAGCTTGCCAAACGCGTACCTGAAGGTATTTATCTGCGCACTTTGGTGCAAACGCAGCAAAAGCTCGCCCTCACCGGCGTTGCCCAGTCGAATGCGCGCATCACGACACTGATGAACAACCTGGATGAGTCCCCATTGCTGGAGAACTCGACGTTGATTGAGACCAGGGCCGAGGTTATCAATAACCGCCGCTTGAACGCGTTCAGCATCAATACCTTTATTACGCGCCAGTTAGATGAGGCTGACAAGTCCGCTAAAGGAGGCAGGAAATGAAGCTTCCATTTGGTTTGGCGTTGGGTCAGGAAAAGCATGCTAAACATACAGAAAAGCAGATGCCTGAAGTTAAAGTGGGGGCCAAGGCGCCTTTGATTGATTTTCACCAGTTGGCCGAGGATTTCAAAACCCTGGATCCGCAGGATCCGGGGTTGTGGCCGCTGGCGCCGCGCGTGGTTGTTTTGCTGGGGTTGTTTGTGCTGCTGGTGGCTGCGTCCTGGTGGTTTGGCTGGAGCGGCCAACTGGAAGCATTGGATGCCCAAAAGGCTCAGGAGTCGAGCTTAAGGGACGATTGGGTGGCCAAAAAAAGTCAATCAGTCAATCTTGAAGAATACCGTCGGCAACTCGCAGAGATCGACAGGTCATTCGGTGCGTTGCTCAAGCAGCTGCCTAATCGTTCCGAGATGGGTGACTTATTGGTTGATATCAATAAGGCCGCGCAAGGGCGGGGCCTGTCGGTTGAATTGTTCAAGCCGGGTGGCGAAGCGGTGAAAGAGTTTTATGCCGAGATGCCCATTACGTTAAATCTTATCGGCGGCTATCACGATATTGGTGCCTTTACGGGTGATATTGCCAAATTGCCACGTATCGTGACCTTGAATGACATTAACTTGGCTACGGGCACAAAGGATGGCGTCATGACTTTGAGGGCAACGGCAAAAACCTTTCGCTATCTTGATGACGCTGAGCTGGCAAATCAGAAAAAAGCGAATAAGGGAGGCAGGTAATGGGGCTTGCTCTTAATCGGTTAATGGTGCTTTTTTCTAGTGGCCTGCTGTTGTCTGGTTGTGCTTCTGAAGACCATGAGGACATCAAGGCCTGGATGCAGGAGCAGTCCTCCACCATGCGTGGCAGGGTGTCGCGGCTGCCCGAAATCAAGCCTTTTCCACCGGTGGCCTATGAAGCTGGGCTGATGCCATCGCCTTTTTCGGCAGCAAAAATTATGACCATCGATGCGGTGCTGGATAAATCGGCGCCAGACCGCAACCGCCCGCTCCAGCCACTCGAGAGTTTTCCTTTGGAGGACTTGAAAGTGGTCGGCGTGATTTTGTCTGGCAGCAAACCGTATGCGATTGTGCAAACGCCCCCGCCGAACAAGCCTAAGAGCGTTAGCGTGGGGGAATACGTGGGGCAAAGTTTTGGCAAGATCGTTGCGATCAATAAGGATGGCGTGAAAATTCGCGAAACGGTTCGGGATATCAATGGCGTTTGGGTTGAGCAAGAAAAAGTTCTATCCGTGCCAACAGAAGGGGGTTTTTGATGAAATATAAATATCGTCTCATGCTGGCATTGGTGGGCTTATGGTTTGGGCATGGCGGGATTGCTGCAGCGTTCGAGAATGCAGTAAAGCAGATCCAGGTGCGCCAGGAGGGTGATCAGGTATTGCTCAAGGTGCAAATGGCCGCGCCATTAAAGTCCTTGCCGGGCAATTGGAGTGTGGTTGAGCCGCCACGCGTGGTGTTTGATTTTCCTGACACAGAGAATCAGTCGGGGAAAACGTCACAAAAATTAAATGTGGGCGATTTGAAAAGCCTGAATATTGTTCAGACTGAAAGCTTGACGCGCTTGGTGCTTAATTTGCACCGGTCGACAAAGTTTTCAACGGAGCTTGTCGGGGATGTGCTGTTCGTTAAATTACAAACCCAACCCAGAGTTGCAAGCCAGGAAGCGGCACCAAGCAGCTATCAACCTGCCGTAACAAAGCGTAGCAAAATTGCCGAGCCGAATGCCGCAGTCCGTGACCTTGCTTTCCGTCGTGGCGGTGATGGCGAGGCATTGATCCTGGTTGATTTGACGGATGGCTCTGTCCCCGTGGATATCCGTCGCGCAGGGAGTGGATTGACTGTCGAGCTCAAGGGGGTCGAGTTGCCTGATCGCCTGAAAAATCGGCGTGATGTCACTGACTTTGCAACACCCGTAAAAACGATTACATCGCGCGCGGATGGCGATCTGACGCGGTTGGAGATAGAGGCGGCTGGCCGGTGGTTCCATCAGGCGCATGTGACTAACAACCAGCTGGTGATTGAGGTGAAGATTCCGCCGGTGGATGATGCCAACAAGCTGGTGCAATCAGGCCAGCAAGGGAAAAGAGTATCCATTAACTTCTTTGATGCCGATGCGGCGATGGTGCTCCGCACGCTCGCAGAGATTTCAGGCAAAAACGTATTGATTGACCCTTCCCTGAGCGGCCGCCGGGTGACGGCAAATCTTGATAACCTTCCTTACGATCAGGCGCTGGATATCATCATGACGCAGGTTAATGCAGCCATGCGTGTACGCGATGAAGTGGTTGTGTTTGGCGACCGTGCGGCACTGCAAAAGCGTGACCAGGATATAGCCGACGAAACGGCGCGGGCAGCGGATACGGCGCCGCTTGTGTCAGAAACATTCACCTTGAGCTATATCAAGCCATCAGAGCTGGCGGCATTGATTCTAGTCAATGCCGCCCAGGCAGGAGGGGCGAAAGATCTTGTCAAAACAGAAGTTGGGGCTAATGCGCAGCCTAGTTCAACCAAAGACGTAAAGGGGGGGGGCATGCTGTCGCCACGTGGCAGCATGGGCGTTCACGACGTGACACAGAAGTTTTTTCTGCGCGATATTGGATCTGTAGTGGAGGCGATTCGAGAGGTTATCCGGAATGTGGACGTCCCGCCCAAGCAGGTGATGATAGAGGCGCGCATCGTTGAAGCATCAACTGGTTTCTCACAGTCTTTGGGAACCCGCTTGAGGTACTTTGGTAGTGGCGTTACCACATTGGGGGGGGGAGTTCAGGCTGCGCTTGGAACGCCGACATCGAGTCAAGGGTTCGGTACGAACTTTAACGCAGTGGGCAGCACGGCAATTAATTTGATGCTGTTTAATAAAGCGGCTACCCGCTTGCTTACCCTTGAGTTACTGGCGGCAGAAGCGGATGCTAAAAATAAGACAGTTTCCGCGCCGCGCGTAGTGACGCAGAACCGTAAGAGCGCAAAAATCAACAATACGCAACAAGTGACCTTGCTGGTGGGTGTGAATGCGCAGACAGGCTTGCCGATTTATCAAACCTACTCTGCGCCGCTGACGTTGGATGTGACGCCATCGATCACGCCCGATAATAAGATCAGTATGGAGTTGAAAATTGAGAAGGGCACGATTACCAATGTCACCACCGGTAGCTTGGATACCAATACATTGAATACCAATGTGATCGTCGAAAATGGTGGCACAGTGGTCATCGGCGGCTTTGCGCGGGATAACGATATTAGTTCGGAAGAGCGCGTTCCGTTGCTGGGTGATTTACCTTACGTTGGCTTTTTGTTTAAAGCGAAAACGCGCCAGCAAAACCGTTCTGAATTGCTGGTATTCATTACGCCGCGGATTATTGCGGAGACGCTGGCGCAACGGTAGGCGTCAAACCTCGGGCTTGTGTCTTTTAAAGAGCCGCCCTTGCGGCTCTTTAACCGTGCGCTGATAGAATTCAACGATCATGCGGAATGAAAATATATTCTTGGTTGGCATGCCGGGCGCCGGTAAAACAACGGTTGGCCGCCAATTGGCGCGTCGGCTGCAACGCAAGTTTGTAGATGCGGACCATGAAATCGAAGTGCGTGCCGGTATCAAAATCCCGCTCATTTTCGAGCAGCAAGGCGAGGCGGGTTTTCGTGAGCAGGAGGCGCGGGTGATCAAGGATCTGGCAGGGCAGTCGAATTTGATTGTGGCAACCGGTGGCGGGGCGGTCTTAAGGCCAGAGAACCGCGCGGCGATGAAGCAAAGCGGGTTGATTGTCTATCTGCGTGTGGCGCCACGCGTGCTTTATGAGCGCACGCGGCACGATACGAATCGCCCTTTATTGCAGGTAGCCAATCCGATGATGAAAATTGAAGAGTTGTTCACCCAGCGTGACCCGGTGTACCAGGATGTTTCCGATTTGGTGGTCACCAGCGCTGGCGGCAGTGTTTTTTACATGGTTACTCATATCGAGCGGGAGTTACGCAAGCGATGCGCTGCCTGAATGTCGAGCTGGCCGAGCGCCGTTACCCCATTTTGATTGGCGACGGCCTGTTGCGCGATGCGGAAGTTTTCCGTCCGTATATCAATGGCACGCGGGTTGCCATTGTCAGCAATACAACGGTTGCGCCCTTGTATCTTGAGGCGCTGACGGCCAGTGCGCAAAAAGTCGGCGCTGGCGTGACGGCGATCATCCTGCCCGATGGTGAGCAATTCAAGACCTGGGCGTCACTCAACACGATTTACGATGCCCTGCTCGCTGCGCGCTGCGATCGCACCACAACGCTGATTGCCCTCGGTGGCGGCGTGATCGGAGACCTGACCGGGTTTGCGGCGGCGACTTATCAGCGGGGCATTCCGTTTATACAAGTGCCGACCACTTTATTGTCGCAAGTCGATTCTTCTGTGGGCGGGAAAACGGGGATCAACCATCCGCGCGGCAAGAACATGATCGGCGCCTTTTGGCAGCCCAGGCTGGTGGTGGCTGATACCTCGACCTTGCAAACCTTGCCGATGCGCGAGCTTTCTGCCGGGCTGGCGGAAGTGATCAAATACGGCTTGATCCGGGATTTGCCTTTTCTGGCATGGCTGGAGGCCAACATGGAGCGCCTGCTCGCCAAGGATGGGGATGCCCTGGGGCATGCCATTGAGCAATCCTGCCGCAACAAGGCGGAGGTGGTCGCTGACGATGAGTTTGAAACCGCCAAGGAAGGCGGGCGTGCGCTGTTGAATCTAGGCCACACCTTTGGCCACGCGATTGAATCGGGCATGGGTTACGGCAATTGGCTGCATGGCGAGGCGGTGGCGGCCGGGACGGTGATGGCCGCTGAGCTCTCGCACCGCCTGGGGTGGTTGTCTGCGGAGGAGGTGGCGCGGATACGCGCCTTATTGCAGCGGGCCGGCTTGCCAACAGCGGGCCCCGTGTTGGGGGCTGAGCGTTATCTTGAATTCATGGCGCATGACAAGAAGGTGTTGGCTGGGCGCTTGCGCCTGGTGCTGCTGCGCTCGATTGGCCGTGCCGTGACTTATCGCGATGCGGCGAATGAGGATATTGCCGCGACGATCAGGGCATGCTGTCATGGCTGAGATGGCACCCTATGCCATCACCGATGGCGCGAGCCGCGGGCGTGTTGTCAAAGAGCCGCCGCCCAGTGCGCGCAGTGAGTTTCAGCGCGATCGGGATCGGATTGTCCATTCGGCCGCTTTTCGTCGGCTGGAATATAAAACCCAGGTTTTTGTCAATCATGAAGGCGATTTGTTCCGTACGCGCCTGACGCACAGCATTGAAGTCGCGCAAATCGCGCGTACCATTGCGCGCGCCTTGCGGGTCAATGATGATCTGGCCGAAGCGATTGCCTTGGCGCATGACTTGGGGCACACGCCTTTTGGCCATGCGGGGCAAGATGCGTTAAACGAATGCATGCAAGCCCATGGCGGGTTTGAACATAACTTGCAGTCGTTGCGCATAGTTCAGCAGCTGGAGCAGCATTACGCCAGTTTTGACGGCTTGAATCTCATGTTTGAAACGCAAGAAGGCATACTCAAGCACTGCTCGCCCGCCCGGGCGCGCACGTTGGGTGCGCTAGGCGAGCGTTTCCTCAACGGCAGGCAGCCTTCGCTGGAGGCGCAAGTGTGCAACCTGGCGGATGAAATCGCCTATAACAATCACGATGTCGATGATGGTTTGCGCTCGGGCTTGATCACATTGGGGCAACTGCGCAGCGTGAAACTATTTAGCCGGCACTTGGCCGAGGTGGATCGTCAGTTCCCGGGGCTTGCCGACCGGCGCCGCATTCATGAAACAATACGCTGCATCATTGGCGCGCAAGTCGCTGATTTGCTGGTTGAGTCGGCAAGCCGAATAACTCGGTCCGCACCGCAAACCGCGCCGGATGTGTTTGCCGCGCCGCCCTTGATCGCTTTTTCGGCGGCCATGCATGAAGAGAATCGCGCCTTGAAAATGTTTTTGCGCGAGCAGCTTTACCGTCACTATCAGGTGGTGCGCATGACAACCAAGGCGCAACGCGTGATTCGTGAGCTGTTCTCCGCATTCATGGCTGAGCCGCGGCTATTGCCGCCGCAATATCAGGAAATTGCCAGTGCTGAAAGTTTGGCGCGGGCGACGTCTGATTACATCGCCGGCATGACTGACCGTTACGCGATCAAAGAACACCGCCGTTTATTTTTGGTCGGTGAGGCGTAACCCGGCTTAAGTGTGGGGACTCGCTTAACTGTATTGAGTTTGCACGGTTTTGACGGTATATTTATCAGTTCCGCCGCCTTTTTGAGGGTGACCTAATCCAAGCCGGGGATGTTGGCTTTCCCCCTGCTTTCTTATCCGTTGTATTACAAGGAATGACACGATGGTATTCCCCCAGCGCCAAGGGTTGTACGACCCCCTACGAGAACATGATGCCTGTGGCGTCGGCTTTGTGGCCCACATTAAAAATGTGAAAAGCCATACGATTGTTCAGCAAGGCTTGAACATTCTGAGCAATCTTGAACACCGCGGTGCAACAGGTTACGACCCATTGTTAGGGGATGGCGCAGGTATTTTGCTCCAGTTGCCTGACTTGTTTTTGCGCGAAGAGGCGTTAAAGCAGGATATTGCGCTTCCCGGTGCGGGTGAGTATGCCTGCGGCAACATTTTTTTGCCGCAATCCGTCAATGGGCGTTCAGCTTGCGAGTCCGTGATGGCGCGGGTGATTCATGAAGAAGGGCAGCATTTTCTAGGTTGGCGCGATGTGCCACGGGATAATTCCGGTTTGGCGCAAGCGGCGAAGGATATTGAGCCGGTGGTGCGCCAGGTGTTTATTGGCCAAGGCGGGCAATGCGCTGATCAGGCTGCTTTTGAGCGCAAGCTGTTTGTCATTCGCAAGCGTGTTGAGCATGAAGTGCGGCGTTTGCGGTTGGCGGACGTCAAGCAGTTCTACATTACTTCGCTGTCCTCGCGCACGATTGTGTATAAAGGCATGTTGCTGGCCGAGCAAGTGGGTAGTTACTTTCTCGACTTGCAAGACGAGCGCTTGGTTTCTGCTATTGCCTTGGTGCATCAGCGCTTTTCCACAAACACTTTCCCGACCTGGGATCTGGCGCACCCGTTCCGCATGATTGCGCACAACGGCGAAATCAATACCGTGCGCGGCAATATCAACTGGATGGCGGCGCGGCAAAAAGCCATGCGTTCCCAGTGGTTGGGCGAGGATCTGGATAAATTGTGGCCGCTGATTGTTGATGGGCAGTCCGACTCGGCGAGTTTTGACAATGCCTTGGAACTGCTCGTGATGGGCGGATATTCCCTGCCCCACGCGATGATGATGCTGATTCCCGAAGCTTGGGCCAGCAACGGCTTGATTGACGAAGAGCGGCGCGATTTTTATGAGTTCCATGCCGCAGTCATGGAGCCGTGGGATGGCCCGGCAGCGGTGGCCTTCACCGATGGCCGCCAGATCGGCGCCACGCTGGACCGCAATGGTTTGCGCCCGGCGCGCTATCTGATAACGGATGATGATATTGTATTGATGGCATCCGAAATGGGGGTGTTGAAGTTCCCGGAAGAAAAAATCATCAAGAAATGGCGCTTGCAACCGGGGAAGATGTTCCTGATTGATCTGGAAGCCGGACGCATCATTGATGACGGGGAGCTCAAGCATGCAATAGCGACCGGGCAGCCTTACGGCAAATGGGTAAAGGAATCCCGCCTGTTCTTGTCTGACTTGCCCGAGGGCCGTAAGTCAGGCCTGAAATTAAATGCATCATTGCTGGATGTTCAGCAGGCATTTGGCTATACCCAGGAGGACTTGAAATTCATCCTGGCGCCCATGGCCGAAAACGGCGAAGAAGCCACCGGCTCGATGGGCAATGATGCCGCCTTGCCGATTTTGTCCGCGCGGTCCAAGCCGCTGTATTCCTACTTCAAGCAGCTCTTCGCCCAGGTGACCAATCCGCCGATTGATCCGATCCGTGAAGAAATCGTCATGTCGCTCACCAGCTTCATCGGCCCCAAGCCGAATTTGCTCGGTATTGCCAATGACGATGATGAGCCTTTGACGCCACGTCTGGAAGTCACGCACCCCGTGCTGCTGGATGAGGACTTCACGCGTCTGGTGTCCATTGATAAAACCACGAAGGGGCGCTTTAAATCGCTGGTGCTGGATATGACCTATCCCGTCACAGCGGGCGCTGAGGGTTGTGCGTCTGCGCTAGAGGCATTGACTGCGGCAGCCGAGAAATCGGTGGCGGATGGTTACAACATCATTGTCTTGTCTGATCGCGCGGTGTCCGCCGAGTCTGTGGCGATTCCGGCCTTGCTGGCTTGCGCCGCGGTGCATCACCACTTGATCAAAAAGGGTTTGCGCACCAACACCGGCTTGGTTGTTGATACTGGCTCCGTGCGCGAAGTGCACCATGTGGCGCTGCTCGCCGGTTACGGCGCTGAGGCGGTATGTCCCTGGTTGGCTTTGGCTACCCTTGCCGAGCAGGCCGGCAAGGCAGGCAAGGGCGCGCCGGATGCGCAGAAGCAGTTTGTTAAGGCAGTGGGCAAGGGTTTGAACAAAGTCATGTCCAAGATGGGGATTTCGACCTATCAATCTTATTGTGGCGCGCAGATTTTTGAAGCCATTGGCCTGAGTTCTGCCTTTGTGGCGGCGTACTTCAAAGGCACTGCCACGCAAATTGAAGGCATTGGTTTGCTTGAAGTGGCGGAAGAGGCCGTGCGTGTGCATCGGGCGGCATTTTCTGGCGACCCAGTGCTGGTCGATAACCTGGACGCGGGGGGCGAGTATGCCTATCGCATCCGTGGCGAAGATCACCTATGGACGCCGGATTCGATTGCCAAGTTGCAGCATGCGACGCGCTCGGGCCAGTATGGCACTTACAAAGAATATGCCAAGTTGATCAACGATCAGACCCGCCGCCACTTGACCTTGCGCGGCTTGTTTGAGCTGCGCCCGGCCGGTACGCCCGTGCCGCTGGACGAGGTTGAATCAGCCAAGGAAATCGTTAAGCGCTTTGCCACGGGCGCGATCTCGTTAGGGGCCATCTCGACCGAATCGCACACCACGCTGGCCATTGCGATGAACCGCATTGGCGGCAAATCGAATACTGGCGAAGGCGGCGAGGATCCGCGCCGCTTTGAAAAAGTCGGCGCTGGCGAGACGGTGGCCAGTGTCATCGGCGCGGACCGTGTTGAGGCGCATATCCCATTGCGAGAGGGCGACAGCCTGCGCTCCGCCATCAAGCAAGTGGCCTCTGGCCGCTTTGGGGTGACCGCGGAATATCTGACCAATGCCGATCAATTGCAGATCAAGATGGCGCAAGGCGCCAAGCCGGGTGAGGGTGGCCAGTTGCCGGGACATAAGGTGTCCGAATACATCGGCTTTTTGCGCCACTCCGTGCCCGGCGTTGGCTTGATCTCGCCGCCACCGCACCACGATATTTATTCCATTGAAGATTTGGCGCAGCTCATCCACGATTTGAAAAACGCGAATCCGGCAGCTTCGGTCTCGGTGAAGCTGGTGTCCGAAGTGGGTGTTGGTACGGTCGCCGCCGGTGTGGCCAAAGCCAAGGCGGATCACGTGGTGATTGCCGGCCATGATGGCGGTACGGGCGCATCGCCGATCTCTTCGATAAAGCATGCAGGCACGCCATGGGAGCTGGGCCTGGCTGAAACGCAGCAGACGCTGGTGCTCAACAAATTGCGCGGACGGATTCGCGTGCAGGCCGATGGCCAAATGAAAACCGGGCGTGATGTGGTGATTGGCGCCTTGCTGGGTGCCGATGAGTTCGGTTTTGCGACGGCGCCGCTGGTGGTTGAAGGCTGCATCATGATGCGCAAATGCCATCTGAATACCTGCCCGGTAGGCGTGGCTACGCAAGACCCGGTGCTAAGGAAGCGCTTCTCCGGCCAGCCTGAGCACGTGGTGAATTACTTCTTCTTTGTGGCCGAAGAAGTGCGTGAGCTCATGGCGCAACTGGGCATTCGCCGCTTTGATGAGCTGGTTGGCCGCGCTGACTTGCTGGATACCCGTCAAGGCATTGAGCACTGGAAGGCCAAAGGGCTGGATTTCTCGCGGATTTTCTACATGCCGCCTGTTGCAGAGGACGTGGCCTTGCACCATTGCGAGACGCAGGATCACGGACTGGCGCGCGCGCTGGACTATCAGTTGATTGCCCAGGCCAAGCCTGCCATTGAAAAAGCCAAACCGGTGCGCATTGAGGCCGCCATCAAAAACGCCAACCGCACGGTGGGCACCTTGCTTTCGCATGAGGTGGCCAGGCGCTATGGCAACAAGGGTTTGCCTGATGGCACGATCAGCATTACTCTCTCTGGCACAGCCGGGCAAAGTTTCGCGGCGTTCCTGGCGCGCGGGATCACGCTGGATTTGGTTGGCGAAGGCAATGACTACGTCGGCAAGGGCTTGTCCGGTGGGCGCGTGATTGTGCGCCCGCCCAAGGCCTTCCGTGGCAATTCAGCGGATAACATCATTGTCGGCAATACGGCACTTTATGGCGCGACCGAAGGCGAAGCCTTTTTGAGCGGCGTGGCCGGTGAGCGTTTTGCTGTGCGCAACTCGGGTGCGTCGGCCGTGGTCGAAGGCACGGGCGACCATGGCTGCGAATATATGACAGGTGGCACGGTCGTGGTGCTGGGTTTGACTGGCCGCAACTTTGCTGCGGGCATGTCGGGCGGCATCGCCTATGTGTATGACGCAGATGGCCAGTTTGCCCAGCGCTGCAATCCAGCCATGGCGGCGCTAGAACCTGTTCTTCCTGCCGCTGCGCAAGTGGATGAAAGCGCATGGCACCGCCATGAGGCGGATGAGGTGCAGTTGCGCCGCATGATAGAGCAGCATGTTGAACTCACAGGCAGTCCACAGGCCAAGGCTTTGCTGGCCAACTGGCCGCAAGCGCTTGCTAAATTCGTAAAAGTTTTCCCCCATGAATATCGCCGCGCATTGAAAGAAATGGCGGCGACCAAGATAAAAGAGGCCGCTTGATGGGTAAGCCCACCGGGTTTTTAGAGTTTGAACGGGTTGCTGAGACTTACGTGCCAGTCGCCCAACGTGTCACCGAGTACAAGGAATTCGTGCTGCGCCTGTCGGACGACAAGGCTAAAGTGCAAGCCGCACGCTGCATGGATTGTGGCATTCCGTTTTGCAATACGGGTTGTCCGGTGAACAACATCATTCCGGACTGGAATGATTTGGTTTACCGGGGCAGCTGGCAAGAGGCCATCGAGGTATTGCATTCCACCAACAATTTTCCGGAATTCACCAGCCGCATTTGTCCTGCGCCATGTGAGGCGGCTTGCACGCTGAACATTCCGCAAACGCCGGTGGGCATTAAGTCCATCGAGCGGGTGATTATTGATAAAGCCGGTGAAAATGGCTGGGTAGTGCCCCAGCCGCCCGCGCAGAAAACGGGTAAAAAAGTGGCTGTCGTGGGCTCTGGCCCGGCTGGCCTGGCTGTGGCGCAACAGTTGGCGCGTGCGGGCCACGAGGTCACCGTATTCGAGAAAAGCGATCGCATTGGGGGGCTCTTGCGCTATGGCATTCCAGACTTCAAGCTTGATAAGCGCTTGATCGACTGGCGCATGGCGCAAATGCAGGCTGAAGGCGTGAAGTTCGCGCCGGGCGTCATGGTGACCCATGCCAAGCTGGGAACAGGCATCAACAACGATGCGAAAAAAACCATTACTCCCGCACAGTTGAAAAAGGACTTTGATGCGGTCGTTCTGGCCGGTGGATCCGAAGTGCCGCGTGACCTGCCGATCCCTGGCCGCCAATCCGGGGGCGTGCACTTTGCGCTGGAATTCCTGATTCCACAAAATAAGGAAGTCGCTGGCGGGCGCAAAAACCCGATCAACGTCAAAGGCAAGCACGTGCTGGTGATCGGCGGTGGCGATACGGGTTCCGATTGCGTGGGCACGTCCAACCGCCAGGGCGCGGCGTCCATCACGCAAATTGAGTTGATGCCGCGCCCACCCGAGCAGGAGAACGGTCCGCTAACCTGGCCTTACTGGCCATTGCGCCTGCGTACCTCCTCTTCGCATGAAGAAGGTTGCGAGCGCGATTGGGCTATCGGTACGAAAGCGTTCATTGCGCATGACCAAGGCCCGTTGCGTGGCCATCTCAAAGCGGTGCGTGCGGTGCGGCTGGAATGGAAAGATGGCAAGATGCACGAGCTGGCAGGCTCCGAGTTTGAAATCCAGGCTGACTTTGTGTTCCTTGCCATGGGTTTTGTGAGCCCGGCCGGTGGCGTGCTGGAGGCCTTTGGCATTGCCAAGGATCCGCGTGGCAATGCGAGCGCCAGCACCGAAGGCGAGGTGGCTTATCACACCAATGTGCCTGGCGTTTTTGCGGCGGGCGATATCCGCCGCGGGCAGTCGCTGGTGGTTTGGGCGATACGCGAAGGACGGCAGTGCGCCCGTGCCGTGGATGAGTATTTGATGGGCGAGAGCGTTTTGCCACGGTAAAATAATCCCCCGCTAACGCCCATGGTAAGCAAATACCACCCGCAGATGATGAAACACGCGAAAGGCGGCATAAAAGAAGGCCCGCCCCCTCCCAGCCGCGT
>DILC01000086.1:317-4671 GCA_002424865.1 Rhodocyclaceae bacterium UBA5602 | reverse complement strand
TGATCCAGCGGTCGGCGGGCGACAACTCGATCGGGCCGATGCCGCCGCAGGCGGCGTTTTCTTGCGCGGGCGGAATGCCGCAGTCCTTGCCCTCGCAATTCATCAGCACAAAGCGCGTGGCGTTCCACAGCTTGTTGCAGAAGTTGCGGTAGCCCTCGCAGCGCTGCATGTCGAACTTGATGTCGCGCCCTGGGCTGGCCAGGCTCAAAAAAGTAAAGCGCAGCGCATCGGTGCCAAAGGCGGGTATGCCATTGGGAAACTCTTTGCGCGTGCGCTTTTCGATCTTGGGCGCGTCTTTCGGGTTCATGAGGCCCGTGGTGCGTTTTTTCACCAGATCGTCGAGCGCGATGCCGTCGATCAAGTCAATCGGGTCGAGCACGTTGCCTTTGGACTTGCTCATTTTCTGGCCTTCGGCGTCGCGGATCAAACCATGCACATAGACATGCTTGAACGGAATCTTGCCGGTGATGTGTTTGGTCATCATCACCATGCGCGCGACCCAGAAGAAAATGATGTCAAAGCCGGTGACAAGCACGGTTGAGGGCAGGTAAAGGTCCAGCGCGGGGTTGGATTTTGTCGGATATTCCGGCGTCCAGTCGAGCGTGGAGAACGGCCACAAGGCGGAGGAATACCAGGTGTCGAGCACATCGTCATCGCGCTTTAACCCGCCGGTGTAACCGTCTTTCGCGGCGATTGTTTTGGCTTCGGCTTCATTGTGGGCGACGATGATTTTTCCGTCATCGGTATACCAGGCGGGTATTTGGTGGCCCCACCAGAGCTGGCGCGAGATGCACCAATCCTGGATATTGTTGAGCCACTGGTTGTAGGTGTTCACCCAGTTTTCGGGCACGAACTTGATCTCGCCGGAAGCCACGGCTTGCAGCGCCTTGCCGACGATGGACTGGCCATCCGCGCCCGGTTTGCTCATGGCCACGAACCACTGGTCGGTGAGCATGGGTTCGATCACCACACCCGTGCGGTCACCGCGCGGGACTGTCAGCTTGTGCGGTTTGACGCTGTCCAAAAGGCCGGCGGCTTCCAGGTCGGCAATGATGGCGCGGCGTGCTTCAAAGCGGTCGAGACCGCGATACTTTTCCGGTGCTGATGCATTGATTTTCGCAGCCAGATCGAGGATGGAAATCATCGGCAGCTTGTGCCGCTGCCCCACGGCATAGTCGTTGAAGTCATGCGCGGGCGTGACTTTAACCACCCCGGTGCCGAAGTCCTGGTCGACGTAGCTGTCGGCGATGATCGGAATCTCGCGGTCGCACAGCGGCAAAATCACCTGCTGGCCTATGAGATGCGCATAGCGTTCATCCTCCGGGTGCACCATCACCGCTACGTCGCCGAGCATGGTTTCCGGCCGCGTGGTGGCGACCGTCAAATGCCCGCTACCGTCGGCTAATGGGTAGCGAATGTGCCACATCGAGCCGTCTTCTTCCGTGTTCACCACTTCCAGGTCAGAGACCGCTGTGCCCAGCACCGGGTCCCAATTCAC
This sequence comes from Rhodocyclaceae bacterium UBA5602, assembly GCA_002424865.1. Classification (GTDB taxonomy): domain Bacteria; phylum Pseudomonadota; class Gammaproteobacteria; order Burkholderiales; family Rhodocyclaceae; genus Rugosibacter. The sequence goes on along the minus strand of DILC01000086.1, from coordinate 3,173 downwards.
CAGCCGCTTGCCACGGTAGATCAGGCCTTCGTTGTACAGCCGCACAAAGGTTTCGGTGACGATTGTCGACAGTCCCGCATCCATCGTGAAGCGCTCGCGCGACCAGTCGGGGCTGGTGCCCAGGCGCCGCATTTGCCGGGTGATCGCACCGCCGGAATATTCTTTCCATTCCCACACTTTTTCGATGAACTTTTCGCGGCCTAAATCGTGGCGCGAGACGCCCTGCGCATCGAGCTGGCGCTCGACCACGATTTGCGTGGCGATGCCCGCGTGGTCGGTACCCGGCTGCCACAAGGTGTTGTCGCCGCGCATGCGGTGGTAGCGGGTCAGCGCATCCATGATGGCCTGGTTGAAGCCATGCCCCATGTGCAGCGTGCCGGTCACATTGGGCGGCGGCAGCAGGATGCAGAAATTGTCGGTTTTGGTGGTATCCAGGCCCGCGGCAAAATAACCGCGCGACTCCCAAATTGGATACCAGCGTTTTTCGATTTCAGCGGGTTCAAAGCTTTTGGCGAGTTCCATGGGGCAGGCAGCGGGCGAAAAAACGCCAATTCTAGCGGATGCGAGGCGGATGACAGGTATGTTTTCGCGGGTGGACGGCTTTAGCGTGAAGCAACGTAATTTGATGCCGGGCTACTCCTCTCGCGTAGCGAGCCAGAATGAGGTTCGCCCGATGCCGTGACGGCAGCGCCGCAATCGATGCGCGGGAAAGTCGGCGCTGGCGGGACGGCGGGTGAGGTCGAATGCAAATCGTAGAGTCCAACGGTTCAAGCGGCTATATGTTTTGCATAGTATTGCTGACTGAAAGCGGCGGGCGACAGATTGCCGAGTCGTGCCTGCTTTCGAATTCTGTTGTAGAAGATCTCGATGTATTCCGTGATCTCGCTCGTAGCCTGCTCGCGGGTGGCGAAGCGGCGGTGATGCACCAGTTCGGTTTCAAGGAGCCCCAGCAACTTTCCATCGGTGCGTTATCCCAGCAATTCCCCTTGCGACTCATGGAAGGCTGCATGCCGAACTGGCGGAGCAGCTGTTGGTCGGCGTGTGAGCAATACTGGCTGCCGCGATCCGAATGGCGGATCAGCCCCTTGCTCGGCCGCTTGGTGGCAACGGCACGGAATAGCGCCTGCATGACCAACTGCTGCGTCATCCGGGCATCGAGGGCGTAGCCCACCAGTTCGCCGTTGAACAGATCCTTGATACCGGCGAGGTAGAGCCAGCCCTCGTCGGTGGCGATGTAGGTGATGTCCGTGACCCACGCCTTGTTGGGGGCCGTTACGGCAAACTGGCGATCCAGCAGATTCGACGCGACGGGCAGTCGGTGGCTCGAATCCGTGGTTGCCTTGAATTTCCGCTTCTGCCGACAGCGCAGGCCCAATTCCTTGCGGATACGCCTGATGCGATGAATGCCGACCTGGATGCCGTTCCGGCCAGGTCGGCCTGCAAGCGCTCGGGGCCATAGGTCTGCCGTGTTCTCTCGTGCGCCGCCTTGATTTCTACTGCCAGCCGTGCGTTCTCCTTCGCACGGGGCGACAACGGGCGTTTCCGCCCAGCGTGGTAGCCGCTTTCCGAGACATCCAGCACCCGGCACATGGCTGCCACAGGGTGCTCCTGTCGCAGTTCGTGAATCCGCCCGTATTTCACCGCGACTCCTGCGCGAAATACGTCGCAAACTTTTTTAGCAGATCCCGAGCCCTCTTCACTTCGGTCAGTTCCTTGCGGGTCCGCGCTAGCTCAAGCTCCAATTCGCTCGGCAACCGTTGCCCTTTGCCCACTTCCGCCAGCTTGCCTTCGCGTGCCGCGCGCACCCAGTTGTCCAGGCTGCTCTTCGGCAGCGATAGCTGTTTCGCCGCCCGCGCCACCGACATCCCCGTCGTCTCAACCCGCTTGACCGCCTCCGCCCGAAATTCCGGCGTGTAGATCCCCTTCGGTGTCCCTTCCATTTCCATCCTCCAGATCGTCAAATTACACGATCCATTGGACTCCATTTTTTCCAGCCTGCCTCACTTGAGGTTAAGGCTTTTTCGGTGGCGTTTTAAGCAACGCCGGATTGGCTTCACCTGCCACCACCAGGTTATCAAGAACACGGATGACATCAAGGCTGGCTGCTTCCATCCGGTCAATGGCACTGGCGCCAGATGCCAGATTGCCTGAATAGAAAGCATCGAGAGCCTCTTTGCCCGCTTTGTGTACCGTCATATGCGGTGTGTCCAGTTCACGATAACCAGGGAGGTGGGCATACAACTCAGCACCTTCCCCGCGTGCATACCACTGACCAAGGCGGCACTGCGTATGGTCAGAGAGTTCTGGCGCTTTTGTGTCTTTCATGTCGAAAAAGATTTTATAGATATCGAACTTGAACAGTAGATGATCGATTTTTGCAAGCTCGACAAAATTTCTTAAAGTGGATAGCGCCATCGCACTATCCATCTGGGTTGAGAGCGTGAGCAGCTGCTGCATCTTGTTTGTGGCAAGCTCTCCACTGTGGCTCACTTCTTTGGATTCTGTTGCCAAGGCAGCCATGCTTGCAGTGGCACTTCCCGTGTTCTCGTCAATTTGGCGCACCAGGGATGAAATTTCTGCTGTTGCATTGGTTGTTCGCTCGGCAAGCTTTTTTACCTCATCGGCAACCACGGCAAAGCCTCTTCCTTGCTCGCCAGCCCGAGCCGCTTCAATGGCTGCATTGAGGGCCAGTAAATTCGTTTGGTCTGCAATTTCCTTGATCAGGTTGACGATGCTGACAATTTTTTTCGCGTGTTCTCCCAAGATGGATACGCTTTCTGCCGAGTCATTCGAGCGGGTGGCAAGATGGGAGAGCTCGTTTGAAATGCGGTCAATCAGTGATCTGCCTTCTTGCGC
>DILC01000086.1:0-128 GCA_002424865.1 Rhodocyclaceae bacterium UBA5602 | reverse complement strand
TTTTGCGGCAGCTTCGGCTTGTTGGCTGGCTTGTAATTGGTTTTTTAATTGTTCGAGATTTTTGTTTCGGGATGCGCTGAAAAACATGGAGGATTACCTTTTATATAAAAAGCAAAAAGATGTTGAAG
>DILC01000081.1 GCA_002424865.1 Rhodocyclaceae bacterium UBA5602 | reverse complement strand
GCATTACCCCGAAACAGAAGTCAGCCCTTTTAATCGACTCTACTTCTGACCGTTGCTAAAAATGGGGGAATTACCCGATCAAGAGCGCAGCGCGGAGATTGAGGCGATACGCGCAGCCCTGATCGATGGCGAAAATAGCGGCGAGCCGAGGGCTTTCACCGTCGCTGCATTTAAGCAGCGCATGCACGCCACGCATGGCTGAATATCGCCTCCCCCCAGCCGCAGAACGAGCTTAACTTAGCGCCATTCGGAGCTGTCCCCGGTTTTATTACCGCTATAAAAAAGGGTATCCGGATTTTCAGGGGGACGGGAGCCGTTGAGGGTACCCCCATCGCATTCAGTGCGGCGTTCTTCCCTGCGTCGAGGGTATTTTCCGGGCGTAGTCCGTGACAGTTCGTCGGGCTGGACAGCAAAAAAGCAGAACCCTTTGTTTCTCCGTTGTGTGTTTGCTTCACCACTTCTTTCAAGTCCGCCATCATCATTCGGCCCAGAGTTTCGGCAGAAGGTTGATTATTACTCAGCAGTATTCCTTTCTACTCAAACAGAATAGCTTCGATTCTGGACAGGGCTTCATCGACGATGTACTGCTGCACCGTTTCTTTGTGGCGCACATTCCACGCCCGCCAATCCAATGACTTCAATTGATGGCAGTGCACTGCGCCTTGGGTGTCAGTGTCGGCCCCCATCAGCGTAACTACAGTCCCATAGGTACGGGCGGAGGCAGCGGCTCCCTGCGAAATCGGGCAAATCATCGCCAACCCTTGCTGGTTGAAGACCTTACCGCTCAGGACAAGGCCGAAGTGCGGGCCGTTCATTTCTCGCCCGGAAGCGGGGTCGAAATCGAGATGCACGATGTCACCACGGTTCGGAAGGTACGCCATCAGCCGTTCTCCAGCCCAACCGAGGGCATCTCATCCCATCCTTCGACACGCGGTAGCCCCTGCGGCATTTCTGCCATCAGGTCGGCCAGTTTGTAACGCGGACGGGTTGGCGCCTCGACGGTCATCCGCTTCCCAAGGAGATGCAGTTCGACCTGGGAGCCTTCACCCAGACTGTTCTGGTCAATAAATGCCTTGGGCACAGTCATCACAAGCGAGCCACCAGCTTTGCGCAGAGTTTGAAGCATACGAACCTCCTATCAATCGCGAGTCCTATTCTGGTAGGACTTATAGTTTTACTCAAGTAGGACAGTTGGCGTGCAGTTCTGCCACTCGTTTGGCCTGGTACAGACCAAAGGCTACAAAACACCCCTTTCGGTTGTCGCTATGCGGGCTAAAGTGCTTTACACCGACCGGCTGCAAAAACGTGTTCCCATCCAGGAGAAGATCAAAACCAAGAAAAAGCAGCGCTTCGAGGAAGTCGCCATGGCTCGCTACATGTGCCTGATGAGAAACTTCGACGGCGAATACGAAATGGTCACGAAGACCAGGCAAGGGAACCTTGGAACAGACCTGCCCACCTTGGACACGCTGTTCTACTCAGGTCAGTTTTAGCCTCTCAACCCCTACCGTCCACCGGAGAATCCGGAAACCAAAAAAAAGCCCCACGCTTGCGAGTGGGGCTTCCCGTGACCAGTGATTCAGGGCTAATGGCTGATTATTCTTGACGCTTGGTGATAGCCATGGTCTTGTCGTTGCCGGTGCCGGAATGCTGCACGTTGACGAACAAGGTGTGCGGATCCTTGCCGAAGTAGATCCCGGTGCCTTCGGCTGGCTTATCTTTCAGGGAGGCGAACAGATGCACGCCATCCTTGTAGCCATCACCGTTGGCATCTTCTGAGCGCGGGTCGTACACCCAGATGTCGCTGAAGTCGTTGTCTTCCACCATCCACAGCTTGCCNNTCGGCGCTCTTGGCCAGGTTATCCACCTTGGCAAAGCCGGTCACACCCGCCGTGGTGGCGGTAGGCTGAACCTCGAATGGAACATTCTTGCCGGGAGCAACGACGAATTTTGCAGAAGGCTGCTCGTCCAGATTAACGGCCAGCACAGCGCCCACGAAGTAGCCCGCAGCATTCCTGCCGCTGGTATTGGCGGGATTATCCACGTCTTCGCAGGTCAGCGCCACGTACAGCGTGCTGTCGATGCGTTCCATGTCCTCGGGGCGGCAGAACGGCGTAGCGCCCACAGCGGCAGCCGCCACGCGGGCGCTAATTTGAACCTGGGCCATATCCAGAGCGACCCATTCGGCAGCGCCGGTCTTGGCGCCGTTCATCACCTTCAGGGCATAGAGCTGGCCGCTGGAGAGATCGCCGTAGTTTTCCGGCACGAACTTGTAAATCGAGCCCTTGCGGTCTTCGTCGATCACATAAACGTTGCCTTCGACGTCAACCTCGATGCCTTCGTGAGCCAGCGCGCCGAGCATCGGACGCACAGTCACGCTTTCGGCGGACATGGGATCCTTGGGATCGAGCTTGAGTTCATACACCAGGCCGCTGGTGGCGAGAGGGGCCTCGGGGTCGGGGCGAGCTGACGTGCCGACTTCCTCGGCAAACAAAATGGTCTGCCAAGGGGTCCAGACAATGCCATCCAATGCTTCCCAGTCGGCACGGCCGACCACTTCCTTGGCCACGCCGGTCTTCAGGTCAACTACGGAAACCGCACCGCCGCTGCCGCCGTCAACACGCCGGGAGTTACCGTCAACGCCGATAGCGCCGCCGCGTACTTCATGCGTGCGATACAAATAACGACCGGCGTGTTTGCCGGTTTCGTTGACCGTATTCATGTCGTTCCAGTCGGTGCCTACATAAATATCCAGGTTGCTCTCGTCGGAAATGATGGACTGGGTGTAACCCTGTGGGATAACCCAGGGGGCAGTAGCGACGTCGGCACTAGTTTCCAGGCCATAGGCGGAAGCAGCAATGGGGTTGAAGGCCATGGGGCCATTCACGGTGGGATTTGCATGGACATTGGCCGCAAAAGCAGAGGCTAAGGCCAGAACAAGCATGGATGCTTTCATAAAAATACTCCTGTCTGAAGGTGGTGAAAAAATTTGCGCAGCATGATCGTGCCGCATGTCACATTGTTCACAACATGTATTGCCAGCGTGTGATATTTGCGTGAAGTTTTAAAAACAAAATCATGCTCTATGCATGCTGCGGACAATTGCCAGCAGCGTGCCACCCTGCCATTGATCCGGCACGATGAAGTTTTAAATTTCGTCCGTGCTTACTCCATCCCGTTTGGGCTGAGCCTGTCGAAACCCTTCGACAGGCTCAGGGTGGGTGGTTCATGCTTTAACGCGCCGAATCAATAGGTTCCGCACAACTAGCCCAGGTGCGGCTTTTGCAATCCAATTTGATCAAAAAAAGAACTGTGCTCGTGCCGTGATGAGCTGATACTTGAAACCGTCCGCAGCTTGCAGCGCAGAGTCGCCACCTTCCCACAAAAATTCTGCGGCCATGTTTTTGGCCGGGTAGTAGCGCAAGCTCGCATACCAGCCGCCGACCACATCCGCCTGGCTGCGGCCAAAGCGCTCGAAAGACTGCTTTCCGTAGTACAGCTCGATGCTGGCATCGTAACCAACGCCCGCCTTGGCGAACATAAGCCGTAGCTGGTTCGTGTGCAACTTGCTGGGGTCGAAATAGCCGCTGCCGCTTTGACGGTCGAAATATACTGATTCGTGTCGATAGCCAAT
>DILC01000011.1 GCA_002424865.1 Rhodocyclaceae bacterium UBA5602 | reverse complement strand
TCGCAATGCGGGCAGAAGCACACGCCTTTGGCTTTGTATTCTTTCTCGCCAGGGATATTCATTTCACGCCAGCGCGCGCCGGTGGCAAGAATGACTGTTTTGGCCTTGAGCGTGGCCCCGTTGGCGGTATGGACTTGAAACAAACCGTCTTCACCCGCAGGCGCCAGGGCGTCAGCCCGCTGCAGGTTCATGATGTCGACTTCATATTCCTTGACGTGTTGTTCGAGCGCCACGGCAAGCTTGGGGCCATCAGTTTTGGGTACGGAGACCAGATTTTCAATCGACATGGTATCCAGCACCTGGCCGCCGAAGCGCTCGGCCAGCACACCGGTGCGGATGCCTTTGCGTGCGGCATAAATCGCCGCTGCCGTACCTGCCGGGCCACCACCGACAACGAGCACATCAAAGGCCGCCTTGGTGTTGAGTTTTTCCGCTTCACGCGCGGCAGCCCCGGTGTCCAGCTTGGCGACAATTTCTTCCAATGTCATGCGGCCCTGGCCAAATACTTCGCCATTCAAAAATACGGTGGGCACGGCCATGATCTTGCGTTCATTCACTTCGCCCTGGAACAGCGCGCCATCAATCATCACGCTCTCAATGCCTGGGTTGAGCATCGCCAGCAAGTTGAGTGCCTGCACGACATCAGGGCAGTTGTGGCAAGAGAGTGAGATGTAGGTCTCAAAGCGGTATTGGCCGCTGATCGCCTTGATCTGTTCTATCGTCGCGGCTTCAACCTTGGGCGGGTAGCCACTGACTTGCAGCAAGGCTAAAACGAGCGAGGTGAATTCGTGCCCCATGGGGAGGCCGGCAAAGCGGATGCGCGCCGCCTCACCAGGCCGGCCAACACTAAACGATGGCTTGCGGGCGTCCTTGCCATCTTCGCGCTGGCTGACCAGGGGCGAGAGTGTGGCGATTTCCCGCAGCAAGCCGCGCAATTCAATGGATTTTTCGCTGTCATCGAGGGATGCGACCAATTCGATCGGCTGTTGCAGGCGTTCAAGATAGCTTTTGAGCTGATTTTTGATGTTGTCTTCTAACATGGCATTCTCCTTGAGGGATGATGCAAATGGCACTGCAAAGGGGGTATGAAAAGAGGCGGCTGCTCGGATAGTGTCGGTTCAGGCGCTATTGACGCCATTATCCAGTCATGCCTGACAAGCCTTTGCGCTGCAATCTGGGCCAAATTGCCCCGAAGCGGACTTCGGGGCGGACTGCTGGCAGTGCTGCTTTAAAAATGCTGCTTTAAAAATTGCCGCTGTAAAAATCTAAATGGCGCGAAATGTTGCGTCTTTTCGATTTTGAACGCCTGATTCAACGTGAAAAAACGCCATTGGGCGCCGGGCCACTCCTCTCGCGCAGCGAGCCAGATAGCAACCTCCCCGCGAGGGGAGGATGGGAGGGCGGGCCTTTATGCTGCCTTTCGCACATTTCATCATCAGCGGGCGGTATTTGCTTACCGTGAGCGTTAGATCTTGCCAACCAGGTCGAGTGAAGGCGACAGGGTTTTTTCGCCTTCTTTCCATTTGGCGGGGCAAACTTCACCGGGGTGGCTGGCAACGTATTGCGCGGCCTTGACCTTGCGCAGCAATTCGGATGCGTCACGGCCAATGCCACCGGCATTGACTTCGATGATTTGAATCTTGCCGGCGGGGTCGATCACAAACGTGCCACGCTCAGCCAAGCCAGCCGCTTCAATCATTACGCCGAAATTGCGGGAGATTGCGCCGGTTGGGTCGCCGACCATCGGATATTTGATTTTGCTGATGGTGTCGGACGTGTCGTGCCATGCTTTATGGGTGAAGTGGGTGTCGGTTGAAACAGCATAGATTTCCACGCCCAGCTTTTGGAACTCAGCATAGTTGTCTGCCAGGTCGCCTAGCTCAGTGGGGCAAACAAAGGTGAAGTCAGCAGGGTAGAAGAAAACAACTGACCATTTACCTTTGAGCGAAGCTTCTGTCACATCAACAAATTGGCCATTATGAAAAGCGCTTGCCTTAAAAGGTAAAACTTCGGTGTTAATCAAGGTAGTGTTCATGCGGATGACTCCTTTGTGGTTGAAAAAAATATTCCGAGGCATGAAATTTAAATGAACTCGGAGAGTTAGTGAAATGAATTGTTTTTATCTGCTGAATAGCTGCACGCTATCAAGCGTATTGGCTGCCGTATGCCAGGCACGTCACAGCCGCACCACTTTACTACTATTTGCTCCTAACGCTCATGGCCTGGGCTACCGCCCACCGGTGACGAAACACGGGAAAAGCGGTATAAAGACCCGCCTCCAGACCCGCCCCCACCCGGGGAAGGTNNCGCCTTTGCCCGCTACGCCCGACAGTTGAAGTGGCGCGCAGATTAAAGTGTTTCACGATATTTTTTCACGTCAAGCCAAGTGCCTGGCAACAGGCTAGACAATGTATGTTTCATTTCTGTTTAAGCCGTCTTGAAGCTCTATGCGTTCTGCGCGCCAGCATGGCCGATTGCGTCCTGGACTGACGCCCAAACCCTCTTTCCGCTATCATTGCGGCCCGTTTGGGCTTTTTATCGAACCTTCTTCACTCATTTCATACCTCATGATTGTCAAGCTGTTACGTCGAGTATTTCGCCGTGGCGAATCGCCAATGGCCGGTCGCAGTACGATCATTCCTGTTGGGCGTCACGGTATTCACAGGGAGCATGTCTCACCGGGGGCGCGGCGTACTTGTGAAGTCTTGCAGCAGGCGGGCTTCACCGCCTATGTCGTGGGGGGCGCGGTGCGCGATTTAATCGCCGGGATTGTGCCCAAGGATTATGACATTGCCACCAGCGCCACGCCTGAAGAAGTGCGCAGCTTGTTCCGCCGCGCGCGCATCATTGGCCGCCGGTTTCAGATTGTGCATGTCATGCAGGGGGGCGAAACGCTGGAAGTGTCTACCTTTCGCGCAGCGCATGACGTCCATACAACGAAGGACGAACATGGCCGAGTGTTGCGCGACAATGTGTTTGGCACGATGGCAGAAGATGCGGCCCGGCGCGACTTTACCGTGAATGCCCTGTATTACGATCCAAGCACACAAGTCGTGCATGACTATCACCATGGCGTGGCTGACCTCAAGCAAAAAACGCTGCGCATGATCGGCGAGCCTGGCGTGCGTTATCGCGAGGACCCGGTGCGCATGCTGCGCGCTGTGCGGCTTTCCGCCAAACTGGGCTTGACGCTTGACCCGGCCGTGCGGGCGCCGATCCGCGAGATGGCCGGTTTGATGGAAAACGTGCCGCCAGCGCGCTTGTTCGACGAGATGTTGAAGCTGCTGTTTTCCGGCCACGCGGTCGAATGCGTCAAGCGCCTGCGTGACGACGGCTTGCATCATGGTTTGCTGCCGTTGCTGGATGTGATCCTCGAGCAGCCGCTGGGCGAAAAATTCGTACTGTTGGCGCTGGCCAGCACCGATGCGCGGGTAAAAGCCGGTAAATCGCTGTCGCCGGGCTATTTGTTTGCCACCTTGCTGTGGCATGAAGTGCTGGCGAATTGGGAAATCCGCAAGGCGCGTGGCGAAGCACCCATCCCCGCGCTGTACGAGGCGATGGATGAGGTACTGGACATCCAGGGCGAAAAACTCGCCATCACGCGCCGCATCGCGGGTGACATCAAGGAAATCTGGGCCTTGCAGCCGCGCTTTGAGAAGCGCGCGGGCAAATCGCCGCAGCGCTTGTTAGAGCAGCCAAGGTTTCGCGCTGCGTATGACTTTTTAGCCTTGCGCGCGGAAAGTGGTGAGATAGAGCAGGAAATCGCTACCTGGTGGCTCGATTTTCAGATGGCTGATTTTGCCGGGCGTGAAGCCATGCTGAAGCCCGACACTGACCCAAAAAAGCGCCGCCGCCGCAAAAAACCGTCCGGCGGACTGGCCGGCGCAAGTGGCGCCCCAAATGCTGCAGAACCGGCGGCGAGCAGCGAGGGTTAAGTTGTGGGTACGTGTTGTTTTGTTGCGCTGGGCGCGAATTTGGGCGACCCTGTTGCCACTGTCCATGCGGCCATTGCCGCCTTGCGGGCAATGCCAAAGTCATCCATATTGGCCGTATCGTCCCTGTATCGTACAGCGCCTGTGGGTTTATTGCATCAGCCAGACTTTATCAACGCAGTGGTCAAGATGAACGCCGTCCTGCCCGCGCCGACTTTTCTGGCCGAGTTGTTTGCCATTGAAGCGCGCTTCGGCCGCCAAAGGGGCGTGCCCAATGCGCCACGCACGCTGGATCTGGATTTGCTGTTGTATGGCGATTTGAAAAGCGATGATGCGCACCTTATCTTGCCGCACCCACGCATGCACGAAAGGGCGTTTGTGTTAGCGCCGCTGGTGGAAATCGAACCCGCGCTGATGATTCCTCCATTAGGGTCGGCCAGTGGTTTGCTCGCGCGTTGCGCTGGGCAAAAAATTGAGCGCTTGACTCCCTGAGCATTGGTGGTTTTTGGGCATTCGCTTTGTGTATCCTGACTCCATTTATTTCATTACGTTCAGATCGCCATGACTTATCTCGCCTCGAATAAACCCATCACGCTGCCCGAGCTGCTGCGCATGAAGCAGGCGGGCGAAAAAATCGCCATGCTCACGGGTTACGACGCCAGCTTTGCCGCATTGGAAGACCGTTGCGGCGTGGATGTGATCCTCGTTGGCGACTCGCTCGGCAATGTGCTGCAAGGCAAGACCTCGACCTTGCCGGTGACCATGGAGCAGATGGTGTATCACACCGAATGCGTTGGCCACATGGCGCAGCGCGCGATGTGCGTGACGGACATGCCGTTTGGCAGCTATCACGAGTCTTTCGATCAGGCCATGCGCAACGCCGTGCGGCTGCTCGCCGCTGGCGCCGAAATGGTTAAGCTCGAAGGCGGCGAAGTGATGGCCGGGACCGTGCATTTTCTGGTTGAACGCGGCGTGCCGGTGTGCGCGCACATTGGCTTGACCCCGCAATCGGTGCATGCCCTGGGCG
>DILC01000067.1 GCA_002424865.1 Rhodocyclaceae bacterium UBA5602 | reverse complement strand
TTCAACAGGAATGCCAAGCGCGGCAATACGCGGACCTATCTCGCCCAGCGCCGTCAGGGAAATGACGTGCGGTGAAAAACGGTTTCGATCCAGCCGTTCCAGCAGCTTCAACAACATGGTTTCGGCGCCGCCGGTGGAAAGCCCGGTAATGATGAAGACAATGCGTGTCATGCGGGCTAAAGCGATTTGTTAGCTTGGTCAGTTAATGTCGTTGGCTTGACGACATAAATCTTGCAGGCGCTCCCCAACAGACGAGATAAAAGTCGCCGCCATGACATCGGCAAGCGGGGCAGCAATGTGTAACCGGTATAAAACAACCCTGTTGGGTAACAACACGTCACAGCAAAGCCGCCAGCCTCAAAACGCTTGCGCCATGCCTGCTCGCGAAAGGCAAACAGCTCGGCGATGCTGCCGGGATACTCGCCGTGCGGCGCCGACCATAGTGCGCGTTTAATTAAACCGATCAAGCCACGACGCTGGATAACAGAAGCCACGTTTGGCTGAACCATTCCCTCTCCGTTGGGGGTTCCACGCATCACGCGCAGGATCAGCCACGGATAATGCGCCAGGATTGTCCACAGTCGCCACATCGGCGTGGGCACAAGGTGTACCGCAAAACCGCCGGGGGCAAGCACGCGGCGCATGTCGACAAACAATGCCTGCAAATCACTCGCAGCAATGTGCTCCAGCACATTGGAAGAAAAGATCACATCGACTTTTCCGTCAGCGATGGGAATGGTTTTCCCGTCGTAGCCGACAACGTCAAAATAATGCTCTGCCCAGACCCCTTGGGTGTCGATATCAATCGAGACCACCTGCAAGCCCCATAACTTAAGCATGGCGGCCTGATAGCCGTTGCCACCGCCGATTTCCAGCACGCTGCCGCTATCCGGGAACAGGGGGCGGACGGCATTGAGTTCGGCATAACGAACCCGATCAAGATAGCTGCCTGAGTTAGGTGTCATGCGCTATTTTTTTATAGGCATATTCGTCACAGCCTGACCCGAGCACACTCATCAGGCCTGAACGGACAAAGCGGCGCTCCAGCGAAAAGCCGAGCTGACGCAACAACTGATCCACTTGCGGGGGCGAGATCGATTCGTAAGGGTAGCCACCCAGCCAGTCATGCACGTCATGCAAAAATTCCATGCCGCGCATTTTTTTGTATTCCGCAACATATTGTTTGAAACGGCGCCCTGTGACAAAGCAACCCAGGCGAAAAAGCATGACGTAAATGGCGCGGGCGATTTCCTGTTGGCGCAGACTTGCCTTGGAATACCATTTTTTTTCGGCGCGCCACAATCCGCAATAAGGGGTTTTGCGGTACAGCGCAAAAGCAAACAGCCCATTTGGTGAGACCATGGCAGCTGCCTTGCTAATGGCCTCCACCATGGCGCCGGTATGGTGGAGTACGCCCCAGGAATAAACAACATCAAACGTTTGTTGCAGTTTATCGGGCAAGTCAAAAACACTGACCTGCATGACGCGATAGGGCTTGTTCGCGCCGTGCTTGGCTAACACTTTTTCCGTTGTTGCTACAGAATCGGCATCCAGGTCCGTTGCGACAATTTCTTTTGCACCCAGTAGCAGCGCGGCGAACGAATGCAGCCCCGACCCGCAACCGATGTCCAGAAAACTTTTTCCTGAAACGCCGCCATCGCCCAGGAGTTTTTGCAAACCCTTAACTGAATTTTCGATGCGGTCTTCGTCGATCAGGTTTGAATAGCTGGACCAGTTTTCCCCAAACTTGAAATGGGACTCGACGGCTTTTAAATCATTCATGGGGTTGTCTCATTGAGTCATCGCTTTTGATTGCTATACAAGCAATATAGGGAGATGTTAGCCGGTTCGGTGGAAGGCGCAAGGGGCTATGATCTTCAATCCACCAGACAAGCGCGGATAGCGCGATCAGCGCTTTAGTCAAGAACTTCTTGATTAGCCGAAAAGACGTATTGTCTGCGGCATCATTCAGATTGAGTACACCAAAATTGATTGAGCAAAGGTAGTGAGATTGCTGAGGGGTTAAGCCAGCGCGTTGATGTGCAGTTTGTAATGTTTTAAGGTTAATGGGCACATGGATATCAAAGACTGGTCGATTGAGATATTTTTGTACCAAACCTGCCCAGCCGACCATATTGGGCACAATGGTTATCATGAGGCCGCCTGGTTTTAGTAGCTTGGCAAGGGCTAATAAAATATCTTCCGTGGGTTCAAAGTGTTCAACTAACCCATAGGTGGATACCACATCAAAAGCGCCCACTAAGTCTGCTGGCGGATTCCATACGTCGCCATGGATGATCGAACCTGCAACCCCGGCTGTTTTCAGAATCGCTTCTGCTGAGGCACAGCCTGCTGTGCTGTAATCCAATCCGGTAACGGTGCAACCATATTCTGTTGCAAAGTAAGGCAGCCAGATTGAATTAGCGCAACCTACTTCTATCACTTTTTGCCCGCGCCGGGAATTCATCAACCCATAGAAGAATTCATGAAAACGACGACGCACATGGTTTCTCAGTCCTCGATCATTAGGTACTACGAGCCGAGGTTGAGCTGTCGCTTGCCATGCGGCATCCCAATAGGTTTTACCGGCTTTATCAGTTGTATGGTTTGATTGACGCATGGTGAATTTATTTGTATTGAATGCTCATTATTGAGTTGAGCGGATTAGTTTGAAGATGTTATCTATCGAACAAATGACTAATTCAATGGGTGAATTAAATAGTTTTCTTTTCCATAAATTTTGTATTCAGTGTTTCCCATACTATGTAACCGGAAATCAATGAAGATAAAAAAAGAACAACCGATGTTGCCAAAGCAATACCTGATATCCCCATAGTTTTCATAAATAACCAGTTAAAAAAAATATTGACAGAAAAATTGAAAATGCCAATAGCTAAAAGGATTCGATTTTTGTTCAACGCTGAAAGCATGCGCACCAATAACACGCCGAGAAACTGAAAAGTGATTTGTAGTGCATAGTATTTTTGGACCTCAGCGACACGAAGGGTGTCGGCGGCTATAAAAGCACCCCGTTCGAAAAGCCGGGCAACCAGCCCGTCAGAAAAGAACCAAAAACCTGTGGTTAGAGCGATGCCAATAAAGCCAATCAGAAGCAGAGCCTGCCCCATCAGGTGTCTTGCTTCAGCCCACTGCTTATTGGCTGTTAAAGTTGAAAAGTGAACAATGGCAGGAACGCCGAGCGCGCGCCCGGCGAAGGCGTTGAGATAGTTCACCAAAATACTGGCAAAAGCCAAAGTCGCAATGCTGCCTGGGGCAAGCCAACCTGCCATTACTTGATCAGTCACAACGGTGCCCGCCATGAATAAAGAGCCTATGGTGACGGGTAAATATTGGTGCCATACTTCCCGCAAATGATTTTTGGGCGCTAACCATGCTGGCCAGAGCCAGCGCATTTCAGCTTTTAAAAAGAAGAAGTAAAAGGCGCACTGGATGAGATAGCCAAGTAACAAGCCGAAGGCGAGTGCCTGTGGTGATGATGAAAGCTTGATTACAATGATGCCCGCCAATGGAATAAAGGCGGAACCTACCGTTGACACCAGCATCCACCGCCGGATATTTAACAATACCGTGGCGTAGGCTGCCCAGCCGGCGAATGGGAGTATGGGCAACACCAGCATAAAAAAAGTTGTTGCCAATTGTTTTTTCTCGTGAGAAAAGCTGTGCGTCAATATTGCAATGAGAGGTTCTGAAACAACATATAGGCCGACGGCAATGAGGCAAAGGCTTAGTAAAAGTCGTGCTAACACAGCACGACATAGTTCTTCTGCTGCAGATTTTCCTGAACGTACTTCGATATGGATGGCGACGGGAATGAGCGAAGAAGCTAAGGAGCCACCCAGAGTGGAGGCAAAAAAGATCACAATAGCGCTGGCAATAGCAAAAGCATCTGTGATGTCGCCCACACCAAAATGCGCAGCAATGAGTTGTTCTCGAAAGATAACCGCCAAAGCAACGATAAATGAGGCAACAACTACCCTTAAGGTGTCGCTGGCCATGGCGTTACGAACTGTTTGAGTCTTCAAGGCAGACTAACGGGGTTGAATTACAACGCCCAGACGTTTCTTGCCGCGAACGCCCCTTCCCC
>DILC01000046.1 GCA_002424865.1 Rhodocyclaceae bacterium UBA5602 | reverse complement strand
ATCACATCGCCCATGGCCATTTGTGCCACGTCACATTCAATCGGGAAGGCGCCCGCGTCTTCTTGCGTGTTAAAGAAAATCGGCGCGATCTTGCCGCCTAGGCAAAAGCCGCCAAAACGCTTGTTGGGCACGAAGGGGATGTCTTCGCCCGTCCACCAGGTGACCGAGTTGGTGGCGGATTTGCGGCTGGAGCCGGTGCCGACCACATCGCCCACATAGGCCACCGGATGGCCTTTTTTCTTCAGCTCTTCAATCAAGCCCATCGGGCCGCGCTCGCCGGGTTTTTCCGGGGTGATGCCATCGCGCGCGTTCTTCAACATGGCCAGGCCATGCAGCGGAATATCGGGGCGGCTCCAGGCGTCAGGCGCGGGGGAGAGGTCGTCGGTATTGGTCTCGCCGGTGACCTTGAACACGGTGACGCTGATTTTCCCGGGGACTTCAGGGCGCTGCGTGAACCATTCGGCATCGGCCCAGGATTGCATGACTGCTTTGGCATTCGCGCTGCCTGCTTTGGCCTTGTCAGCCACATCATGGAAGGCGTCGAACATCAGCAAGGTGGATTTAAGCGCGGTCGCGGCGGTGGCGCCGACTTCGGCGTCGTCAAGCAGGTCGATCAGCGGCTTGACGTTATAGCCGCCGAGCATCGTGCCGAGCAATTCGGTGGCTTTTTTGCGCGAAATGAGGGAACACGCCGCGCTTTGGTCACTGAGGCCAGCGCCTTGCGTACCTGCGGCAACTTTTGCGAGAAACGTGGCTTTGACCTTGGCGGCCTCATCAACGCCTGCAGGCACGCGGTAGGTGAGCAGATCAACCAGCGTGGCTTCTTCGCCTTTGGGCGGGTTGAGTAACAGATCAATCAAGGCTTCGGTCTGCTGCTTGGTCAGCGGCAGCGGCGGAATGCCGAGTGCTGCGCGCTCAGCGACATGTTGGCGGTAGGCTTCTAGCATGATGTTTTCCTTTTCTGGGAAGTCGATGAATAAAGTTAAGTGATGTTTTGTGTAGGTTCACGCAGGGAAGAAGTGGGCACTTGCCTCAGGTGGCAAATCAACGCCCGTGGCATGCGCGCGTTGCAACAATTCCCAGTAATAGCGATAAGACGCGCGATCATGCAGCTTGCCTTGCCAGGAGATCGGCCCCCAGGCGGCGGCTTGTGCGGCAAGCAATAATTGCGCGGCGTCCAGGACGGCTTCAAAATCAGGCCGCATGGCGGCAACGATGGGTTGAATCTGCGCGGGGTGAATGCTCCACATGCGTAAAAAACCAAACTCGTCGCGGGCGCGGCGCGCGTCCTCATGCACGACAGTGGCATCGCGCAGTTCAGTGGTGACATTGTGGGCTGGCACGATGCCGTTAGCCAAGGCAGCGGCGGCAATTTCGCATTTGGCGCGGATCACCAGCGGGTGCGTGAATTGCCCGGGCGAGCGCATGGCGCTGTCAGGTATCGCGCCGTGGTGGGCGCTGACAAAATCCATCAAGCCAAAGTCGATGGATTCGACATGCGGCAGTTGCGCGATTTGCCACACTTCGCGTAATGCGCCGTGGGTTTCAATCAGCACATGCACCGGAATCTCGCGCGTGACACCATGGCGCAGCCGCGCTTGATCCAAAGCGGCAATCTGCCGGGTAGCGTCCTCAGCGCAATTCGGCTTGGGCAGCACGATGTAAGCCACCTGGTTGCCAGCCTGCCGGATGATGATGTCCAGATCGGCCTGCCAGTGTGGATGGGTGATGTCGTGAATGCGCACGCCCAGGCGGGCAAAGCGATTAGTCGGCTCCCGCAAGACGGCGGCAACCATCTCCGCGTGTTGTTTTTCCAGTCCCGCCGCAGCGCCATCTTCGCAATCTGCGGTAACGTCAAATACCGGCCCTGATTCGACTTGCAGTTGCAGCGCCTTGCGGATCATTTTTTCCGCTCCGGCGTAGTGCTCGCAGGCAGCGAGCGCAGGGAAGGGGCGGCTTCCCTGATACAACACGGCATTGGGATGAATGAGGGTACTCATGAACGCATCATTGACAACAAAAAAGCCCCCATGAATTTGAGTGTTCCATCCCGTTCCGTTGTGTATTTAGCCCGCTTCTCTGGGGTAAATGCTGTTTTGGATTAACCCAGCAAGCTGGCTACGCCGGCTTGCTCTTCTTGCAATTCAGCCAGGGTTTTATCCATCATGCTGCGTGAATAATCGTCGATGGACAAACCTTCCACCCGGGTGTATACGCCATTTGCGCAGGTCACGGGCACGCCGTAGATGATGTCCTGGGGAATGCCGTAGGAGCCGTCAGAGGGCACGCCCATGGTGACCCATTTGCCGTTGGTGCCCAGCGCCCAGTCGCGCATGTGGTCAATCGCGGCGTTTGCTGCGGAGGCCGCGGAGGAAGCGCCACGGGCCGCAATGATCGCGGCACCGCGTTTGCCCACGGTGGGGATGTACTCGTTTTTGTACCAGGCATCATCGTTGATGGCCGCCAGGGCAGGCTGGCCTGCAACGGTGGTAAAGCGCAGGTCAGGATACATGGTGGGCGAGTGGTTGCCCCAGACGAGCATTTTTTCCACATCGCTAACCGCTTTGCCGGTGCGGGTGGCGAGTTGCGAGATGGCGCGGTTGTGATCCAGGCGCAGCATGGCGGTGAAGTTTTGCTTGGGCAGGCTGGGCGCGGATTTCATGGCGATGTAGGCATTGGTATTGGCGGGATTGCCCACCACCAGTACCTTGACATTGCGCGAGGCGACGTCATTCAGGGCACGGCCTTGTTCGATGAAAATCTTGGCGTTTTCCATGAGCAAGTCCTTGCGCTCCATGCCGGGGCCGCGGGGTTTGGCGCCCACGAGCAAGACGTAATCAGCGTCTTTGAATGCCACTTTCGGATCATCCGTGCCCACCATGCCCACGAGCGTAGGAAACGCGCAATCGTCCAGTTCCATCATCACGCCCTTTAAAGCAGCCTGGGCTTTTTCCATCGGCAGTTCCAGCATTTGCAGGATGACTGGCTGATCCTTGCCGAGCATCTCGCCCGCAGCGATGCGAAAGATCAGCGCGTAACCGATTTGTCCGGCAGCACCGGTAACAGCAATACGAACGGGGGGTTTGGTCATGATGATTACTCCGGTAGTAGATAAGTTGAAAAATCGTGTGAAAAAAATGGCAAAAAAAACCTGGCAAGCCACTGGCAACTCAGCGACAGGGCCAGCAGGGTGATCGCTACCGCAGCCTCAGCCGCAAGGAGAGGGTGGGTACTGAAAACGACTGAATGCCTGTATTGCTTATCATCATTACGGTGCGATATTTGAGGCGCAGTAAAAAATAAGAAGAGCAGGATCAAGGCACGTAAAATGATTTTAGGCTGTAAATGGTAATTCGGGAGGGTTCT
>DILC01000030.1:44430-45281 GCA_002424865.1 Rhodocyclaceae bacterium UBA5602 | reverse complement strand
GGAAGACAATCCCACGCCAGAAGGAAAGCAAAAGAACCGGCGGGTTGTCATCACTATTGAGGCGCCTAAGGGATAAAACGGCATAAGCCTGGTGCGCTTGGCAAGCGGCGATTGTCTGGCTCGCTGCGCGAGCGGCGTGACCCGGCATTAAATGGCGTTGTTTCACGCTAAACCCGGCAGGGCCAATCCGGCGCATGGGTCAGGGCGTGGAATGTTTTTTGCGGGGATGGCTTTGAAGCGCGCCCCAAGTACCTCCCGATCCTAAGCGGCACCTGGTTTACGCACTGCCTAGAGGGCGCTTGCCGACGCTGGATTTTTGCTGGCCGTCTTCGGAGTAAGTGCTAACATCAGCCGAGGCGCCCAGGAGCGCGTTGAGGGCTTGTTTATTTTGTTGCAGGTGTGCATTGATGAGCTGGCCATTGAGTTCGTTCTTTTCTTTGGCTTGCGCTGCCAAGGCGAAAAACTGAAACAACAACGCTTGGCTATTCAGGGTTTGCGCATAAGANNGCTGTTGCTTCTGCGGTCTGTGTGATGGTCCGCTGATCCTGCAAAGCAGAACCCGCAGGGCGCTCGCCCTCTTTTCTGAACCACGCTTCAAGCGCCTGTCTGTCGGTTGGAAATCCCTCGGCATCCAGCAGGGCAGCGCGTTGCGCTTCAAGTTCGGCGAGCCGTGTTGCCAGCGCCGACTTTTGTTCAGTCAATTTAGGCAGTTGATCCGTTTGGGCAGAAACAAGCGCGGTTTGTTCGTCAGACAACAGCTGCACAAAACGGGTGAGCTCAGCGACCGTTTGCGCCAAGAGTTCGTGCATGACGGAGCCAGTCATTTGGGTTTAGCGTGAAACAACGCCATT
>DILC01000030.1:0-44417 GCA_002424865.1 Rhodocyclaceae bacterium UBA5602 | reverse complement strand
GCGGGAATTCGCGACGCCTGCGTCGCGCCGCCGCAGCCGGCTGGCTGTGCAAAGCCGGCCGTGTCTCGCCTCGCGGCTGGGAGGGGGCGGGCCTTGATGCTGCCTGTCGCGTGTGTCATCATCAGCGGGTGGTATTTGCTTGCCATGAGCGTTAGCTGGGTTGGATTGGATACAGTCTGATGGCAGCGGTTGGCCAGGTTTAGCCAGACATTGATTGATTTTTAGCGAGAAAGTCGCGCACATCACCGATCAGGCGGCCGGCGATTTTATCGGCATTGATTTCAAAGCGACCCTCGGTAATCGCTTGGCGAATTTCTGCCACGCGCTGGCTGTTAAACGGTGCTTCAGCTGTCGTCAGGCTGGCAGACTGCGCCAGGTGAGTGGTGACAGATGCGGTGACAGGGGCGTCTGTTGCAGGCGCCTGCGGCTTGACTGCGACATTGGCGACAGGTGCGCGGGTTGTTTTTGAGTTAACAAGTGAGGAGCTGCTGGCATCGATTTTCATGATGGGTACCTTTGCACGGTCTGGTGCTTGCAACGCTTAACGGCAGGATAAGCCAGAACTTTAGGGTTTGTCGGGCAGATTGTCCACAATGCCTGAAAAATCAAACGCAAGGACTCATTAACCGCGGGGCGAACACAAGATGACCAAGCCATGGGTAAGTAATGCTTTGTCGAGTTTGCTTAAGTTGACGTTTGTCAGTAATTCACTATGACTGTGCCATTGATTTGCGCCAGCCCGCTGACGGTTTGGCCGGAAGCCAGGCGCACCTGGACAAGTTGCCCGACGGCAGCATTATTGAGTGCTTTACCGTCACTGCTGACTTGAAAACCGACGCCGCCAGAGACGACTTTGACCGTTTGTCCTTGGGCTACGACCAGCGCTTGGCGCAGCATGTCGGCACGTAAAGGGCGGTTAGCGGGTAAGGTCACGCGCGCGAGTTGGCCGATGGCTTGATTAAGCTCGGTCATCACGCCTTGCGGCAATTCCGCGAGATCGCCCTGGCGCAAGCTTAAGTCAGCCGCGCTAAGGATTTGTCCCGCGCGCAGCGGACGCGCGCTGACAACGTAAGGCGTGAGAACGTGAATTTCCACTGGTACATACAGGCTCCATGGGGTGGGTCCTGTGCAACGGACATTGACGGTGGTTTTCCCCCAGGCACGGGCGTTGCTGTCCATGCTGACGTTGATGCTGGGGCAACCATCAGGCAAGCCGCTGGCGTTGATCGATCCAATGCGATAACTGGCTTGTCCAGGCAGGCTCTTGATTTGCGCATTGAGAAATTCGGCAATGGCTTTTTGAATCGGCTGCGCATCGGCAGCCCAGGCGGCGCGTGGCGTTAAGCTTAAGGTAAGCAGGACTGACAGCAGGAGAGCGGCCAAGCAGGCGCAGCCCGTCGTGACGGGACGGGAGCGGGTGCGTGAGGGATGGGGTAAGGTCGTCATCTGCGTAGCTTACACCAGCGGTTTTATATGCCAGCCGTCACGGATGCAGGCTATGGCGTGGCGCTTTCACCCCGTCCGTGCTTTGTGTGTTTCAGCCAGCAGCTTGGGTGGTCTTGACCCGGCAAGTTTTGCCGGATGAGTGGGCAGCATGGTTCATGGCCGCATTATTTTGCCGGACGACAGGGTTAAAGGCGAGCATTGTGGCCAAGCGTGAGCGGCAAAAACCCGGAAAACCGGCAGGAATTCAATATGGCACGGATGATGCATTGGAGAACCATATCTTTTGATTTTGGACGCCCCAATTCATGAATGATCCCTTCGACCGGCAGCTCAGTATCCATCGCACAGCGCTGGGTGCGTTGTCTTACCGTCAAGAGCTGCTGGCCTCAAATATCGCCAATGCGGATACGCCCAATTTCAAAGCGCGTGATCTGGATTTCAAAAGTGCGCTGGCAGGGGCTGTCGCAGGGCGTGATTTTGCGGCGGCCTCGAACGTGGGAAGCCGTGCAGGCGTATTGGCGACGACATCGCCACGGCACCTTCAGGGCAGTTCAAGCGGGGCGGCGTTTGCCCAGAGTGTCCAGTATCGAAGCGAGTTTCAGCCCAATGCGGATGGCAATACGGTGAACATGGATATCGAGCGCAGCGCTTTTGCCGAAAATGCCATGCGCCTGGATGCCGTGTTGACGTTTATTCGCAGTGATATCAAGGATATGCAGTTGGCGATGAGCCAGTAACGCAGTTCAGGGAAAATCCAAAAAGTCCGGAAGGTACATTATGAGTCTGCAAAACGTTTTTTCAATTGCCGGTTCTGCGCTGACAGCGCAATCCGCGCGCCTGAATGCGGTGGCCAGTAATCTGGCCAATGCCGATAGCGTGGTGGGCGCGGATGGACAGCCTTACCGCGCCAAGCAGGTTGTGTTCCAGGCGATGGCTGTCGAAGGCGGCGGCGTGGGTGTTCGTGTCAAGCAAGTGGTCGAGAGCGCAGCCCCCTTGCGCATGATGTATGACCCTAAAAATCCGGCGGCGGATGAGCAGGGCTATGTGGCCATGCCGAACGTCAATGTGGTCGATGAGATGGTCAATATGATTTCTGCTTCCCGGTCTTACCAGAACAATGTGGAAGTGATGAATACCGCCAAGACCTTGTTGCAGAAGATGCTGGCGATCGGTCAGTAAGCCTTAGCCAGCAAGCATTATTTTTAGGAGAATTTCATGGTCGCAAATGTCACCGGCGGTAATGCGGCAACGCAGTCGCTACTGGACTCAATGAATGGGGCGGCAAAAAAAACCGCCAGCACCACAGCGGATGCGCAAGATCGCTTTCTGAAGTTATTGATGACCCAGTTGAAAAATCAGGATCCATTGAACCCGATGGATAACGCGCAGATGACTTCCCAGCTTGCGCAAATCAGTACGGTGGATGGCATTGAAAAACTGAATGCGACCTTGCAGTCCTTGGTGTCATCCAGCAATGACTCAGAGGCATTGCAAGCGGCGGCCTTGGTGGGACATCAGGTGATGGTGGCAGGCCGCGGGCTGCAACTGACTGACTCAGGCGCTGTGGGGGGGGTTGATCTGGCGGGCAATGCAGACGAGGTCACGGTGACTATCAAAGATGCCAACGGCCTGATGATGAACACACTGAAGCTTGGCTCGATGGATGCCGGGGTGCATAACTTTGTGTGGGATGGCAAAACCGATGCGGGTGTTCAGGCAGCCAATGGCAGTTACAGTATTTCTGTGGCGGCAACCCAGGGCGGGAATACGGTCACTGCGGATGCTTTGCAATTGGCAGGCGTACTAAATATCAACCGTAGCAGCCAGGGGGTGGGTTTGAATCTTGGGGTGCTCGGGTTGGTGACTTTGAACGACATCAAACAAATTTTTTAAGCGGGGGTAGTCATGGGTTTTCAACAAGGTTTAAGCGGCCTCTATACATCAGCCAAAGCGCTCGACACGATTGGAAATAACATTGCCAACTCCGGTACGGTTGGGTTTAAGGCGGGGGCGACGCAGTTTGCCGACGTGTTTGCCGCATCGCTTAATGGCGCGGGTGCTGCGCCGATCGGCTTGGGGGCGAAAGTGGCTACCGTGGTGCAGCAATTCACCCAAGGCAATATTTCGACGACCAATAATCCGCTGGATGTAGCGATCAATGGCGGCGGATTTTTTCAGATGGATGATGGCTCGGGCGGCACGCTGTATAGCCGCAATGGCCAGTTTCAGTTGGACAAGGATGGCTATATTGTGAATGCGCAGGGTTTGCAGCTCAAAGGGGTCATGGCAGTCAATGGCTTGGTCTCGCCCGGGGCGCCGAATGTGCCTTTGCGCTTGTTTGATCCGAGCGGCAGCTTAACCGGTTCGCCCCAGGCGACGGGTACGAGCGCGAGCGCTAATGGCGTACAAGCGAATATCAATCTTGATTCGCGGGTGGCTGTTCCTGCGACGACACCGTTTAACTATGCTGACCCCACTTCATTTAACCAGTCGACGGCGGTGACGGTTTATGACAGTTTGGGCAATCCGCATACTTACTCAATGTATTTCGTTAAAAGTGCAACAGCGAATACCTGGGATGCCTATGCAACGGTTACCAATCCTGCGGGCGCCACGCCTGGCTTTAAGGATCTGGGTGCAATGGGCACAATGACTTTTGATAGCAGCGGCCAGTTGACATCAGGGGTGATGACACAGGCAATATCTGCTGCGGATTTGGGGTATGCGGGCGCGGTCAATGACCTGAGTTTCAAGCTTGATTTTACCGGCAGTACGCAGTTTGGCTCGGCGTTTGGCGTGAATACCTTGTTGCAGGATGGTTATGCGGCCGGAACGCTGGCGACTTTTAATATCGGCAAGGACGGTACCTTGCTGGGCAAATATACCAATGGACAAACCCAGGTTCTGGGGCAGGTGGTGCTGTCCAGTTTCCGTAATCCCCAGGGGCTGCAGCCATTAGGCAACAATGTGTGGGGCCAGACGCCCGAGAGCGGGGCGGCTATCCTGGGGATGCCAGGTTCGTCCGGACAGTTTGGCGCTTTGCAATCGGCTGCCCTGGAGGACGCCAACATCGACTTGACATCCGAGCTGGTGAACATGATTACGCAACAGCGCGTGTATCAAGCCAATGCGCAAACGATTAAAACCCAGGATAGCGTGTTGCAAACGCTGGTGAATCTGCGTTGATGATTAAAAAGTCGGCGCGGGTAACACGGCGGCTTGAATGAAAAGAGCGTTAATGACCAAGGGAAGAGCACGATGGACCGGATGATCTACACTGCGATGACGGGTGCGAGCCAGACGCTGAGCCGTCAGGCCGCGGTGGCGCACAATTTGGCGAACGTGTCGACCAACGGTTACCGTGCGGAAGAGCATCGCTTGCGTGCCGTGCAAGTGCAATCGAATGCCACGCCGCCGGGGTTGGCGACGCGCGCGTTTGCGGTGGATGCGAGCACGCATACGGATTTTTCGCCCGGGCCGGAAATTTATACCGGCCGCACATTTGACATGGCGGTGCAGGGCCAGGGCTGGATTGCGGTGCAAACGCCCGATGGCGGCGAAGCCTATACGCGCACGGGCAATTTTGAGCTGAATGTGAATGGTGTCTTGCAAACCCGCAGTGGCTTGCCGGTACAGGGCGATGGCGGGCCGATTTCCATTCCGCCGGAAGTTGAAGTGAGTGTGGGCGCGGATGGTTCGGTATCGACGGTGCAGGAGTCGGGGGCGAAGAATATCGTCAATAGCCTCGGGCGCGTCAAGCTGGTGAACCCGCCAGAGGCTGACCTGGTGCGTGGCGCAGATGGTTTGTTCCGGCTCAAAGGCGGCGGTACGGCGCCATTGGATGAGCAAATCAGGCTGGCATCGGGTTATATCGAAGGCAGTAACGTGAATGCAGCCGAACAGATGGTGAATATGATTTCCCTGGCCCGCCAGTTTGAGATGCAAATGAAAGCGCTGTCAACGGCTGACACGAATGATCGCGCTGCCTCGCAGATTCTTTCCCTCAGATAGTTTTTATTGAATAGGATTCCCCCATGATTCGTTCCCTCTGGATTGCCAAGACGGGTTTGGATGCGCAGCAGACCAACCTGGATGTTATTTCCAATAATCTGGCCAACGTGAGCACCAATGGCTTCAAGCGCTCACGCGCGGTGTTTGAGGATTTGCTTTATCAGACCATGCGCCAGCCAGGGGCGCAGTCCTCGCAGCAAACCCAGGTGCCGTCAGGCTTGATGCTGGGAACGGGGGTGCGGCCGATTTCGACGGAGAAAATTTTTACCCAGGGCAGTTTGCAAAAAACCGAAGGTTCGCTAGATATTGCGATTAACGGCAATGGGTTTTTCCAGGTACAAATGCCGGATGGCACGCTGGCCTATACGCGTGATGGGGCTTTCCAGCTGGACAGCACCGGTCAGGTGGTGACTTCCAGCGGCTACCCTATTTCACCTGCAATCACCATCCCGAGCACGGCAACGAGCATTTCCATTAGCCGTGATGGCATTGTTTCCTACACCGAGCAGGGTGCAACCGCACCGACGCAGATCGGCACGATACAGCTCGCCGGGTTTGTGAATAATGGCGGCTTGCAAAGCATGGGCGAGAACCTGTTTGTTGAAACCGCATCGTCAGGCACGCCCACGCCCAACACGCCGGGGACGAATGGCGTGGGGTTGTTGAACCAGGGTTATGTGGAAACCTCCAATGTCAATGTGGCCGAAGAACTGGTGACCATGATCCAAACCCAGCGTGCCTATGAGTTGAACTCAAAAGCCGTGAGCACATCAGACGCGATGCTGGCAAGGCTCACGCAGCTGTAAGGAGAATGACCGTGTGCAGCATGAATAAATGGCGTATTTTAGGGTTGCTGATCACGCTCTCCGGCTGCGCGGCCACCGCGCCGCCCACCGCTGTGCATCAGCCCATGACCATGCGCCCTGCGACGCCCGTAGCGGCAGCCCAATCCAATGGGGCAATTTACAACGTGGCTTCCGCGCGGCCTTTGTTTGAGGACCGGCGCGCCCGTTTTGTGGGCGATACGCTAGTCATCAACATCCAGGAAAAGGTTCAGGCATCCAAAAAGTCTGAAAACAAGGCCGCACGGGACCAATCGGTCAAGGTGGGAGTGCCAACGGTTACTGGTTTGCCTTTCAAGACAGTGCAAGATTTGGCGCTTGAAGCGAGCGATAAGAATAACTTTAATGGCAAGGGTGAAAACACCTCATCGAATAACTTTACCGGGGCATTGGCTGTGACGGTGATTGAGGTCTACCCCAATGGCAACTTGTTGGTCTCGGGCGAGAAGCAAATCGGCTTAAAAGAAGGCGAGGAATTTATTCGCTTCTCGGGCGTGGTGAATCCCAATAACATCACCGCAGCAAATACCGTGGTGTCAACGCAAGTGGCGGATGCCCGGATTGAATACAAGGCCAATGGCTTTCTTGAATCGGCTCAAGTTATGGGCTGGCTGAGCCGGTTTTTCTTGACCTTCCTGCCCTTTTGAAAGCGCTTTATGCAGAATCTGATTAAAAAAATCCTTCCGTTCCTGGCGTGCCTGCTCGCCGGTTTGGCGAGCGTCGGCGTCGCACAGGCAGAGCGCATCAAGGATTTGGCGACGTTTACCGGGGTGCGCAATAACCAGTTGGTGGGCTATGGCCTGGTCGTGGGGCTGGATGGCAGTGGCGACCAGACCACGCAAACGCCTTTCACAGTGCAAAGCATTATCAGCATGCTCTCCGCCATGGGGGTGAACTTGCCGCCGGGATTGTCGCTGCAATTAAAAAACGTGGCGGCGGTGATGGTGACAGCCAATCTGCCGCCCTTTGCCCGCCCTGGCCAGCAGATTGATGTGACGGTTTCATCCATGGGTAATGCCAAAAGCCTAAAAGGCGGCACGCTGATTTTGACGCCGCTCAACGGGGCGGATGGGCAGGTCTACGCCATGGCGCAGGGCAATGTGGTGGTGGTGGGTGCAGGCGCTGCCGCTGCAGGCTCAAAAGTTATCGTGAATCAGCTATCGGCCGGGCGCATTGCCAGCGGCGCGACAGTGGAGCGCGAAGTGCCGATCGCATTGGGGCAGGGCGACTATGTGACACTGGATTTGAACACTGCAGATTTTGATACGGCAGGACGCATGGTGAATGCCATTAACCGCTTGAATCCGGGCGTGGCTTCGGCTGTGGATGGGCGGCAAATCCGGGTGCGTGCGCCATTGAGTGCCGATGCGCGAGTCGGCTTTTTGGGGCGGCTGGAAAATATCGAGGTCACGCCCGCCAAGGCTGCGGCCAGGGTGATTGTGAATAGCCGCACGGGCTCGGTGGTGATGAATCAGGCGGTGGTGCTGGAAAACTGCGCCGTGGCGCACGGCAATTTGACCGTGACGGTGAATACCGATAATGCGGTGAGCCAGCCGAATGCCTTGTCGCGTGGACAGACCGCAGGCGTGTCTAATGCGCAGATTGAGGTCAAGCAGGAAAGTGGTGCGCTCACGAACATCAAAGGCGGCGCTAATCTGGCGGAGATTGTGAAAGCCTTGAATGCGCTGGGTGCGAACCCGCAAGACCTGATTGCGATTTTGCAGGCGATTAAATCGGCAGGTGCCTTGCATGCAGAGCTGGAAATCATCTGACGCTGAAGTGGGGACACTTGTAAAGGTGGCGGTGAAGTCCATTTTTACGGCGCTGCTTGACTGATTGCCCGACGCACTGGCGTGACAAAATCAACGCATGAGCCTGACCAATACTTCAGTAAATGACGCATCGAATCACCTGGTAAAAAATCCGGCGGGTGGCTCGGCGACGGCGAACATCTTTGATGTAAGCGGCCTGGCAACGCTCAAGCGGCAGGTCAAAGCCGGGGATGCTGCAAGCCATAAGGCGGTGGCGAAACAGTTTGAAGCCCTGTTTATGCAAATGGTGTTGAAGTCCATGCGCGATGCAACGCCGCATGACGGTTTGTTCAATAGCGACCAGACCCAAATGTACGAGTCCTTGCTTGACCAGCAATTAGGGCAAAGCTTGAGTGGCAGCCATCGCGGGTTGGGATTGGCTGCGATGATCGAGGCTCAATTGTCACGGCAAAAGCAGGATCCGCAAGGCGTTGATTACCCCTTGCCGTTGCACCCCGCAGCAGCCACGCTGCCTTTGTCACGGCAAGGCGGTTTGACTGTGCCGCAAGGCATGCCGCCGCAAGTCGGCGCCGTGCAGGCCGGAACCGTTCAGCTCAGGGCAAATCAGCCGCTGATACAGCCGACGTTGCTGCAACCGCCTTTGTCGGCCAATGTCGCATCTCCCACTGAGGTTAAATCTGCTGCGACAGCGGCACAACGCGAGTTTGTCCAGCGCTTGTTACCGGCGGCTTTGTCTGCACAACAAAAAACCGGCATTCCGGCGCATTTCACGGTGGCACATGCAGCGCTGGAAACAGGCTGGGGAAAGTCTGAACCACGCGGCACGGATGGCCGCCAAAGCTTTAATCTGTTCGGTATCAAGGCAAGCGCTGGCTGGCGCGGCGCTTCCGTGGAAGCGGTGACGACAGAAGTCATTGCAGGTGTGGCGCAGCGGCGGGTTGAGCGGTTCCGCGCTTATGGCTCTTATGCTGAGGCGATGAATGATTATGCGCAA
Source organism: Rhodocyclaceae bacterium UBA5602 (assembly GCA_002424865.1). Lineage (GTDB taxonomy): Bacteria > Pseudomonadota > Gammaproteobacteria > Burkholderiales > Rhodocyclaceae > Rugosibacter. Next base: position 35,352 of record DILC01000030.1, on the reverse strand, counting down.
CTGCTGACCAATAACCCGCGTTATGCGGGCGTGCTCGGCGCGCGTGAGCCAGCACGGTTTGCGCAAGAGCTGCAGTCAGCGGGTTTCGCGACTGACCCGAATTACGCGTCCAAACTTATGGGCGTCATGGGCAGCAACACGCTGCGACAGGCAGTCACCGGCTAGCTTCTCCATTCAGTACGCTTTCAGTGTAACTGCCCTTGGCACGTCACTTGCTATAGCCATGCTGTATTGAGCCATACCCTCAACTTACGGCAAGTTTTGCCGTTAAAGGGAATAGCGGGGAGCGACTATGAGTATTTTCAGTATCGGTGTTTCAGGCCTGAATGCTGCGCAAGCAGGCATGCTGACGACTAGCCACAATATTTCGAATGCCTCGACACCCGGATATAACCGGCAGGGGATTGTGCAGGGCAGCAATTTCCCGGTATTTACGGGGGCGGGCTTTATGGGGCAGGGCACCCATGTGCAAACCGTCAAGCGTATTTATGATCAATTCCTGGGTAGCCAGGTCTTGAGCGCGGAATCCGGCGCGGCTGAAATGTATAGTTATCTTGCGCAGATTAGCCAAATGGATAACTTGCTGGCAGATACCAGTGCAGGGCTCTCGCCAGCTCTGGCAAATTTTTTTAAAGGCGTGCAGGATGTGGCGGCTAACCCATCCTCGCTTGCTGCCCGTCAGTCCATGCTGTCTGCAGGGGAAGCATTGGCGGCAAGGTTTCATGCGCTGGATCAGCGCTTTGCGGAAATTCGCGATGGCACTAACCAGCAAATTGCCGGGCAAATCACACAGATCAACACGGTCACTTCGCAGTTGGCGGCAATCAACCAGCGCATCGTTCTGGCGTGGGCGGGTAGCGATACTCAGGCACCTAATGATTTGCTGGATCAGCGCGATCAGATGGTGAAAGACTTGAATCAACTGGTGCGGGTCAGTACCGTGCCGCAGTCGGATGGCAGTCTCAGTGTGTTTATCGGCAGTGGCCAGCCAGTGGTGATGGGGAATCAGGCGTATCAGCTCAAGGCAGTACAGGCATATGATGACCCCAGCCGTACAACGGTTGCAATGATCGGCGTTGGTGGTACGGCGTTGATACTGCCCGAGTCACAAATAAGTGGTGGCAGCTTGGGTGGGTTGTTGAAATTTCGCAGCCAGAGTCTGGATGGCGCGCAAAATGCCTTGGGACGCATTGCACTGACCCTGGCGCAGAATTTCAACGATCAACACAAACTAGGTCAGGATTTGACGGGCGCATTAGGGCAAAACTTTTTTAATCTGTCCGTACCCAAAGTCATACCGAATAGCTTCAATACAGGCACAGGGTCGCCTAGCGTTAGTATTGATGCCGCAAACATCGCGCAACTGACAACGAGTGATTATCAACTCAGTTTTGTGGGCGGCAATTATCGCTTGACGCGCTTGGCAGATAATCAAGTGCAAAGCTTTGCGACCCTGCCGCAGACAGTCGATGGAATGACAATCAGCCTGGGCAGCTGGTCACCTGGCACGGGTGATAGCCTGTTGATCCAGCCCACCCGAAGCGGGGCAAATGCCATCAGTGTGGCTTTTTCTGACCCGAATCAAGTGGCTGCCGCAGCACCTATTCGCACGTCAGCCGCGTTAAGTAACACAGGAACGGCGGCCATTAGTCAGGGCGCCGTCAATGCGCCGCCGCCGACGAATGCCAATTTGCAGCACAAGGTAACCATCACCTTTACCAGCGCAACGACATTTGATGTTTATGACGAAACTGCTGCAACATCCCTGGGGACGGGCGTTGCGTACACGGCAGGCGCTGACATTTCTTATAACGGTTGGACGGTACAGATCACGGGCAATCCGGCAGGCAATGCCACGGCAGGGGATGTGTTTACGGTTGATCGTAATAGCAATGGCGTAGCGGACAACCGTAATGCAACCCTGTTGGGTGCTTTGCAAACGGCGAACACGCTGGCTCAAGGGAGCGCGGGCGCCGCGACGGCTTCTTACCAGGGCGCGTATGCCCAGATAGTCAGTGCGGTGGGCAGCAAAACCAATGAGGTTAAGGCGATTGGTGCGGCACAGCAAGGTTTGGTGGATAGTTCCACCAAGGCGCTACAGTCGTTGTCCGGTGTCAATCTGGATGAAGAGGCCGCCAATTTGTTGCGCTATCAGCAAGCGTATCAGGCCTCTGCCAAAGTGCTGGATATTGCGGGCAAGATATTTGACTCGATTCTTGCGCTGGGTTGAGCAAATGAAGATGTATCCATCTCAAGACAAGGAGAGACGCCATGCGCGTGAGTAGTGGCATGATTTACGATGCGGGTGTGTTGGGCATGAATCGCCATAGCGCAAACCTGGTCAACTTGCAGCAGCAGATTTCGTCTGGACGGCGCATCTTGACGCCGAGTGATGATCCTGTTGCGGCGGCGCGTGCATTGGAAGTGCAGCAATCGAGTGATGTAGTTGCGCAATTCAAACAGAATCTGGGTGAGGCGACGTCTTCTCTGGGGATGGAAGAAACCCAGATAGCCAGCGCTAATGACCTGCTGGGCAGGGTAAGGGAGCTGACAGTGCAGGCCGGCAATACCAGCCTGACTTCTGACCAGCGCAAGTCCATTGCGATCGAACTGCGGTCGAGGTTCGATGAATTGCTGGGGCTGGCGAATGCAACCGATGGTGGCGGGCAGCATATTTTTGCGGGTTTTATGGGGTCAGTCACCCCTTTTGCTGGCACGGTGGATTACATCAACAAGAATTATGTTAACAATGTATATCCGCAGAACGAGATTGTGTACCAAGGCGATGATGGACAGCGCCAGTTGCAGGTGTCGCCGAGTCGAAGCATTGGCATAAGCGATTCCGGGAATGATGTTTTTAACAGGATAAAGAACGGGAACGGTTATTTCTCGAACGGCTATGACACGGGCAATACGGGTACGGGGGTGGTGGATGCCGGCAACGTGACTGATCCGTCCGCCTGGAATGCCAGCGTTAAAAACATCTCCATTAAATTTACTGTGACATCGGGTGTGACGACCTATGATCTTGTGGATAAGGCGAGTGGCAATTCCCTGTTAACAGGGAGTGCCGCACCTGCGCCCTTAGCCAGTCAGCGCGTATTTCAAAGTGGCCAGCCCATTGTGCTTAAAGCACAAGGTGCGGAGCCTTCTTTTGACCTCGGCAGTAGCCTGAAAATCACAGGCGAGCCTGCAACGGGTGATGGTTTTTCGATTGCGCCAAGCCAATCGCAAAGTGTGTTTGCGACGATTGCCCACCTGGTTAGCGCGCTGGAAGGGGCAGCCGCGACACCTGCCGATAATGCAAAATATGCCAATGAAATCGGTTTTGCTTTGGCGAACCTTGATCAGGCGAGCCAGAATTTTACGCGCGTCCGTACCATCATCGGGGCGCGCATGAACGAAATTGATTCGCTTGGACAGTTAAACGAAAATCTTGGTTTGCAGTACCAGCAGACCTTATCCAACCTGCAGGATCTTGATTATGCCAAAGCTATTAGCGACTTCACGCGGCAGCAAACTGACTTGCAGGCGGCGCAGCAGTCTTTTGTCCAAATAGCCAAACTCTCGCTGTTCAATTATCTGTGATTCCGCCGTCTTGCCAGCGCCGACTTTTTAGGCATTCACTGCCTGGCATCGGCTTTGTGCTCTGTATTCTGGGTTTTCTTGGGGTTGGCCCATTTTTCCAAGCCACTTCCGCTTATGCTGATGGCGTTTTGCCGGACGCGTTATCCGTGTTGGATCCTTATGCCGCAAACTGGCGCGTTGAGCAAGCGAGCTTCCCTCGCCATTACTATCATTTGTCGTTGAAAATGAAGCGGATTTACGCGGGGGGCGCCGGGGAGGCGCGGGCTGTATTCCAGCAGCGCGCCAAAGAGATCATGCTAGAGAATGGTTTTGATGCCTATGTCGTCGTTGAGTATTCAGAGGGTTTGAATTCATCAATCTTTGGCTCGCAAAGGGTGGCCGATGGGGTTATCCATTTGACCCGAAAATAGCCGCATGGCCTAGCCTGTGGCGGCTCGCAAAATTGACTCCATGATGGAGAACCCCCGCGAGAACAGGTTTTCCATGGCGGAGCCGATATAGGGGACTGAAAGTAACAGGACCAGGAAACCAAGACCGAGCGTTACGGGGAAGCCCACGGCAAACAGGTTCAGTGCGGGGGCAACACGTGAGAGTACGCCCAGCGAAATGTTGGTGACCAGAAGGGCTGTAATCAAGGGCAAGGCCAACATGGTGCCTAACGAGAACATGAGGCCTGAGGCGGTGAGGAGCGTAGAGATGCCTGCGGCGTGAAAAGGTGTTTCGCTCACCGGCAGCAGCGCAAAGCTTTCAGCCAAAAGGCTGATGGTGAGCAGATGGCCATTCATGGCAAGAAAGCTCAGGGCGGTAAGCAGGCCAAGATATTCAGCGATGACGGATGTTTCGCCGCCACGCCCCGGGTCGAAAAAAGTGGCAAACGATAGGCCCATCTGCAGTCCGATGAGTTCGCCGGCAATATCAAAGGCGGCAAACACTATGCGCATGGCAAAGCCCATCATCAGGCCAATGATGATTTGCTCGGCAATAATGGCCAGGCCTAGCCATGATCCTGTGGCGATGGGCAAGGGCGCAGGCAGTGCGATGGCGATAACGCTGGCAATCGAGAGGCCTGCGACCAGGCGGATATTGACAGGGATTGCGGCATTATTAAATGGTGGTGCCGTGGCGAGCAGGGCAAGGATGCGCGTTAAGGGAAATATAAACAGGCTTAACCAGCTATCCAGTTGCGCGGAACTAATACTCAGCACTAGCCAATAATCCCCGGGATGGACTCATAAAGCCGGCGCATATAGTCTGTCATCATGGTGATCATCCATGGCCCGGCGAAAATGAGGGTGATGAATATGGCAATCAGCTTGGGCACAAAGGACAGCGTTGATTCGTTAATTTGCGTGGCCGCTTGGAAAATACTGATCACCAGGCCTGTCACCAAGGCGGCAATGAACAATGGCGCGGAGAGCATGAGGGTGAGCTCAAGCGCGCTGCGGCCGATTTCGATGACCGCGGTGGGCGTCATGATCCAAAGCTCATCACGAGCGAGCCGATGAGCAGGTTCCAGCCGTCGACCAGGACGAACAGCATGATTTTGAAGGGCAGCGAGACGATCACGGGTGACATCATCATCATGCCCATGGACATGAGGACAGAGGCCACAATCATGTCGATAATCAAGAACGGGATAAAGACAATAAAGCCGATCTGAAACGCAGTTTTGAGTTCGGAGGTGACAAAGGCGGGAATCAGCACGCGCATGGGAATTTCATCCGCTTTGGCAGGTACGGGTTGCTTGGCAATCTTGGTGAAGGTGGCAAGGTCGGCTTCGCGTACTTGCTTGAGCATAAAGGCACGCAAGGGCACGGCGCCTTTTTCGAGGGCTTCCTGAAAGCTGATTTTGTTTTCAGATAAAGGGAGATACGCATCAGCGTAAATTTTGTCGCCCACCGGTGCCATGATGAAAAAGGTAAGAAAGAGCGCTAACCCGACCAAAACCTGATTGGGCGGGGATGTCTGTGTGCCCAGGGCGTGGCGCAAGAGCGAGAAAACAATGATGATGCGGGTAAAGCTCGTCATCATCAGGATCATGGCGGGTAAGAAAGTAAGGCTGGTCAGCAGGATCAGGGTTTGAATGGATAAAGACCACTGCACGCCGCCGCCCGCCGCTGGCGTGCTGGTAATCGCCGGCAGTGCCTGGGCAAAGGCCAGGCCAGGGATTAACAAAAGCAGAAAAAGAAAGCGTGCCCGCATGATCCTGGAAACCGCCGTTGGACGCGTCGCGAAATCCCCCGGGAGATGAGGGAGGCAAAAGGGGAAGGGTTCAGTATTCATCAGTGGTTCAACGACATTGGCAGCGGAAAACGGCGGTTTCCAGGACGATTATTTTCGGTGCAGCAGTTTTTGCAGCCAAGGTGGGATGGTCGCTGCCATAGGCGTTGCGGATTGTTCAGGCATTGGCTGGCGCGGTATTTCTGCCAAGGCAGATACCTGGCCTTGCGCTACGCCGAGTACGAGCCAGGTGCTGCCGATTTCGACAATCACCACGCGCTCACGCGTGCCGACAGCCGTGGCAGCCACGACACGCAAGAGTCCGGCAGCTGAACCGCGCTGTGTGGTGAGTTTCTTCAGTAACCACAAGCTGAGAAACAGAAGCGCCAGGACGCCAGCCAGCGCAAAAAACATTTGCAACAAGCCGCTGCCTAGCGAGGGGGCGGTGCTTGCCTGGGCAGATGCTCCCCCTGGCAGGAGCAGGAGGATAGTCGCTAAGCCGGGCGCGGCATGTTGTTTGGGCATTTGGATTGCTCTCATCGGTCAATGGGTCAGCTGCCAGTGTAAAGCGGCCAGGTAGCTGAGTAAATGCCCAAGCACGTGGGTCAAGCGTTAATTTATCAACGGTTTAATTTTCGGATACGCTCTTGCGGGGTGATGATGTCGGTCAAGCGAATGCCGAATTTGTCATTGACGACGACGACTTCGCCTTGTGCAATGAGTGTGCCATTAATGAGCACGTCCATGGGTTCGCCCGCCAGCCCGTCCAGCTCCACAATGGAGCCATGGGCCAGTTGCAGGAGGTTGCGAATAGGTATTTTGGTGCGGCCGAGTTCCACCGTCAGGGCAACGGGGATATCCATGATCATGTCAAAACCTTGCGGCTCGGCTGTTGCGGGATGATGGGCGGCAAAATCCTCAAAAATCCTGGCTGGCTGTACGGCATCGCCTTCTTCAGGGGGTGTTGCCGTGGCGGCTTCGGCGACAGCCTGCTCGTTCATCGCGGCAGCCCAGTCGTCATCCATGTCAGACTCGCTCATTTACTGGCTCCTTGCTGTACAACGGCGTGCGGTATCGCAATCGGTTTGGAATGGGTCATGTATCTTCTTCAACAATAAATCGTTCAACTTTCAAGGCAATCTGCCCATTTTGCATGCCATAGTGCGCTTCTATCACCGGGATGCCGCTGATGGAGGCCTGTATTATTTTCTCGATATGCAAAGGGATGATGTCGCCGACTTGCATTTGCATGACGCGGCCAATGGTAAGGTCTGATTTTCCTAGCGTGGCAGTAAGTTCCACTTCGGCTGTTTGCAATTGTCTGGCTAAGAGGCTCGCCCAGCGCGTGTCGGAAGAAGTCAGCGCGCTGCTCATGGCACCGTACAGGATATCGCGTATCGGTTCCATCATGAGATAAGGAAAGCACATATGCATTTCAGTCGAGTTGCCGGAGAACTCTAATGTGAATGTTACTGTGATGACTACCTCTGAGGGGGTGGCGATGTTGGCGAACTGGGTGTTTATCTCCGAGCGGACATATTCGAATTCAAGTGGATAAATGGGCTGCCAGGACTTTTGATATTCTTCGAATACCACGCCCAGAAACCCCTGGATGATTCTTTGTTCCGTGGCAGTGAAGTCCCGCCCCTCAACCCGGGTATGAAATCGCCCGTCGCCACCGAACATATTATCCACCACAAGAAAGACCAGGCTTGGGTCCAAAACGATCAGGCCGTTGCCGCGCAAGGGTTTGGCCTGGATCAGATTGAGATTGGTGGGGACAACCAGATTGCGGATGAACTCGCTATATTTTTGCACTTTGACCGGGCCAACGGAGACCTCAACGGTTTTGTGCATGTAGTTGAACAAGCCAATGCGGAAATAGCGCGCAAAGCGTTCGTTAATCAGTTCCATCGTGGGCATGCGCCCACGAACGATCCGCTCTTGGCGGCCGATATCATAGTTCTTGACGCCCCCGTCAGCGTTAGCCTGTTCCTCCGGCGTGTCTTCTTCCCCCGTGACGCCTTTGAGGAGCGCATCTACTTCGTCTTGGGAGAGGAAATCCTGGGTCATGGGCAGGTTGGATCTGCGGGGCGCGTGTTACTGGACAATGAAGGTGGCAAACAACACCGCTTGAACCAGGGCGTCTGGTTCTGCATGCGCAGCAGGCTCAGCGTCTGGCGTGGCCAGCTTCTTTTTGGATTGCGGGTTAATGACTTCGTTGGCCACATCGCGCAATTCATTGGCGAGGCGTTGCACGCCTTGGGCTGTCATCAAATCGGGTGCTGTCTTGCCCATGAGCGCCAGCGTCATGCGATGTTTTAATTCAGGCTCATATTGCTTGATGGTTTCCTGAACTTCAGGGCCCAGCAGTTTGAGTTGCACTTCGGTTTGCAAGTAGGCTTCCTGATCTGTCGTTTGCAGTTTGACGGTGAAGGGTTTTTCAAACTTGTAAAAAGTGGGTGGCGTGTGACCCGCAGCCTTTTTGCCAGGCGCATGCGCTTTTTCCTGGGTGCCTTCACCTTCATGCGAAGAAGGCTTGCTCAGGAAGAAGAATACGCCAGCACCCACGAGTGCAAGCACGACAACACCGATGCCGATGAAGATCATCAATTTGCTTTTTTTCTTCGGTGCTGCTTCGTTAGCCGTTGCAGTGCTGGATGGTTTGGCTGTCGCCATTTTTATGTCCCGTTGAATGAGCTTGCGTATGTTTTAACCTTGGCATATTTTAAGGTCGGCCAGCGCGCTTTGAACCACAACGACGGCATTAGACGAAAATGTTTACCATGCCTTGACGGGCTGTTTTTGGGGGCTGAAAGCTGCCTTCGCCGGGCGCAACAATGTCAAAATGGCCTTGTTGCCGTCCAAATACTGAGCCTGGCGGCTTGCTGTTCATGGCTTGTTGGTCTTGCCGGGATTCGGCGCCAACGTGTGTTTGGCCCAAAGTGACGCCTGCATTGGCAAGGGTTTCGCGCAGTCTATCCATGGCATTGTCCAGGCTTTCCCGCACGCCGGGATGGGGGGACTGAAAGCTGGCATTGACTTGATTGCCATCCATGACCAAGGTCACCTCGATGCGGCCAAGCTGGGGTGGATTCAGGGTGAGTTCAGCTTGTTGATGGCGATTATTTACCAGCCAGGTCACTTTTTGGCTTATTTCTTCGCGCCAGCCGATTTGACTCATGGGTTTGTCTATTGCCAGTTCGTGATCAAGCGACAAGACCGAAGCCGCAGGCTGGTTTGCCGGGCTCAAGATTTCTGGCATACGGCTGGAGGCGCCCGTAGCGACCAGGTTTGACGTGTCAGTGGCTTGATTTAAGGCTGGATTTTTCAAGTAATCCGATGTGATGTCGGCAGAAGTTGCCGCTAGATCGGCAATTTTTGTGGGTGTGGCCGCATCAGTTGCTGGTGCAAACCTGGTTTTTGCGCTTGCAAAAGTCGGCGCTGGCAAGACGGCGGTCTGAGTGAGATTTTTGGCGCTGGCGTCAAGTGCCAGGTCCGGATCAGGTGAATCGCCGTGCTTTGCTTGCCATTGTGAGGCGATGTTGGCTGTGACGGTAGCGAGCGCGTGCTCAACGGGCCTGTCTGCTTGCAATAAGCCATTTAAGGTATTGGCTGCCATCCTGTTCTCGGTATTCGCCGTCTTATTCAGGGTATTGATGATGTTTTGTACTACAGAAAAAGGCACTGTCAATGTTGGGTTATCGCTGCTTGTCGGCTCATTTAACGTCGTTTTTTCATCTTTATCGGGTTCGGCGGGTTTTTTTTCTGCGCCTTCCGCGGCAGATTTGAGTGTGGCGGCAAACGAAGGTGCGTCTGCCTGCGTATCAGGCGCAGCGCCACCCGTTGATTTTTCAGGAATGGCAGCCTTGGGGGATGATGTTACCGGGGGAGGCGAAAGAATCAGATCAGGCATGTTATTGAAGCTCCAGACAGATGTTGCAGGTTTTGAAGCAAAGTGCGTGCCATTTTTTATGCGATTTGCTCAGTTTTGCATAATGCAGCCAGGGACAGATCGCAAAACCCTGACGTTAGCGTGACACAACGCCATTTGATGGAGGGCCGCGCCGCTCGCGCAGCGGGCCGGACTGGCTCCTTCCTGGGCGGGGCGGGTCTTGATGCTGCCTTGCGCGTGTTTCATCATCAACGGGTGGCATTTACTTGCCATGCGCGTTAATGCCGACCATTTTATGGCGTGCTGTTTTTCTCTCGATGGCCGCGCGCTGCATGCTCATCGCCTGCCTTTTGCTCGGTACGCTGTTCTTTTTTGACTAGCTTGGCGACATGCCGGTCTGACAAGGTGTCAAAAGCTTTAACCCGGCCTTGTTTGCCGATCCAGCTTTTCTGCCCGTCAAGCCTGTGTTGTTGCGTTGCCTGGACAGCATGTTCCGCTTGCGCAATGGCTTCATCAATGCGCACTAAAAAGTGGCCGTAATTGTGCCATTCACTTGGGTTCAAGCCATTTTTTGCTGCGGCAACAAAGCGCTCATGGTATTCCTCGCGGTAAGTCACGAGTAGTTGATGGCGTTGCGATGCTTCTTGATGGCTCGCAATGAGCCGGCCTAGCTTGCGCGTTGCCTCATCGAGCTGCATGCGCGAGAGGTCAAGGAGGGGTTGCAAGGGGAAGCGGGTTGTCATACAGCGAGTATTTCATCCAGTTGGTGTTGGGCCGTTTCCCCTGCGGATCGTTCATTCACGCCTTGTTGGAGAAATTTTTCCAGTGCAGGAAAAATTGCAATGGCGCGATCAAGCAAGGGATCGCTACCGGCAACATAAGCGCCAACGGAGAGCAAGTCACGCGCGCGTTGGTAGCGCGAATAGAGCTGCTTGAATTGCCGTGCACGGTTCTGATGGTGGGGACTGATGAGTGAATTCATCACGCGGGAAATGGATTGCTCAATATCAATTGCCGGGTAATGGCCGGCATCGGCGAGGTGGCGGTTGAGCACGATGTGCCCGTCCAGGATGGCACGGGCGGAATCGGCAATCGGATCTTGTTGGTCGTCGCCTTCTGTGAGCACTGTGTAAAACCCGGTAATCGAGCCGCTACCCACAGAACCATTGCCTGCCCGTTCAACCAGCTGTGGCAGGCGCGCAAAAACGGACGGCGGGTAACCGCGTGTTACGGGTGGCTCGCCAATAGCAAGCGCAATTTCACGCTGCGCCATGGCGTAGCGCGTCAAGGAATCCATGATCAACAGGACGTGTTGTCCTTGGTCGCGGAAGTATTCTGCGATGGCGGTGGCATAGACCGCACCCTGCAGCCGCATGAGGGGGCTGACATCTGCCGGTGCTGCGACAATGACCGATCTGGCCAGGCCTTCCGCACCGAGATTATGCGTGATGAACTCTTGCACTTCCCGTCCACGCTCGCCGATCAGGCCGACCACAATGCGATCGGCATTGGTATAGCGCGCCATCATGCCAAGCAGCACGCTTTTACCCACGCCGGAGCCGGCAAACAGCCCGAGGCGCTGGCCGCGCCCAACGGTCAACAGGCCATTGATGGCGCGAATGCCGACATCCATGGTGTGCGTGATAGGCGCGCGTTGCAATGGGTTAAACGGGCGACTGGCGAGCGATTGCATGTGTTCCGCAGTGATTGCGCCCAGGTTATCCAAAGGGCGGCCATTGCCATCAATCACCCGGCCAAGCAAGTTGTCGCCAACGGGCAGGTGTTTTGCGCGGTCCGGCATGCGCCGCTGCGGTGCGGGTTTTTGTCCCAGCACGGGTGGCGCAGGTGGCGTTGTCAGCGGGATGACCAGCGCACCAGGCGAGAGGCCATAGGCATCTTCGGTGGGCATCAGGAACAGGCGGTCATCAGAAAAACCTACCACTTCAGCTTCGACCATGGTGGTTTCATTCACCTGAATGTGCGCGCCTGCGCCAAGGGGAAGCTTGAGCCCCGAGGCTTCCATGACCAGGCCATTGATGCGGGTCAGGCGTCCGGAAATTTGCCAGGGCTGAACCGGGCCCACGTGTTTGGCACACAGTTTAAGGTAGGGCTGGAGGCGTTGCTGGATCATGGTGTTGAGGAGGTGTTTGGGCATCCCAGGGGATGTCAGCACCGAATGCCGCAATGACTTGTTGCCAACGTGTTGCAATGCGTGCATCAAGGCGTGTGTTGTCCGCTTGGATCACGACGTCGCCAGGCGCCAGGTTGGCATCTGCCTGAAGCCTGTGGCCGGCCTGGGTGAGCTGGCTTGAACCGAGTGCATCAATGCTGGCAATATCCGCCGGGTTCAAGAAAATAACGGCGCGCTGCAGTGGCAGTTGCGCTAACGCGTCGTGGATTACCCGCAGGATGAATTTTGGCTGCGTGGCAATGGTTTGATGTGTGACTTTGCGCGCGATCTCAAGCGCCAGGGCTAAAAGGTCATTCGCTACATTGCTTTCCAGGTCATCAATTTGCCGGTTAAAGCGCGCAAAAAGCTGAATCAGTTTGTCTGTTTGCTCGCGTCCCTCAGCGAGCGCGGCCTGCTGCCCTGCCGCATGGCCGTTCTTTTGTCCGGCTTCAAAGCCGTCCTGGTATCCCTTGGCGTATGCCGCTTCGCGCAGTTGATTGAGTTCCGCTTCCAGTGCGGGCTCTGCTTCCAGTGGTGGCGCAGGCTGCGATGCTGTTGGTTCGTTTAAGGGGGGCGCGCTCGCCGTGGCCTGGTCAAAACTGGCCAACTCCCAGCGCTCCCAGGCGGTTAACGACGAGGGCGTATGCGCGCTATTCATCAGCAGGCAGCCTGCCAGGCTGACGATTAAACAAAGTCGTCTCCGCCACCGCCGCCTAGCTGGAGTTGTCCTTCTTCAGACAGGCGGCGTGCAATTTTAAGAATTTCTTTTTGTTGCGCTTCCACTTCGGAAAGCCGTACCGGTCCTTTGGAGTCCAGGTCTTCCCTGAGCATTTCAGCCGCACGCTGCGACATGTTTTTAAAGATTTTTTCACGCAATCCGGGGGATGCGCCTTTGAGCGCGATGATGAGCGCATCGGATTGCACTTCCCGCAACAGGAGCTGGATGCCACGGTCATCAATGTCGAGCAGGTTTTCAAAGACAAACATTTCATCGAGGATTTTTTGCGCGAGTTCAGGGTCATACTCGCGCACATTGTCGACTATGGTTGTTTCAACTGTTTGCCCTACAAAGTTGAGAATTTCGGCGGCATGGCGAATGCCTCCCATGGCCGCCTTTTTTGTGTTGGCGGCAGCGCCTGCCAGAATCCTGGTCATTGCATCATTCAGCTCCCGGAGTGCGATGGGTTGTACGCCGTCAAGTGTTGCTATGCGCAGCAATACATCGTTACGCAGGCGGTCGGAAAAGCCTTTCAGGATTTCTCCGGCATGGTCGTAGTCCAGATGCACGAGTATCGTGGCAATAATCTGCGGGTGTTCATTGCGGATGAGATCGGCCACGCTATTGGCATCCATCCATTTCAAGCCTTCAATGCCGGCCATGTCGTTGCCTGACATGATGCGGCTGATGATGCTTGCCGCACGGTCATCGCCCAGGGCTTTATTGAGCATGGCTTTGATGGTTTCATTGTCAATGACCACCGGCGTGTCATGGTCAACTTGCGCATTGAATTCATCGAGCACGGATTCCATGCGCGAGCGGGGGACTTGTTTTAACGCCGCCATGGCGTGGCCGATTTTTTGTACTTCAGCCGGCCCCAAGGATTTCAACACCTCGGCGGCCTCGTTTTGCCCTAGCGTGAGTAGAAGAATGGCGCTCTTCTCAATGCCGTCATTTTTCGCGGTCGCCACCGTCCACCCATCCTTTCACTATGCTGGCGACCATTTTTGGGTCTTTCCTGACGGTTTCGCGAGCGAGCTCGATCTTTGAATCGAAGCGCTGAAGATCCGTCTCTGGCAGCTCTTCAGCGGCACTCCCGTCTGACGGGCCGGTTGCTGACACAGGCATCCGGGCAACTGATTTTTGTGCATTGGCCAAGTCTGTGAAGACGGGCTTCAAAAGACGCGTCCACAAGAAGAACGCAATGGCCGCGAGCAACAAGTATTTCCCAATCTCCTTGGCCAGGGCAATGATTTCAGGGTTTTTCCAGAGCGGGATATCGGGAATGGCCTCTGCCTCAACGGGCGTGAAGGGCGCATTGGCTACATTGAGCGTATCTCCACGTTCCTGGTTAAAGCCCACTGCTTCTTTGGAGAGCGCGGTGAGTTGCGTTAATTCGGCATTGCTCAAAGGGAGTGGTTTGGCTGGCTTGGGCTTTTTGGGGTCATTGGCCGGTTCGGTTTTGTAATTGACAACCACGGCGACAGAGAGCCGTTTTACATTGCCTGCAGCGCCTTTGGTGTGGCGTATGGTTTTATCCAGCTCATAATTCGTGGTGCTGTTTTTGTTGTAATTTTGCGCATTGCCGTTGGCATTGGCGCCTCCAGCGCCCGCGACTGCGGGTTGGGTGAGCGGCGCAGTGGGCGGGACGGGCGGTTGATTGGTCAGCGCCCCTGGAATCCCCAATGCGGCAGGCGGGCCATTGACGGCTTCATTGATTTGCTGGCTGCGAATAGCGGTCTCAGGCGCTGGATTGGGCTTGTAGATTTCTGCCACCTGATCTGTTTGCGAGAAATCAACATCGGCCGTTACCTGCGCGCGAACGTTGCTAGCCCCCACCAGCGGAGAGAGAATGTCCTGGATACGTCTTGCGTAACTGGCTTCAATTTCGCGCACGTATTTCATCTGATTTGCGTCAAGCCCGGCGTTTCTGAAGGGGTCTTGAGATTGCGATATCAAACGGCCTTCCTGGTCGATGACAGAGACATTGCCGGGGTTGAGTTGCGGCACGCTGGAGGCAACCAGATTAACAATGCCTGCGACCTGAATCGGTTCCAGCGTGCGGCCTGGGTAGAGGCTAACGAGCACAGAGGCGGAGGTTTTTTGTTCATCACGCAAAAAGGCGGTTTGCTTGGGGATGGCCAGATGCACGCGTGCGCCCTTGACAGCGGCAAGCGATTGAATGGATCTTGCCAGTTCGCCTTCCAGGCCACGCTGATAGTTGATTTGTTCAGCAAATTGGCTAATCCCCATTTTCTGGTTTTCCAGCAGTTCAAAACCGACCAGCCCGCCTTTGGGGAGGCCCTGGGCGGCTAAACGCAGACGCGTGTCATGGACGACATTTTGCGGCACGAGGATGGCGTGGCCGCCTTCGCTGAAGCGGTACGGAATGTTTTGCTGTTGCAGCGAGGTGACGATCTGTCCGCCATCTTTTTCGTCCTGGATCGAAAACAGTACGGCATAATCAGGTTCGCGTGTCCATAAAAAACCGCCAATCAAGAGTGCCATGAACAGCGAGACGGCAACCATCCCCGCCAGCTTTTGCTGGTTACTCAGCCGCATAAAAGCAGCCATTGACAATGGAAATGGCGATGGGACGGTAGCAGTTTCGGCCATGACTGTTGCGGGATGGGAGATTGATTCGAGTCGATTTGCTCGCGTACAGAGTATGCCATGCGCAGCGCTTCATGGTTAGCCCAAGAAGCGGCAATAATTGCCGGTATATCAGCTGCTCGTTTTCTTGTTTGTCCTGGCTGATTCTGCGATGATCAGCGCTTATGCTTCCTTCCCCTCATCCTGTTGATGTTGCGTCCGCCCTGCCGCCGGCTGTGGACGTGTCGCGCGATGAAGCGCAGCGCTTGGCGGAAGCTTTCCGTTTGTTCAGCGAGGCATCCGATGAGCTGAGCAAGTCCTACAGCGATTTGCAGGGGCAAGTTGCCCGGCTGACAGAGGAGCTGGAGGTAGCCAATGGCGCGTTGCGCCAGCAATATCAAGAGAAGGCCGCCTTGACCGAGCGCTTGAGCTTATTGCTGGATGCGCTGCCTGCTGGGGTGCTGGTGCTGGACGAGGCCGGCTGTGTGGCGCAGGCCAATCCTGCGGCCAGCGCTTTGCTCGGCGGCGTAAAAGTCGGCGCTGGCTGGACGGCGATCCAGGCCGATGCGTTGCAGGCGAGCGATACGCCGGGCGAGTATTGGTGTGGTGATCGGCGCCTGGCGATTGCGGTCACGCCACTGGATTCAGCCGGCGGGCGTATTGTGCTGCTGCATGACATTACCGAGGCGCAGCAGTTGAGAACGCAGGCCGAGCGGCATCAGCGCCTGGCGGCGATGGGTGAAATGGCCGCACAGCTCGCGCATCAGTTGCGCACGCCCTTGGCCGCAGCCTTGTTGTATGCGGGCAATTTGGAAAATGCGAACTTGCCGCCGGCAACGCGGTCAGCGATTGCACAAAAAACCGTGGCGCGGTTAAAGCACATCGAGCGGCTCATTCAGGACATGCTGTTGTTCGCGCGCGGCGAGGCCTTGGGGCGGGAGCCGGTGGCGGTTGCGGATTTATTGGCTGAATTGACACAGAACTTTGAGCCGCTGGCGCAAAACAAGCAGGTAAGTTTTATGCTGCGTGACGGCACTGCGGGCGCTGTGCTCACCGGCACGCGCAAGTCGTTGGTGAGTGCGCTCACCAGCGTGCTGGAAAATGCCTTGCAGGCGGTGCAAGGGATCCCGGACGCGCGCATTGAGCTTGCCGCGCGCGGTGAGGATGAAAAGCTCATATTCACGGTGAAAGATAATGGTTGCGGCATGGATGCAATGACCGCTACGCGGTTGTTTGAACCTTTTTATACGACCCGCAGCGAGGGCACGGGCCTGGGCTTGGCGATCGCCCGCGGGGTGGTGCTGGCGCACGGCGGGAATATCGAAGTGAGCTCAAGCCTGGGCATGGGCGCCCAATTTTCCATCAGTCTGCCATGGCCGAAAAACTGACTATTCTGGTGGTTGAGGATGATGAGGCCTTGCGTGATGCGTTGCAGCTCACGCTGGAAGCGGCAGGCCATCAAGTGGTCAGCGCGGATGGCGGGCCGGCGGCGCTAGCGCAACTGCACAGCGCTGCCAACGCTGCGCAGCATGGCTTCAACATGGTGGTCTCTGATTTACGCATGAGCCCGATGGATGGCTTGACCTTGCTGGGCGAGATTCATGCAGCTTACCCCGGTTTGCCCGTGCTCTTGATGACTGCGTTTGGGGATGTGGATAAGGCGGTGGCTGCCATGCGTGGCGGCGCGTGCGACTTCATGCTGAAGCCTTTCGAGCCGAAAACCTTGATTGCCCAGATTGCGCGTTATGCGATTCCGCCCGCACCAGCAGAGGATGTGGTGGCGGGCGACCCTAAAACGCAGGCAACATTGCTGTTGGCAGCGCGCGTGGCGCGTTCGGACGCCACGGTGTTGCTCATGGGTGAATCTGGCGTGGGCAAAGAGGTTTTTGCCCGCTATATCCACGAGCAATCAGCACGCTCGGGCGGGGCGTTTGTGGCTATTAACTGTGCCGCCATTCCGGATAATTTGTTGGAAGCGACCTTGTTTGGTTATGAAAAAGGCGCTTTTACCGGTGCGCAAACAGCGCAGGCGGGCAAGTTTGAGCAAGCGCATGGCGGCACCTTGTTGCTGGACGAGATTTCGGAAATGCCGCTGGGCTTGCAAGCCAAATTGCTGCGGGTGTTGCAAGAGCGGGAGGTCGAGCGGGTTGGCGGCAAAAAGCCAGTGGCAATAGATATTCGTGTGCTGGCGACATCCAATCGCGATATGGCGGCAGAAGTGCGGGCCGGGCGTTTTCGCGAGGACTTGTTTTACCGCTTGAATGTTTTTCCGCTGGAAATCCCGCCCTTGCGGGCGCGGGCGGGAGACATTGTGCCCCTGGCGCGCAAATTGGCGGCGCAAATGGGAATCAAGATGGGGCATGCGGCAAAATTTACCGCTGCGGCAGAAGCCCGGCTGCAAGATTATGACTGGCCGGGCAATGTACGTGAGCTGCAAAGCGTGGTGCAGCGGGCGTTGATTTTGGCTAGCGGTGAATGGATAGATGCCGATGCGCTGTCTTTGACAAAAGCATCGGGCTTGGCTCCCTTGGCTGCGCAGGCGTCCATTTCATCCTTGGCAGGCGATGTTGCGCAAGGCTCGCTCCACGCGCAGGCAATGGGCGCGGGGGCGGCTGGCGGGGCGGATGCAGCAAATACGGACAATGCAGCCGCCGGGGCGGTAAAATCATTGCAGGACGCCGTGTTGCCAGCGCCGACTTTTACGCAAGTTTCGGTGTCGGGTGGCGAGGCTCCCGTAACGCCGTCAACGGCCGTACCTGCGAACATGAAGGCGCTGGAGCGGCAGCATATTCTGGACACCCTGGCGCGGGTCAAGGGGTCGCGCAAGAAAGCGGTGGCGATTTTGGGCATGTCGGAGCGTACCTTGCGCTACAAGCTGAATCAATATCGCGCCGAAGGCTTCGTGACGGCATATGATACGGAATGAGTTTTGAATTGATGGCATGCAGATTGCTTTATTTTCTCTAATTTGAATTCAAGCAGGGTGACTGCCATGGCAATCGACACACGACAACTTGACCTGATGCTCTCCGAGCTGCGCGCTACGGCTTCCATTGCCAGTGGCAAAGCCGCCACCCAAGCCGCGCCCACGGGTGGGCCGGACTTTGCGCAAGTGTTGTCCAAAACGATAGATCAGGTGAACGCTGCGCAAATGGATGCGCGGAAAATGGCGGAAGATTTTTCCGGCGGTCAGAGCGATGTTAATTTGCAGGATGTCATGATCAATCTGCAAAAGGCCAATTTGTCTTTTCAGCAAATGGTGCAGGCGCGTAACAAGCTGGTTTCTGCTTACCATGACATCATGAATACCCAGGTTTGATGGCCTGGATGCGTTGGCCTGTATTCGCCTGTATGCCTGTATTCTTGTCGCGCTTTTTCAGGCGGATTCGGTTGATCGGATTGGCCGCCATGCCCGCTACGCATATGTCATCGGTTTTGCCGCNNGGTCCTGTGTCCATTGGTCCTGTGTTTTTTGAGCGCCAATGCCTCTGCCGCAATGGGCAAGGCGGGCTGGCAAACGATTATTGCGCAGCAGGGCGATGTGATTGAAATCAACAGCGCAAGCATCGAACGCAGTGGCTCTGGCGCAACTGCCTGGAGTCGGCTGGTGCTTGATCAGGCGGTTGCCAGCATGGACGGCAATTATGATGTGATTCAGGTGCAGAATTTTTATGATTGCGCCGCGCGCCGGATTAAACCCCTGCGGCGGGCTTATTTCCGCGGCGAGACGCGCCTTCGCGAAGTGCCTGTCAGCCGCGCACAGGCGGATACGGTTCAAGCCGGGAGCATCGAGGCACGGATGTGGCGCAGGGTATGCCAGCCTGCTGAGCCAGCGCTGGCCCAGGCTGAAAGCCACGAGCCAGCCAAAGACACATGGCCGTCCCCAGTTGGCTCACAGTCCGGGCCAGAGGCCGCGGGGCTTGTTTTGGTGGCGGATAAATCATCCAGTGCCAAACCGGAAAAGCCATCCTTGATTGCGCTGCCCCAGATTAGTGAGGACGACAAGGCGGCGGCTGATCGGGCGGCGGCAAGTGCGGCTCAAAAGCCACGGGCAGCGTCCGCACCTGCAGAACTCAAGAGGCCTGTCGCATCGGCTGATTTGCCTGGACAAGCCTTGAGACTTGCGCCTAAATCATTACCCTCGTCTCTGGCCGGGAAGACGACACCTGCTGCCTCTATGGCCGCTACCGCGCCTATTGCAGCCAAATTGCCAGCGCGCCGCGCCGAGCCACAGTCCGACAAGCGCTTGCGCGAGTTGATTTACGCAACGTCAGGGCCGCGCAAAACGCCAAAAAACCGACCGTCCGGCGAGCGGGTTAAAGACGTTGACGCGGTTCAGGAAAAAAACGGTGTAGCGCAGCTGCAGGACTGGTCTTACGATCCTGCAACGGAGATGGGGCCCGCGCAATGGGCTCGCATGAATAAGGCGTATGCGTTGTGCGCCAGTGGCAAGCGACAAACACCGATTGATATTCGTGATGGGGTCAAGGTGGATCTGGACGCGCTCCTGTTTGATTACAAGCCTGCGCTTGTACGCATTATTGATACCGGCCGGGGAATTCAGATGAATGTGGCAGGCGGCCTGGGTGTGAATGTCGGCGGCAAGCGCTATGAGTTGCGATATGCCACCTTTCATCGTCCGGCAGAAGTGCAGGTGGCAGGCCAGGTGCATGACATGGAAGTGCAGCTCGTTCATGAGGCAGGTGATGGACAATGGATGGTTTTGGCCTTGCTGATTGAAGCGGGGAGCGAGCATCCCGTTATCCAGTCGGTTTTGAATAACTTGCCGTTGGAGCAGTCGCTTGAGGTGACGCCAGTAAGTCCGGTGGATGTGGGCAAGCTTTTGCCGGATAAACGGACTTATTGGACCTTCATGGGGTCTTTGAATCGTCCGCCGTGCATGGAAGGCGTGCTCTGGTTGGTATTAAAGCAGCCGATTCAGGCGTCAGTCGAGCAAGTGGCGATTTTTGCGCGCTTGTATGCGCATAATGTGCGGCCGATACAGCCGTCCAATGGACGCTTGATTAAAGAGTCGCGCTAAGCCGCGATGGCACGTGTAAGCTTCATGACCGTTTATATCATTCGACCCAGTGTCCGCCTGAGATGGTTGAACCACGGATGAATGCTCAACGTTTCCTCTTTTGCGCCCCTCGTCGGCCGGGTGTCTCGCGACGCTCGCCGCTGGCACGTCCGTGCGGCCGTTTAAAGATTGAAAATACACTGGCTTTTAATAGGTGAATGCAATGCTTGCGTGGATCAGATTTAAATGCACTTGGCCTGGCTTTTTGGGCTGTGCGGTGTGGATGGGGTGTGCTGTTTTGCTCAGTGCCTGCGGAAAAAGCCAGCACGCTTTTTTCTATACCAGCAATCCGGAGCAGTCATTGACCATCGTACGCGATCAAGCCTATGTTGGCGGGCCATGGGAGAGTGCGCTCATTGTTGCGGGGCTGCCCAATTGTCAGCGGCGCTATGTGTTAAAAGACCTTCCATCCGACCAGTTCAAGATAAATGTTTATCAGCCGGAGCCGGATATTTTTATCTTGAATACAGACAAGCGCTGGTATGTCACTTCGCTTGAAAACTGTGCTTTTCAGACCTATCAAACGCCCCCGCCGGAGCCGGGGGATTTGCTGGGCAGTTTCAGCGTGAAAGATGGTCAATTATCATATGCAGCCATCTCAACATCGAAAACCGGACAGGAAGAAGGCGAGGCCGCGGTCACCCCGCCTGACGAAACCCCAGGCAATACAGCCACGCCAGCCCAGTGACTGGCCGCGGTAATGACAGGGCGGCCTCTTTGGATGCCAAGCTTTGGTAATACACAATGCGCATCCGTTAAGGCGCTTTTTCCTCGTTCAAGCGGTGAGCGCTGCGCTTGTTTTGGGATTGCTGCCGCTGTTTGCCTGGCTGAGTGCAGGCTTGGTCCCTTGGCCAACGACGTGGACGCCGGTGAACCTGATGGTTCTGGCCATCCTTCAGGGCGGGATTGCCGCGCTGCTAGCCAGAATCCTGCGTGCTCCCGTCTGGTGGTTATGGATACATGCCGTATTTATGCCCGGTATTGTGCTGGCTCATCGCCTTGCATTGCCTCCTGAGTTCTGGCTTGCCTGTTTTTTAATTGTTTTGCTGGTTTTCTGGCGCACAGACATAGGCCAAATCCCGCTCTACTTGACTAATCAGCCGAGTCGGCAGGCGGTGCTGTCACTTTTGCCCCAAACGCCCTGCAAAGTGATGGATATTGGCTGCGGTGATGGCGCCTTGCTCAGGCATTTGGCCAGGGCGCGGCCGGACTGTTTGTTTGTTGGCATAGAGCACGCGCCCTTAACCTGGGCATGGGCTTGGCTGCATGCCCAAAGCATCGCTAATCTTTCCATTGTCAGGGGGGACTTTTGGACTTATCCATTCCATGATTGCCAAGTGGTTTATGCCTTTCTCTCGCCTGCGCCAATGTCCCGGCTGGGCGTCAAAATGCACGCCGAAATGGTGCCTGGCTCATGTCTCATCAGTAATAGCTTTGCGATCTCCGAATTGGCCCCCGCAGCGATTGTTGATGTGCCTGACCGCAGGAGAACTAAACTGTATCTTTATCGTCCAGGCGAAAAACTGATGGCGGGAGACAGCTGGCTGTCAAAATGATGCAGATATTGTCTTTCATGCTCAGCACGAATTAAGGCTAAGTTTTCCATGCGACCCTAAGGTAAACGCTAAGGCAAGCACTAAGGTATATTCTGCCCTAACGCTCGTGGTAAGCAAATACCACCCGCTGATGATGAAACATGCGAAAGGCAGCATAAGTCCCGCCCCTCCCATCCTCCCCTCGCGGGGAGGTTTCTATCTGGCTCGCTGCGCGAGAGGAGTGACCTGGCGCCCAATGGCGTTGTTTCACGTTAATAACCTGGATACTTTGCATGTCTAAACCTTCGTCACTTTCGCCTCTTGAGGTCGCACGAGAGACCTTGCGCTCGTTGGCGTTACAAAAGCTGCAGCCTACACCCGATAATTATCGAACAGTCTTCCACGAGATTTCAGGAATCGTTGGGATTGAAGCATTTCCCGAGACTGAGTTAAAGTCTTTGCAGGCCGAGTTACCCCGTCAAAACGCAAAACAGATCAATTTTGTCAGGCAGGTGGAAGCGGCGATTGCACAGAAAAGTTGGCAGGATTTGAAGCTTGCGCTAGTCGAGTTGTCTGCGTCACAAGTGGAATCGATGGTGTCGTGGGCTGATTTAATTCGCAGATTGCTGCGGCAACTTGAAACCTCGCATGAGGATTTGGCCGATAGCCAAAAAAAACAGGCACTCGAACACGTTTTGAGCGCATCAGGAACAGGCGATCTGCTTTTTTCTCGGCTTCAGTCCCTGATCAGCGCTTGGGAGCGGCAGAAGGTACTGCTTTATCAGCAGAAGTCCGGCGGCGTTTCGGGTGTTGCGCCGCAAGAGGCTGGCGAGCAGGCGGTCAGCGCTGTTGCAAGCGTAGTGAAAGCTTCGCCAGCGTCCTTGCGCTGGCAGGATGGATGGTCGGTTTTGCAAGCGCTGGTGGTGCAGTTCCTGGATGACACGCTGATCTCTGTGGTGCAAAAAAAACCAGAACTGGTGCGTGAAACTAGGGAGATTTCTGCCGCAGTGAGGCAGGCTCATGACGCCGCTTCCATGGCAGGAATCGCTGAGCGGTTGAAGCGATTGAGCTATCGCGCTCATTTTGCAGTTGAAGATGATACTGAGTTGCATGCCACTTTATTGCGTTTGCTGCGGCTGATTGTCGATAACATTAGCGAGCTGGTGCTGGAAGATCAGTGGCTGACGGGTCAGGTTGAGCTGATTCGTAACTTGCTGGACGCCCCGCTCGAGTTACGCCGCTTGGATGAGGTTGAGAGCCGCATCAAAGATGTGGTGGTCAAGCAAGGGATGCTCAAGCGGGATCTCACTGCAGCCAATGACCGCTTGAAGTTGATGCTGGCTTCTTTTGTGGATCATTTGACCAATTTTTCCGAGACGACAGCCAGCTATCACGGCAAGGTTGAAACATTTTCGGCAAAAATTAGTCAGGCGAGAGATGTTGCCGAAATCACGGCTGTCTTAAATGAAGTGATACAGGAAACACGCATAGTGCAGTTGGACACAGCCAGGTCGCGTGATGAATTGAGCCTGCTGCAAGGCCGTGTACTTGAAGCTGAGCAGGCGGTCGAGCGGTTGCAGAACGAGTTATCCGCCACTACTCAGTTAGTGCGTCATGACTCATTGACAGGGGCACTTAACCGCAAGGGGCTGGATGAAGTCTTGCATAAGGAAATTCAACGTCAAAAACGTCTGGGTGGCGTTCTGAGTGTTGCTTTTCTTGATATCGATAACTTTAAGCAGATTAACGATGCGCGAGGCCATACGGTTGGCGATGCGGCGCTGGTGCACTTGGCAACCATAGTCCAGCAAACGCTTCGTCCGCAAGATGTATTGGCGCGTTATGGTGGCGAAGAGTTTGTTGTTTTGCTGCCCGACACCCCTGTGGATGTTGCAGTTCAGGCGATGGCGCGTGTCCAGCGCGCGCTGACGAAGAATTTCTTTATGCTGAACGATGAAAGGATTTTAATTACATTCAGCTGCGGAGTAGCCGAGGTTGACGATATGGAACACCCGGAAGAAACATTGGATCGTGCCGATGCGGCCATGTATCTTGCCAAGCGGTCTGGCAAGAATCGGGTGGTTGCCGCGTAGGTTATTAAGTGGCTTTCTGGAAACTGCTGAAGCTGCTTTATGCAGGGCATTAAAATCAACTAGGGCATTCAAGGTGCATTGATATGTTTTTAATTATTGGTTATATCGTTATTCTTCTTGCATCTGTCGGTACTTATGCCGTGCATGGCAGCTTGGCTGCGCTGTGGGTGCCGATGGAATATCTCGCTATCCTGGGCTTGGCCACGGGCGGCTTTGTGGCGGGCAATGGTGTTAAGGCGCTCAAGGCAACGGTGGGCGCGCTGCCTAAAGTCTTTAAAGGCTCAAAGCTTAACAAGGCGCTGTATATGGATTTATTGGCGATGCTGTTTGAGACGCTTTCAAAAGTGCGCAAAGAGGGCTTGATGTCGATTGAAAATGACATTGAGAATCCACATGAAAGTGCGATCTTTTCCAAGTATCCAAACCTTGTGGACGATCATCACGTGATGGAGTTTATTTGTGATTATCTGCGCATGATGGTCGGGGGGAATTTGAATGCTTTCGAAATCGAAAACTTGATGGATATAGAAATCGAAACGCATCACCAGGAGGCGCATGTTCCGGTGCATACGGTGGCTAAATTAGCGGATGCCACCCCGGCGTTTGGTATTGTGGTGGCAGTGATGGGCGTGGTCAATGTGATGGGTTCCGTGGGGGAGCCGCCCGCTGTTTTAGGGAAAATGATTGGTGGCGCCCTGGTCGGCACCTTTTTGGGTATTTTGCTCGCTTACGGTTTTATTGCGCCTATCGCTGGTCAGCTAGAGCAAAAGGTTGAAGAAGAAGGGAAGATATTTCAAGTGATTAAAACAGTGCTTTTGGCCAGCATGAATGGTTATGCCCCGCAAGTCGCTGTCGAGTTCGGGCGCAAAGTGCTTTACTCAGGCGATCGCCCTGGTTTTATCGAGTTGGAAGAAGATTTAAAAGCGCGCAAAAACCGGTAAAAAGGTTCTTTTGGCACTGTTTACATAAGTTGATGCAGCTAAGCGGATGAGTGACGATACCAAGCGACCCATTGTGGTCAAGAAAATCAAAAAAAGCGGGGGTGGTGCGCACGGGGGGGCGTGGAAAATTGCCTATGCCGATTTTGTGACAGCCATGATGGCTTTTTTTATGCTGATGTGGTTGCTTGGTTCGACGACAAAGGCTGACTTGAAAGGCATTGCCGACTATTTCCAGAATCCTTTGAAGGTCTCTCTTGCCGGAGGCTCCGGCTCGGGGGACTCCTCTTCCGTCATTCAAGGTGGAGGCAAGGATTTAACGGCATCGACCGGGCAGGTTAAATCCGGGGACGTTAAAGCACCCAGAAAGACCATTAACTTGCAAAAGCTCAAAGCGGAATACGAAAAAGCTGAGCGCGCAAAGCTGCAAGGGTTAAAGGGTGAGCTGGAGAGGTTAATTGAGGCAAGTCCAGTGTTGAAACAGTTCAAGAACCAGTTATTGCTTGACCTGACGAGCGAGGGTTTGCGCATTCAAATTGTGGATGAAAAGAATCGCCCCATGTTTGATTCGGCGAGTTCAGAGGTTAAGCCTTATACCCGGATTATTTTGCGCGAGATTGGAAAGACCTTGAACAAGGTTGAGAACCATATCAGCTTGGCAGGACACACGGATGCCCAGCCCTATGCCAGCGGAGGGCGTGAATTCAGCAACTGGGAGCTGTCGACCAATCGCGCCAACGCATCACGCAGGGAGCTGATTGCGGGCGGGATGGATGATAATAAAATAATGCGCGTTGTTGGCATGTCATCGACAGTATTGTTTGACAAGCAAGACCCTTACAATCCTATCAATCGCCGTATCAGCATTGTGATCATGAACAAGCGCACGGAAGAGGCCTTGTTGGCGGACGGAAAATCACTTGACGCGGAAAATGCCCAGGCGGTTGAGGATGGCCTGAATCCAGCGCAAAAGCCTGGTACTCCGGCTGCCTTGAATCCCGCGATGCAACCTCAGGCGCGGTAAGTCTGGGGTCAAGGGGCGTTGTCATCAATGCTGTCGGGCCCTGTGCTTTGGGGGCATGTCCCTTAGCGTGAAAGGCCTGGGCGAATGCGCTGTGTCACTGTGTAATCACCGGGCGCAGCGCGCTGGGTAGAAGCCTCTCCGCGAGGGGAGGATGGGCGGGGCGGGTTCATTTGCCAGCCCTTGGTGCAACGAGTAGTTGATGGATTTCATGATTCGGGGCGGCTCATCGGCGCTATGTGCGTTAGGGGCATGCTCTTTGGAACCACGTTTTATTGCGGACGGTTGTCAATGGCTGGTCAGGGTTATTGCCTTTATTTACCGTCGTTCTTTCATTTGTATTCCATTGCCTTTGCGTAAGCTTTTTCTTTCATGAGTACTTTACCTGCATCCCGGTCAAACCCCCTGCCTGAGAGAGTCAGTGCTGTTGTAGAAGAAGCACGCTGGCTCATGGTGGGCCTGCTTGGCTTATACCTGGCCATTATTTTGTGGGGCTTTCATGCGGTTGATCCGGGCTGGTCACACGCGGTTAGCGTAGCGCAAGTGATGAACCCCGGTGGGCGCATGGGTGCCTGGCTGTCTGACTTGCTGCTTTCTCTGTTTGGCTTGTCTGCCTGGTGGCTGGCTGTGCTGCCTTTCTTTTTGTTGCTGCGGGGCTATCACCGCTTGAGCAGCCTGTTTGATGTTGATCGGCGATCTCTCCTGCAATCGGGTCTTGGTTTCTTGTTCTTGTTATTGGCAAGCGCCGGGCTCGAATCCATGCGCTTCTGGAGCATCCAGACAGCGCTGCCTTTGGCGCCGGGTGGTTTGCTGGGTTTGGAGATCAGCCAGCTGACGGCAAGGTTTCTGGGTTTTTCTGCCGGCACGCTCGTGCTGCTGGTCGTGATCATGGTCTGCTTTAGCTTATTTACCGGGTTTTCATGGACGGGCATTGCAGAGAAATTTGGTGGTTTGCTGGAGGCCATCGTGACGGGTGCCCGGGCATTCTGGGAACGCTGGCAGGATCGCCGCTATGGGCGTCAAGTGGCGGTGCAACGCGAGGCCGTGGTTGAAACCGAACGCCGCAAGGTTGAGGAAAGCCCGGCTATTCCCGTCAGAATTGAACCGGTGACGCTGGATATTCCCTTGGCGCCCAAAGCGGCTGCGCGCGTCGAGAAAGAGCGCCAGTCGCCCTTGTTTCTTGATGCCTCCGAGGGGGCGCTGCCGCCTTTGCACTTGCTCACAGAGCCCACGCACAATCCGGACGATGTGCCCTCCAACGACACGCTGGAATTTACCTCGCGCTTGATCGAGCGCAAGTTGGCTGATTTCAATGTGACGGCCAAAGTCGTTTCCGCCTACCCTGGTCCCGTGGTCACGCGCTATGAGATCGAGCCTGCGGTGGGCGTGAAAGGCAGTCAGGTGGTTGGTTTGGCGAAAGACCTGGCGCGCGCGCTGTCCTTGGTGTCCATCCGTGTGGTGGAAACCGTGCCGGGCAAGTCGTGCATGGCTTTGGAATTACCCAATCCGAAACGGCAGATTGTGCGCCTGTCAGAAATCATCGGTTCGCAGGCTTATCACGGCATGGCGTCCCACTTGTCTGTTTCGCTCGGCAAAGACATCGGTGGCCAGCCGGTGGTGGCGGATCTGGCCAAAATGCCGCATTTGCTGGTGGCCGGAACAACCGGTTCGGGCAAATCGGTGGGCGTGAATGCGATGATCTTGTCGCTGGTGTACAAATCCGGCCCGGAAGATGTGCGCATGATCATGATCGACCCGAAGATGCTGGAACTCTCGATCTACGAAGGTATTCCGCATTTGTTAGCGCCCGTAGTGACGGACATGGCCAAGGCGGCGAACGCCTTGAACTGGTGTGTGGGCGAGATGGAGCGCCGTTACAAGCTCATGTCTGCCCTGGGCGTGCGCAATCTGGCAGGCTTCAACAGCAAAATTAACGAAGCCGAAAAAGCGGGTGAAAGCATCCCCGATCCCGTCCCGCCGCTGCTGGATACGGGCATGCCGCCCAAGCCTTTAACCACCCTGCCGCATATTGTGGTGGTGATAGATGAATTGGCCGACTTGATGATGGTGGTCGGCAAAAAGGTGGAAGAGCTCATTGCCCGCCTGGCGCAAAAAGCCCGGGCGGCCGGTATCCATCTGATTTTGGCCACGCAGCGGCCGAGTGTGGATGTCATCACCGGATTGATCAAGGCCAACATCCCGACGCGCATTGCGTTTCAGGTGTCGAGCAAAATTGATTCGCGCACCATTCTCGACCAAATGGGCGCGGAAGCCCTGCTAGGCCAGGGCGACATGCTGTATTTGCCGCCGGGCAGCGGCCTGCCGGTGCGCGTGCATGGCGCTTTTGTGGATGACAACGAGGTACATCGCGTGGTGGAACATTTAAAGAAAATTGGCCCGCCGGAATATATGGATGAAATTCTTGCCGGCGGCGCAAGCGATGGCCAGGAAGTCGGCGCTGGCGAGACGGCGGGCGGGGATGCGGAAGCCGACCCGATGTACGACCAGGCCGTCGAAATCGTGCTGAAAAACCGTCGGCCTTCGATTTCGCTCGTGCAGCGGCACCTGCGCATAGGCTATAACCGCGCTGCGCGCATGATCGAAGCGATGGAAAAAGCCGGGCTGGTCTCGCCCATGAATCACGCCGGTGGCCGTGAAGTCATTGCCCCCGAGCGATCTGAATGAAACGAATCGGTTGTTCCCGATGAGCCAGGACGGCGACTTGTTTGCGCAGGATAAAAGTGCCGGGCCCTGGTCAGAGCAATTAAGCGCTGGGACCTTTTTGCTGCATGGCTTGGTGCAAGGGCAAGCGCTGCTTGCCGAACTGCCGGGCATCGTTGCCCAGTCCCCGTTCCGTCATATGGTCGTTGCGCGCGGGCAGGCGATGTCCGTTGCCATGACGAATTGCGGGCCGCTGGGATGGATATCTGACACCCGGGGTTACCGCTATTCAGCGAGCGACCCGCAAAGCGGTGAGCCGTGGCCAGGCATGCCTGAAGTGTTTTTACGGCTGGCGCAAACAGCGGCGGCACAAGCGGGGTTTGCTGGTTTTATGCCGGATGCTTGCTTGGTGAATCGCTATGCGGTCGGCGCGCGCATGGCGTTGCATCAGGACAGGGATGAGCGTGACCTTCGCGCACCGATTGTGTCTGTCTCGCTGGGTTTGCCGGCGGTTTTTTTGTTGGGCGGCTTGCAACGCGCAGATAAAGCGCAGCGCATCCCGCTGGTTCATGGCGATGTGCTGGTTTGGGGCGGTGTGGATCGCTTGCGCTTCCATGGCGTGCAGCCGCTCAAAGAGGGAAACCATCCCTTGCTTGGGCAACAACGCATCAACCTGACTTTTCGTCAGGCCGGGCGATGTTGCGCTGCGGGACGGGATTAGGCCATTGCGCGATAGAAATTACAGCGCCCGCAACTCGCCTGGGCGATAATCCTGTCATGAAAAAAATGATCGGTAGTCTTTATTTTGTCGCGGGCATGGGCTTGGCCCCATTGGCTTTAGCCACGGGCCTGGATCAGCTAAAACAGTTTGGCGTGCAGGCTCATGGCGCGCAAGGCGCATTTAACCAGACGGTGTTGAGTAAATCGGGGAAAAAGCCGCAGCAGTCGAGCGGCAGTTTTTACATGCAGCGTCCCGGCAAGTTTCGCTGGGCATACGATAAACCCTACCCGCAACTGCTGGTGAGTGATGGTAAAACGTTGTGGAGCTTTGACCCTGAGTTGAATCAAGTCGCCATTAAAAAAGCCGGTAATGCGCTGGGTGCGAGCCCGGCAGCGTTGTTGGCCGGCCAGGATATTGACAAGAGTTTTTTGCTCAAGGAGTTGCCGCCACGGGATGGCGTGGAATTTATTGAGGCCACACCCAAGGCGACGGATGCCAGTTTTGAGCGGGTGGTGATTGGCATGCGGGGCAACCAGCCGGTCAGCATGGAAATTCACGACAGTTTTGGCCAGGTGAGCCGTTTGGTGTTTGAGCGTTTCGAGCTTAATCCGGTGCTCGAATCAGGCCTGTTCCGGTTTACCCCGCCCGCAGGGGCCGATGTATTGAAAGAATAAACCGCCCCCGGTTTTTCAGTGGCTGCATTTTTTGCATTGTGCTTGCGTAAAATCCGCCCCCCTTAAATTTTTCAGGTGCGCTTGTTATGTGGTTTCGTAATCTCCAGATTTTCCGTCTTGCTGATGCCTGGCAATACACCAGCGACGAGTTGGCCGCCGCGATGCAAAAAGCCTTATTTGTCGGCTGTGGCGCAACGGACACCATGGCGCGTGGCTGGGCTCCGCCGCGCGTTCATGCGGGAAACGCGGATGAGTTGGTGTTTACCCAGCAAAAGCAGCAATTGATTGCCTTGTGCGTCGAGCAAAAGTTGTTGCCAACGAGCATCGTGCGCCAATATGCGGCAGATAAATTAGTTGATATCGAAGCGGCGCAGGGCTATAAGCCCGGCAGGAAGCAGATCAAGGAGGTCATGGAGCAAATGACGCTGGAATTGCTGCCGCGCGCCTTTACCAAACGCAGCCTCACCTATATTTGGATTGACCCGGTGAATCGCTGGTTGGTGGTCGATGCCGCCTCGGCGCAGCGTGCCGATGATGCGATTGAACAGATCAAGCGCTCGTTGGGGGATTTGCCCTTGAGCCTGCTCAAAACCCAGCTTGCCCCGGCCACCGCCATGACCCAGTGGCTGGCGGAGGGGGAGGCGCCCAGCGGTTTTGTGATCGATCGGGATTGCGAGCTGCGCGCCGTGGCCGAAGAGCGGGCGGCGGTGCGCTATGTGCGGCATAACCTGGATAGCGATGATGTGCGCAACCACATTGTGGCGGGCAAGGCAGTGACGCGCATGGGCCTCACCTGGCAGGATCGCATCTCTTTTGTGCTGACTGAACAATTGCAAATCAAACGCCTGGCCTTTTTGGATAGCCTCAAGGAAGATGCCGAGCGGCAGGCCGAGAATGCCGATGATTTATTCGCCGCTGACTTTAGCCTGATGTCGGGTAATCTGGCGCAACTTCTGGCTGACCTGACCCGGGCACTGGGTGGCGAAGGGGCATGAACAGCGTTGCTTGACTGTTCATTGGCTGGCGATCAAGTGTTTTTCTGCGTGATCGCCGGTTTTCTGCTGCGTGTGGGCGGCGTATGCTGCGCATTCGGGGTGTCCAGGAATTGGCGCATGCGTTCCATCCAGGGTTCGGTATGGCGGCGAATTTCGGCATCGTCTTCAAGAATTTGCTGGATCAGGCTTTGTTTATGCTGCAAATCAGGTGTGCTGAGCGTCAGGCTGGCGTCAGTGGCAATGAGCTTGTCGCGCAAGGCGGCGACATGGCGTTCGAGCTCAACCAGGCTGTCCCAGTCGTTGGCCCGCGCCGCATCAACCATGCCTTGCGATAAGCGGCTGATTTCTTTATATAGCGTAAGTTGCGTTGTCATACCGGGATAGTAGCGGCTGGGGGGCAGTTTTATTGCGAGAAACTGCGGCCGTAACGCTAGCTATTTCTGTTCAAGGAAAGGGCGCGCAGCCTGTAAAGACGAAAGTCCTGGGTACTTTTGAATTGATTCGCGCCAGCCTTTGGGATAGGCGCTTATGCAATGACGAACAAGATTGATTGAGTAGCGGTAGTTGAAAAAGCGATGGAGATGGAATGAGCAAAGCCTTTATTGATGCGGCGAACGCGCCTGGGGATGGCGAGGACGAAGAAGCGGGCAGCGCGCCTTCGCTGCCCGCTGGCGTTAAAAATTACATGACAGTGGCAGGTCATGCGGCACTGCGGGCGGAGTTTGAACAACTGGTGAAAGTGGAACGGCCAAGCATTGTGCAGGTTGTTTCCTGGGCGGCGGGGAATGGCGACCGTTCAGAAAACGGCGATTACATTTACGGCAAAAAACGCTTGCGCGAAATTGATCGACGCATTCGTTTTCTGGGCAAGCGGCTGGAGTCTGCCGTGGTGGTTGATCCCGCCGCACAGGAAAACAGCGAGCAGGTTTTCTTTGCCGCGACTGTCGTGGTGTGTGATGAAGCGGGGGTTGATGCGACTTACAAAATCGTTGGCATTGACGAAGCCCGGCCGGACAAAGGTTTGATCAGCTGGATTTCGCCCTTGGCGCGCGCGCTATTGAAAGCGCGCGAGGGGGACCTGATTCGCTTTGCCAGCCCAGGCGGCGTGCGCGAGCTGGATATCGTTGAGATTCGCTACGAATAGTTTGGGGAATGGCGCCAGCACGCCTTAATTTTGCCGTCGGATGGCGTGATTGACCCAGAGCACCAAGGCAAACAGGATCATCGCGCCCGCCTGGTGCGCCGCTGCCAAATGCACCGGCACGCGCAGCAGCAGGGTGGTTACCCCTAAGCCCACTTGCACGCCTAGCCAAATGAATAAAACGAGCGCGATGCCACGGGCAGCGGGGGATTCTTTGCGCACACGCCAGACAAACCAGGGGATCAGCCCCATGAGCGTCCAGGCAATGGTGCGGTGATTAAGTTGCACCGTGGCCATGTTGTTGAAAAGATTTTGCCATAGGGGTTGTAACTGAAAGGTCTCCGGCGGGATGAGATGGCCGTTCATGAGCGGAAAGGTGTTGTATGCCAGGCCCGCGTGAATGCCAGCGACCAGGGCGCCTGAGAGCACCATGAGAAATACCAGGGCGATCAAGGCCGCACCGAGTTTGCGGGTAAATCTCGAAACGTCGGCATTGCCTGTGCGCGCAGAGGAAAAAGTCGGCGTTGGCGATACGGCGCCCAAGCCGCGCCTGGGTTGCAAAATACCCAGCGCCGTCCAGAGCATCAGGCCAAAGAGCAGAAAGGCCAGCCCCAAATGCGCGGCGAGACGCAAGGAAGAAACGCGCGGGTCATCCACCAGCCCGCTTTGCACCATATACCAGCCCATGGCGCCTTGCAGGCCGCCAAGAATGAAAAAACCCAGCACGCGCCAGGCCAGCTTGCCCCGTAATTGGCCACGCAGGATGAACCAGAGGTAAGGCACAAAAAAGACCAGCCCGATGAGCCGTCCGGACAGGCGATGCGCCCACTCCCACCAGAAGATGGACTGAAAGCCGGACAAGGCCATGTCGTGGTTGCGCAGGATGAATTCTGGCGTGAGCTGATATTTGGCAAACAGGATTTGCCAGTCCGCATGGCTTAACGGCGGGATGGCACCCACCAGGGGCTGCCATTCAACGATCGACAGGCCCGCATGGGTGAGCCGCGTCATGCCGCCAATAATCAGCGTGGCAAACACCATGGCGCAACAGGCAAACAGCCAAATGGCCACCGCGCGCGCGCGCGGCGTGGCGTGGGGTGATGAAAGGGACAGCGTGGCGGAAATTGCAGTCATGGTGTGTCGGGAATGAACAGGCGAGGATGAAAAGCCCGGTAAGACAATGTCAGGGCGAGTTAGTGCGATTCAGTAGCAACCCAGTGACCCGATGCGCCGCCCGACTTTTCCAGCAGGCGAATGTTTTCGATCACCATGCCACGGTCAGCGGCTTTGCACATATCGTAAATGGTCAGCAGCCCAACCGAGGCGGCCGTCAGTGCCTCCATCTCAACCCCCGTGCGGCCAAAGGTTTCAGCGCTGACATCCATCGTGATGCGGCTGTTGGCCGCATCCAGCGTGAACTCGACCGCCACCCGCGTGAGGGCGATGGGGTGGCAGAGCGGAATCAGGCTGGCTGTGGCCTTGCTGGCCTGGATGGCCGCGATGCGGGCAATGCCCAAAACATCGCCTTTTTTGGCGTCTCCTGCATGGATCATGGCAAAAGTAGCCGGTGCCATCGTGATGCTGCCCTGGGCTTGGGCACGCCGCAGGGTCTCGGCCTTATGGCCGACATCGACCATGTGCGCCTGGCCGGTGGCATCAAAATGCGTGAGCGGGGAATCAGGAAAGGAGGAAGACATGAGATACTTTTTTACAATAAATGAAGGGTGAATTTTACGGCTGGCCTGGGCAAGGTGAGCCAAGCCGGTATCATAGCGGCATGAAACCACGTCTGCTCTCACTCCAGTTGTTTTTGGCTTGTGCGCTGTCCTTTTCCATACCGCAACCGCTACGGGCGAATGGTTTGCCTGATTTGGGCGATGTCGCGCAAGCCGACATGTCGCCCGCGCTTGAAAAACGTATTGGCGAGCAAGTGCTCAATGCGTTGCGGCACGATCCGTCCTGGCTGGGTGATGAGGAAGTGAATGCTTACTTGAATCGCCTGGGCAACCGGCTCGCCAGCCATAGCGAAGAGACGCGCCTGACGGTATCGTTGTTCGCCCTGCGGGATTCCTCATTGAACGCGTTCGCTGTTCCGGGCGGGGTGATCGGTGTGCACACGGGCTTGATTCTGGCGGCGGAATCCGAGTCTGAATTGGCCTCGGTTCTTGCGCATGAAATCTCGCATGTCACGCAACACCATCAAGCGCGCATGATCAGCAAAGCCGGGCAAGGGCAGATTGCCAGCATCGCGGCATTGGTTGTCGCCGTGCTGGCCGCACGGAGCAACCCCGATCTGGCCATGGGAGCCGCCACGGCGGGGCAGGCAGTGAACATTCAAAACCAGCTTAATTACACGCGGGATTTTGAGCGCGAAGCGGATCGGCTTGGCCTGGATTTGCTCAATCGCTCAGGGTATGACGTGCGCAGCATGGAATCCTTTTTTGAGCGGCTGCAAAAATATGGCCGGCTCTATGACAACAACACCCCGGGTTATTTGCGCACCCACCCGCTGACCACCGAGCGCCTGGCCGACATTGGCAACCGAATCCAAGGTTTGCCTTATAAGCAAGTCGCGGATTCCCTGGAGTTTCAATTGGTCCGCGCCAAGCTGCGCGCACAAGAAGGTACAGCGCAAGATGCGGTTACCTATTTTTCAACTCAGCTAAAAAACAAGACCTATGCAGGCGATCCGGCTGCCGTGCATTACGGTCTGAGCCAAAGCTATCTGCGTGCAGGCAATTTGGCCGCAGCCGAAAAATCGTTGGAAAACATTCGGCAGTTAAAAGCTGAGTCCTCCTTGTTTTTGACCTTGGCGGCTGATTTGCGCAGCAAACAGAATGACGCCAAAGGGGCGGTGGCGATATTGCGCGCAGCGTACAAGCGCTACCCGCAAGAGCGTGCGGTGGTGTATGCCTTGATAGAAGCCTTGCTCACCGCAGGCCAGCCCAAAGAAGCGCTGAAGATCACGCAAGATGATTTATTCAGCCACGCGAACGACAGCCTTGCGCATAGCCTGCAAGCCAAAACCTATGCCGCCCTGGGCCAGCGTTTGCAGCAGCATCGCGCGCAAGCCGAAGCCTATGCCCTGACCGGCCGTTTAAGCGAAGCCATAGGCCAACTGGAACTAGCGCAAAAAGCCGGAGACGGCAGCTTCTATGAACAGTCGCAAGTGGATGCGCGACTGCAAGAGTTTCGTGCCCGGCGCGAAGAAGAGAAGAAGCTGATTAAGGGGAAGTGAATAAAAAAGTCGGCGCTGGCGAGACGGCGGCGGCAGCATTTTTTTGCGGCGAGCTATTGATGCGATTGCCGT